>JAFSVD010000024.1 GCA_017450275.1 Desulfovibrio sp. | reverse complement strand
GGGAAAGGAACGAATGATACGTGCAAAGACCGGCAGATTGCCCTGAAAATCCGCGCCAATCCTTGCCCTTCTTGAGGTCATTTCAGCTCAACGCAAAGTCAGAATGGGTTGCTTTTCCCGAGGAATGCTTGACATTTCCTTTCTTGAGTAAAAAAACTCTCGCTGAAATCCTTCGGGATTGATGCGAGAGTTTTTTTGTCTGGTGATGGTATGGGACGCAAGGCTCCTTCCCCGTTTGCACGAGGATTTTGGGCTAGAGCGTGTGTTCGTTTGGTTTGTACACACCGCGTTCCAAAAGGTTTTCCACCTGAGATACATCCTTATCGCCTCTGCCAGAGAGATTGACAAGAAGGATCTTGTCTTTGGGTAAGGTTTTGGCCAGCCGAATGGCATAGGCTAGGGCGTGGGAGGATTCCAAGGCGGGAATGATGCCTTCATGGTGGGAAAGCGCAAAGAAGGCCTCTAAGGCTTCTTCGTCGGTTACCCGGACGTATTTTGCCCTGCCTGTGTCTTTTAAGAGCGCGTGTTCAGGCCCTACCGAAGGATAGTCGAGGCCAGCCGAGATGGAGTAGACAGGGCCTGCTTCTCCCTGGGCATCCTTGATCATATAGGAGTTGAAGCCGTGCAAAACACCGGGTTCGCCGAGACAAAGCGATGCGGCATGCTCGCCCAAGCCATCGCCCCTGCCGCCTGGTTCCACGCCGATGCATTGAACTGTGGGATCGTTTAAGAAACCGGCAAAGAGACCAATGGCGTTTGAGCCGCCGCCAACACAGGCGAGACAATGATCGGGCAGTCGACCGCATTCTTTGAGCATCTGTTCTCTGGCTTCTTTGCCGATAATGCTTTGGAAGAGCCGTACCATGTACGGATAGGGATGAGGGCCTACTGCTGAACCCAAAACGTAGAACATATCGGGATCCGCAACCCAGAGCGCGAGAGCCTCATCCACCGCTTCCTTGAGGGTGCGTTGGCCAGCTGTGGCAACCTGTATGCTGGCTCCGAGCATCTTCATACGAGTGACATTCAGATGCTGGCGTTCGACATCCACAGCCCCCATGCAGATGGTACACGAAAGCCCCAGGAGCGCAGCCGTGGCAGCTGTGGCAACCCCATGCTGCCCAGCACCGGTTTCGGCGATGACCCGTTTTTTGCCCATACGTTTGGCGAGCAGGCATTGCCCCAGGGTATTGTTGATTTTGTGCGCGCCTAAATGGTTGAGATCCTCGCGTTTCAGCCAGATGGAGGCACCCCCAAGGCTTTGTGTGAGATTTTTGCACAAAAAGACCGGTGTAGGACGACCCGAGTAATGGATGGACAGCTGCGAAAGATCCTCGAGAAAGCGGGGATCCTTTTCAGCCTGTGCCAGGGCATCGCTCACCTCATTGAGGCGTGCACGCACTTCTTCTGGCACAAATTGCCCGCCATAGGCGCCAAAAAAACCTTGGCTGTCGGGTTTTGTCAGGGATTTGCTCTCCATAATGCCACCTCCCTCGCATGCGTATTCTTGTTTTTTTGATAAAAAAAGACGACCACAAAAGGCCGTCAGGTATGATGCCATAGAGAAAGATATTAGCGATCCATTTTAACTTCTACAGAGTAGAAGGCGTAATTTCCATGTCTTTGATAAATATTGTAGTAGGATATCCCTGCTCTGGCTCTTTTTAAATTGCTATCGATAATAACGTTAACGAGTTTAATATCGTCAAATCGTTTATCGTTTCTATAAGCCATAACGCGAATGGATCGTTTATTCCGTATGAGAGACTTTGAGACAAATCGTATGGCATCCTGAACTGAGTTGAAATAATGGCCAAAGGTCAAGTCGTCAGCCTCATCAGTGAGATAGAAATAGTTTTTATCAAGATAGGGCTCAATGGATTCTGTCTCGTCGATATTGTCCCAATTGTGGGTTGTCCGCAATATTTCCTTGGGGGCGTTGAAATATTTGTGGGAGACAAAGGAAATGCCTTTTCGCTGGGTTGCATCGCTGTCATCCCATGTCACATCCACCGCATACCATTTCCCGTTCAATTCAATGATATTCCACACATGGCGTTGCGTGCCTGTCTTTCCGCTTTGCATGGAAACATTGAGTCCGTACATGGTGCACAGCATATAGAAGGCGTCGCAATAGCCTTGGCAATTGGCGCGTCTATCGATCAAGGCTCCTATGGCTGTTGCGTGCCTTGGCATGCCTTTGTTGGCGGTCTTTGTGTAGTAGGTGATATTTTTGCACAAGGTGTCGTGGAAAAAGAGTTCCGCCCGAAGAGGGCTCATGCCTTTTGCCTGATGGATGACCGCTTGTGCTATGCGCAGAACTTGGCATTCCTCGGGATTCAGGTTGCGCGTATCGTTTGAGCGATAGGCGTCGGCTATGCGCATACCGGGATAGAAGGTCAATTTGTAGAGAATCTTTGTGGTGCGCCCGGATTGAGCGATGATTTTGGAATAGATGTGGGGGAGGTTGCAGGAATAGAGGATGTCGTCATTGGCACCAACAAAGCCGTTGGAGTAATGCACGATAAATTCAGCGATCCTGGCATCGACACAATTGCGGACAAAATGGACAAGCGATGCTTTGTCTGCAATCGGCGGGGATTCGATGGTTTGCGCATACGCAAAGGGGAGCCCAATGCTCAGCAGGGCAAAAAACGTGGCCAAAAGGCCGACACGAAGTGTTTGTACCATGGGAAACTCAAAACGCGGAAAGACTGCTAGGACGAAACCGTAAGGCACGTTGTACGCGGAAATTTTTTGCTTGACAATGCTTTTTTTTGGGGGCAATGCAGTAGTTGAACAATTGCTCAACTACTGTTATGAGGAAATTCTATGTCCCAATCCCTTCCTTCCTGTGACAGCGATGTCATCCATCACGAGGCTGTGGAGGATGTCCGAAGGATTCTTCAAAAAGACACGCTCTCCCAAGATCTCGCAACCTTTTTTAAGCTCTTTAGCGATCCCACCAGGATAAAGCTTTTGCGGGCATTGCTTGTTCGGGAATTGTGCGTGTGCGATTTGGCTGCTGTTTTGGGCGTAACCAAATCCGCTGTCTCTCACCATTTGAAAGCGCTGAAATTGCTCAATATCGTTCGCTATAGGCGAGAAGGCCAGGTTGTCTTCTATGCTCTGGCTGACAGCCATGTGGAGAGCATTCTCTCCTTGGGTCTCGAACATATCACGGAATAACCCTATGGAAGACTCCTTTACCGTCAAAGGCTTAACCTGCCCCAATTGTGCGTCCAAAATCGAAGCTGACATCCGCGCCCTGCATGGCATTGCGGAGTGCAGTATCAATATCGTTCAGCAGACATTGCATATTCGCTCTGTGGATGATCTCCCCATCCCGCATGCCAAAGACCTTGCCGCTATCGTTGCCCGCTACGAGGGCGATGTCTTGCTTCTTCCTCGCCAAGGGCAGGAGATACGCTTCCACTATAAGGGCAAGCAGGGAGGAGTATCTGCTGAAAGCATACGCCAAACCATTGCTTCCTTGCCGATGGTTGCAAGCTGCGCTGTTGATACCAAGACACATACGCTCTCGCTTTCGACAACATCCCCCATCAATCCCAAGCACCTTCTCGCAAGCATGGAAAAAGCCCTTCCAGCGCTTTCTTTCACAGCAGAGGATGCTAGCAAGGAAGAGGATGAGGAGGTGTCGTTTGGATGGATGCCAACATTGGGAGCCATCCTTTTTGTCCTTATGCTCGTTTTGTTGTACGGAGGATACGGAGAGAGCTTTTTTGTGCGTCTGGGCTTGATCGCAAGCTATGGATGCCTTGGCAATGCGGTCTTTGCCCGCGCTGTGCGACAAATCAGTCGTGGCAATTTCTTTGATGAAAACACCTTGATGATGGTTGCGACCATTGGGGCGTTTGGGCTTGGCGAATACCCTGAAGCTGTTGCTGTCATGCTTTTTTACAACATCGGGGAGTATTTTCAGGAAAAAGCGGTTGCCAAATCCAAGCGATCGATTGCCCATCTGATGGATTTGCGGGTCTCCTCTGTGCACGTTATTCGGGATGCCCGCGAAATGCTCCTGGCTCCGGAAGAGGTTGTTGTTGGGGATAGGATTCTTGTTCGTCCCGGGGAAAAAATACCGGTTGACGGAACCATTGCCCAGGGCGAAAGCCATCTTGATAAGCACGCCTTAACAGGGGAGACCAAACAAGAGCGTGTGAGAGTTGGCGATAGCGTTCTTGCGGGATCCATCAATTGCTCAAACAGCCTTGAGCTTGTTGCCACCCATACCTATGTTGATTCCACCGTTGCCCAGATTCTCGATATGGTGGAACACGCCCAGGCCAGAAAATCGCGCACCGAACAGTATATCACCCGTTTTGCCAAATGGTATACGCCTATTGTGGTTTTCGCGGCTCTTGCCATTATGCTGTTTCCGCCCTTGCTCGGCCTGGGGGATTTCGAGACATGGGTTCGAAGGGGTTTGGTCTTTTTGATTGTTTCCTGCCCTTGCGCCCTTGTTCTCTCCATTCCCTTGACCTTTTTTGCCGGCATCGGAGCCTGTTCAAAGCAGGGCATCTTGGTGAAGGGAGGCAATTTTTTGGAGGCGCTTGCGAGGGTGAAAACCGTTGTTTTTGACAAGACCGGCACGTTGACCGAAGGCCGCTTTATGGTCACAAACATTCTTCCTGCTGAGGGTTTCAGTAAGGAGGATGTCCTTGCTCTTGCGCAATCTGTTGAAAAGCATTCGCTGCATCCTTTGGCTCTCTCCATTTGTGCTTGTCGTGGTAAGGAGACACAAGCGTGCACGGATGTGAGCGAACATGCCGGGGAAGGGCTTTCTGCGATGCTTTTGGGGAAACGTCTTGTGGTTGGCAAGAGCTCCCTGCTCGCCCGCTTTGGCATTGCGGCTCCTCAAGCGGATGGATCTGGAACCATGGTCTCTGTTGGCTATGGCGATTCTTTTGTTGGCACCTTGGTGTTGGGCGATAGATTGCGAGCTGAGAGCAAGGAAGCCGTGAGGGATGTCAAAGCGCTTGGTCTGAACGTACTCATGTTGTCTGGCGATACAGAGAGCCAGGTTGCGGAGGTGGCCTTGGAACTTGGGATCAGCCAGTACCAGGGCGGTCTTTTGCCAACGGAGAAGGTCGCCGCTGTTGAGCGCGCTCTTTCTTTTCTACCCAAAGACGGCCGTCTCGCCTTTGTTGGGGATGGCATCAACGATGCCCCTGTTTTGGCACGGGCTGATGTGGGTATCGCCATGGGGGGCTTGGGGACTGATGCGGCTCTTGAGGCAGCGGATGTGGTGATCATGAACGATGAACCCAGAAAAATCGCCACATCCATTGTGCTTGCGAAAAAGACCGTGCGACGGGCGCAGGAAAATATCGCCTTTGCACTCGGCATCAAGGGGCTTTTTTTACTCTTAGGGGCTCTGGGGATGATTGGACTTTGGCCAGCGGTCTTTGCCGATGTCGGGGTGACGGTTTTGTGTGTGGCCAATGCGCTGCGGCTTGGGGCAAAGAGCTAACGATATTTTTTTGCTTGACTGCATTGGTCTATAAGCATACATTGCCCTCCCTACGGAGTTAGGGAGGGCAATGTATGCTTTGGTGGGCATGCCTCTTTATCCGGAGTTTTTCTTGCTGTTTGCGAAGATGGGTTTATTATGAGATTGGTTTCGTCTTGTTGCACGGTTGTTCCGTGCTTTTTTTTCGTATGTTCCATCTTGTTTTTGGCAGTTAGCAAATCCTACGCCGTATCACATTTCTCCCAGACTGGGCAGACCTTCGTGGTTGAGGCAAGAACGAGTGCCAAGCCGGATCCAGCCAATGCCATCATAAGTGAAAAAGAGGCGAGCGAGGCGATCTCTGGCGCACGGGTGCCAGGAACCATTGAACATTTGTTGCGCAGACCCTTGCACAAGGATGCGAAGGACGCCCAAGCCATGTCCATAGCCATTGTGTATCCTTCCATTGGTCGCAATGATGTGGATAGCGATATTCGCCAATGGGTGACAGAAATCGCCGATGCCTTTGAGCAGACATTTGATTTTGCCTTGTTTCAATCCCCCCAGATTACGTATGAACCCATAGAACTGCAGGCCGACTACACCATATCTCGACCATCCCCCAAAGCCCTGAGTATAACATTTGAACTGTGGAACCATGTTGGCGAATCTCGTCCCAATTTGGATGTTATTACGTTGAATTACAGCCTTATCAACGGGCAGCGACTGGCTCTTTCGGACATCTTTGCTCGACCCGATATCGCCTTAACGCTTATGAGCCGTCTTTCGCGTTCGCGTCTCTTGGAACGCTACGGTATGGGGCGCACCCAAATGCTCTATCGGGGGACAGAACCCTTGGTGGAAAATTTCTCCAGCCTCACCCTGACGCCTGAAGGCATTCGTGTCAATTTTCAGCCCTACCAGGTGGCAAGTTGGGAGATGGGGGTACAAAAAGTAGAAATCCCCCTGGAGGATTTGGCGCAAGCCAAGCCTTGCACGGTTTTTTGGGGCAAAGAATCCGTTGAAACAAGCCACAATCGATAGCACCTCTTTTGTTTTGACGCATTTTTTCCCGGCCAGATTGGAGAAAAAGAGCCTGCGATTGTCTCATCTTTACAAAAGGGGATCCCTGTTCTTTGTGTTTTGAACAGGGATCCCCTTTGTGGTAGGCGGAAATCATTTTTGGGTAGGGATCTTGCAAGAGAAGAGACAAAGCCCTCTCTTTCCGTGGAGGAGGGCGTGTCAGAAAAAGCGAGCAAGATCGTCCGATGCTTGGGGTTGTGCAGAGAGGTATAAGTCAGGAGAACGAAAAAATCACTGAGGAGGCGGTGGATGCTTATACGTTTTTCGCTCGAAAATTGGCAGTCTTTCCGCAATCCGACCTCCTTTTCGATGATTGCGAGCAAAGAGCGTCAGCATAAAGAGAGGCTTGCAAATATCGGTAATCGGACAAGAATTCTCCCCATTGCGGTTTTGTATGGTGGGAATGCCTCGGGTAAAACGAATTTTTTTCATGCGCTTCGCTTCGCAAAGAGCCTTGTCGTCAGAGGGACTCAGCCCGACAGCGTGATTCCCGTTGACACATTCATGCTTGACCCCGTGTGTGCCGATCATCCCACTCGATTGAGCTTTGAGCTGCTTATTGAGGAACAGATATATGCGTTGAGCTTCGTCGTAACTCGCAAGGCCGTTTTAGAGGAAAAACTAGAGCTGATTACGAATAAAAGTGAAAAAATTCTCTATTACCGACTGAATGGAAAACCGAACTTCGGTGATAGCCTGAGGAAGGATAGGTTTCTTGATTATGCTTTCAAAGGAACGAGAGAAAATCAGCTGTTTTTGACAAATACAGTTTTACAAAATATTGATACATTTCGTCAAATTTATGATTGGTTCAAAAATACCTTAGAACTCATTGCACCAGATTCGCGCTTTGGTCCGTTTGAACAATTCTTGAGCGCAGAGCATCCACTCTATGCAGCAATGAATCAAATGCTGCAAAATCTGGATACCGGCATTGAGCATTTAGAGTATAAGGAAATTCCATTTGAAAATATTCCCTTCTCTCATGCCTTAAAGAGCAAACTGCACGAAGAGATACAAGAAGGGAGTACGGTTCGTCTTTTGGGCGAGTCAAATCGTGCTTGGGTTGTAACGCGCAAAGCAAATGAGCTGAGAGCCATGAAACTGGCCACCTGTCATCGACAGCCAGATGGAGGGGAAGTACACTTTGAAATCCGTCAAGAGTCCGATGGCGCACTTCGTTTGATTGACCTGTTACCGGTATTCCTTGAACTTTCTTCCCAAACCACGAAGAAGGTCTATGTGATTGACGAGTGTGATCGCAGTCTCCATACATTGATCACGCGCAGATTGCTGGAAGACTATCTTGCCAGTTGTTCAGCAGATTCAAGAAGGCAGCTTTTGCTGACATCACATGACGTGCTGCTTCTGGATAAAAAACTCTTTCGATGCGACGAAATGTGGGTTACCGAAAAAGATGGAACGGGAGCGTCGACCCTCACTTCTTTGAGCGAATACAAAGATGTTCGGTCTGATACGAATCTCCGCAAAAGCTATTTGCAGGGACGATTGGGAGGAACGCCAAGGATTCTTTTAAAAGAATGGTAATGGCGCAAAAACGATTTCAGAAACTTTTTGTGATTGCAGCAGAAGGGGTGAAAACAGAACAGTAAACAATAATCGATTATCCATGTGAAATGTCTCAAAGGTAGTTCTAGAACATCACCTCCATCTATACTGAAATAAATGAAAGTCAATGGCTTGCTTGTCCAAAAATTGAGGAACCAAGCTCTGGATATCGGATATAAAAAACCCGTCAAACAAGGGCGTTGTTTGACGGGTTTTTTTTGCTACAAGGTAAAGCGATTGTCTCGATTGACTTCTTCGCGCACGATTTGGAAGAGAAGCGGACTTAAAAGAAGGATACCGATCATATTGGGGAAGGCCATGAAGGCGTTGGCTGTGTCGGCAAAGAGCCACACAATATCCAGAGCGAGGACTGCGCCAAGGCCGAAGGAGGCAACAAAGATATAGCGAAAGATTTTTTGCGCCTTGTCGCCAAAGAGGTAGATCACGCAGCGTTCCCCGTAGACGCACCAGCCCAAGGCTGTGGTGAAGGCAAAGAGGGTGAGGCTTATAGAGACCCCGTATTCCCCAAAGGTGGAAAGATTGAGCTTAAAGGCTTCAGCCGTCAGCACGCCGCCGCTCAATCCACTTGACCACAGCGGATCCCCTGCATTGGTGGTGCTGACCAGGATCGCAAAGCCGGTCATGGTGCAGATAATGATGGTATCCACAAAGACGTCGAGCATGCCGATAGAGGCCTGTACCAGCGGGGTTTCCGCTGTCGAGGCAGCATGAGCCATAGGCGCTGATCCGAGGCCTGCTTCGTTGGAGAAAATGCCTCTGGCCATGCCCATGCGGATGGCGAGCATAACCGTTGCTCCGGCAAAGCCACCCTGGGCTGCGGTTGGGGTAAAGGCGTCGGTGATCACCCAGCAAAGAATGCGGGGAACGCTTGTGATATGCATGCCGATAATGATCAAGCACATGATGACATAGAGCAGAGCCATATAGGGAACAAGCTTGCCAGCCACGGTTCCCACTCGTTTAATGCCACCGATCAGGATGATGGCCGCAAAGACCAGAAGCAAAATGGCTGTTGCCCAATCAGGTACGCCAAAGGATTTCTGCAAATTGACGCTGATCGCGTTGGCCTGCACCATGCTGCCAATGCCAAAAGAGGCAATCATGCCAAACAGGGCAAAGGCGGCTGCGAGCCACTTCCAGCGTTCGCCGAGCCCGTTCTTGATAAAGTACATGGCTCCGCCAACCCAGTTGCCGGCAGGCGTTTTTTCGCGAAAATGCACGGCTAAAAGAACTTCGGAAAATTTTGTCGTCATTCCGACCAGAGCTGTTACCCACATCCAAAAGAGGGCTCCAGGGCCACCGATTGCAATGGCCGTAGCCACACCAACGATATTGCCTGTTCCGATATCCGCAGCCAGTGCGGTCATCAGCGCGTTCCAGGGCGAGATCTCCCCTTTGGCCGATTGATCCTTCCGTCCGTTCCACAGGCAAATGCAGGCGGGTATCCAATTGCGAAAGGCGAAAAAATGGAGGCCAAGGGTGAGATAAAAGCCTGTTCCGATAAGCAGAACAAGCATAACAGGCCCCCAAACAAAGGAGTTGATCTGAGTGAGTAAATTTTCCATAGGGCACCCTCAGGATGAATGTGGGGCGGCATCCTGGAACGTGAAGCGAGAGGGTCAGGGGAGTGCTTTCCAGTCTTCTTCAAGAATGCTCCAGTTTTTGCCGGTAGAGTGCAAAAGAAGGCTCGTTACACCAGTGTCTTCTCTGCCAAGATTGTCGCGATAGGTTTGTACCATATCAACAAAGAATTTGTCACCTTTGGGAAAAATGCGCAGACCTGAATAGCTAATGGCTGTGGGTTTGGCTTTTTGCCAAACGAGCTTTTTCTCTTCGGCGAGCGCCTCTCGCCCTACCAGTTTCCCCTGTCTGGCATTGTCGTCGTACATGGCTGTATAGCGTGCCAGATCCATCTTTTGCCAGGCCTTGTACCAGGTGTCGACAAAGTGCTGGATAGCAGGACACTGCGCTTCGATCCACTGCGCAAGAAGCCCTGTATCGGTTTCTTGGTGGCGGATACTGGTCAGATGCACGGTTTGCCCATGGTAAGCCCATGTCATTGTCACAAGGTATTCTTTGACAGTATCCTCATCAGCCAGAAGAAGATTTTGTTCGGTCTCCATCGTTGTTGCGTCTTGGTGACGGAGACGTGGCGGAGTTGATTCGTGGACAAGGGTTTTGCGGAACAAGGGCGTATTGTGTACAGGGGGGAGCAGGGAGGGATCCTTGGTGGCGAGATAGGTCGTATAGTTCTTGGTTAAAGCCAGAACTGTTTGTGGATCCATGGGCTTTTGGGGGAGAGGGGGGAGGACTTGAGGAATCCATTCCATGGCCACGATGCGAAAGGTTTTTGTGGCATCTTGCTGCCAATAGAGTCTTCGAATGCCTTCTGTTTGATGATTGGATGCGCTGTAGCGTTGCTCAGCCCATGTGACCCAGTAGCCAGGCCCTTCCAGGACATGGATATTGCGGGTTGTGATGGTAAGGGAGGAAATGGTGGCAAAGATCTGTTCTTTTTTGGCGCGAAAGCGGGAAAAATTCTCTGTGGCTTGGGAATAGGCAAGGGGATCGTAGAAATCAAAGAGCATGGGGGATTTGTGCGCCCAGGCATTGGCCCAGGCCTCCATGCGCGCGGCAAGAGCGTGGGCGGTTGGATTAGGGGGAAGGGAGGCGGGAATATCCATGGCTTCGGCGATAATCACAGCCGTCCCACTGGTAAGCCTTGGACCAACCACAGCGATATCGGGCAGGTCGATCGCCACACAGCCTCTCGTTGGCACAAGGCCAAAGCCCTTGCTGTGGATCCAGATTCCATGGCCGGTTCGCCCTCTGAGCCTATCGATGGGGTTGGGATAGTTTAAGGTGTAGGCCACACCGCCGTATTCTTTAAAATCGAGCCCGGAATCGATCGTTTTTTCGATAAAATAAATCCCCTCAGGCGTTTTCCCGTCACCCACAACTTCTTTATCGCCGTCGTTTTTGCCGGTTGTGCAGGTGAATTCATAGGTTCGCGTGAGGGGCGTATTGTCATAGAAGAAAAATTTCTTGCGCTGCTTGTCGACCGCCACAAAGTGGGCGGGAAGCATGGTGTCTGTCAGCTGTGTACGCCAGGCAAAGCTTGGGCTCGCACAAAGAAGAGCCAGAGTGCTGAGTACGCCAAGACAGAGCGCTGTGCGAAACAGGCTGATCATAGACTCAGGCTTTGGCCAAGGCGAGAAGCTTTTCTTTGGTAAAGAGGGAAAAGACCGTATAGCCTGCCTTTTCGAGGCGTTCTCTGCCTCCTTCTTCCCGATCGAGCACCACGCAGATGCAGTCGATGCAAAGGCCTTGCTCTTCCAAGCGTTGGCAGGCTTTGAGTACCGATCCTCCTGTTGTGATCACATCTTCGAGCACGGCAATCCTGTCTCCCTTGGCAAAATTGCCCATGCCCTCAACATACTGCCCTGTTCCGTGATCCTTGGCCTCTTTGCGCACAATGAGACCGTTGAGGGGGCGATTGGCGAGATAGGAGCAGACGGTTGTGGCTGAGACGAGCGGATCAGCCCCCAAGGTCATGCCCCCAACGCCCACAACCGCTCGATCGCGCAAGCAGTCAGTAAAGAGCTGGCCAAGGAGGCAGGAGCCTTCGGATGAAAGCGCTGTGACACGGCAGTCAAAATAGTAGTCGCTTGTGCGGCCGCTCGCCAGGGTGAAATGGCCTTCTTTGTAGGAACGTTCGTAGAGAAGGGTGGCTAAGCGCTGTTTGGCAATCGTGATATCCTGCATGGCTATTCCTCGGCTGCAAAGACTCTGGCAAAAATGGCGTCTTCGTTGGCAAGATAGAAAGAGGGGTCAAAGAGGGAGTCGAGCGTCTCTTTGCCAAGTTGTTTGGCAATCAGGGGGTCGTTGCGCACAAGATCGGGGAAGGAAGTGTGGGTCTGCCAGCTTTCCATCGCCAATTTCTGCACCGCTTCATAGGCTTTTTGGCGGGGCATCTTGGTGGCAATAAGGGCTGTGAGAACGCGTTGGGAGTAGAAAAGCCCGTAGGAGCAGTGGAGATTTTTCATCATCTGCTCGGGGAGAATCTGGAGATTGTCGAGGATGGAGGTCAGTCGTGCGAGGGCATAATCGGCGAGAATTGTCGCATCGGGCATGATGACGCGTTCAACCGAGGAGTGGGAAATATCCCGTTCATGCCACAGTGCCTGGTCTTCCAGAGCAGCGAGGGCATGGCTTCGAAGCAGTCTGGCTATGCCGCACAGATTTTCAGCGGAAATGGGATTTTTCTTGTGGGGCATGGCCGAAGAGCCCTTTTGCCCCTTGCGAAAGCCCTCTTCCACCTCGTGCACTTCGGTGCGCTGCAGGTGCCTGAGTTCCGTTGCCATGCGTTCGATACCACCGGCCAAAACAGCCAAGGTCGTAAAGAAGTGGGCATAGCGATCGCGCTGGATGATCTGGGTTGAGTGGGGATCAACGGCGAGTCCCAGAATCTGCATGGTGCGGGCTTCGAGTTCCGGGGAGAGAAAGGCATAGGTGCCGACAGCGCCGGAGAGTTTGCCAACTGAAACATCGGCAATCGCGCTTTCGAATCTCTTTTTGTGGCGGGTGAATTCCGCATAAAAGCCAGCCATCTTGAGCCCAAAACTGGTTGGCTCGGCATGGATGCCATGGGTGCGCCCCATGCACAGAATGCCTTTGGTTTTGAAGCTCAGGTTTTTGATGGCTTGCAAAAGCGTTGCAAGATCCTCTTTGAGCAGGGCTCCTGCCTGGACAAAGAGGAGACCGTTTGCCGTATCCACAATGTCCGAAGAGGTGCAGCCCAGATGGATAAAGCGGGCGTCAGGCCCAATTTTTTCTTCGAGCGAGGTGAGAAAGGCGATCACATCGTGGCGCGTTGTTTCCTCGATTTCGAGGATGCGGTTGACATCGATGGATGCCTTTTTGCGGATATTGTCCAAGGCCTCTTGGGGAACCCTTCCCATCTGCACCCACGCTTCGCACACAGCCAGTTCGACCTCGAGCCAGGCCTGATAGCGACGTTCAAGGGTCCATATCGCCCCCATGGCGGGACGGGTGTACCGGTCAATCATGGCACCTCCGGGAAAATTTGGCACAAAAAAGGAGAAGGGCAGCGTGGGAGCGTTGCCCTTCTATCAAACATGTGTATGGAGAAGGTATGGTCTTTGAAGACTTACGGATGGGCAGAGGGAGCCGCTTTGGGTGGGGGCGTCGGAGCCACAGGGGCTTTTGCCTCTGGCGTGGTTGCGGATGCGTTTGTTTCCTTGGGCTTTGCCTGGGCATCCTCATGAATGTCTTTCCGATACCCATAGTCCGTCACATACCACCCTCCCCCTTTTAAGACAAAGGAGGTGTGGGATATACGGCGGGAAGACAAGGTGCCGCACTGTGGGCACGGCTCTTCGCTGTGGGCTTGGGAGAGTTTTACCCATTCTTCAAAGACATGTCCGCATTGGGGACATTCATATTCGTAGATTGGCATAGGATTTCAACACGTCCGCGCTTAGGATTTGGCCTGTTCTTTGGCTTGGCGTTCCCGCTGTTTCAGACGCACTTCGCGACGTTGACGGCGACGGTCGAGTTCCTTTCTGCGTTCAACTTTTTTATGAGCCATTGTATCCTCCGCAAAAGATGTAAAGATCTTTTTTGTATAGTATGCGTCCCCTCTCGTCAACCAAAGGATGCGCCATCTTATTGGAGAAGGGGAAGTGTTGCACAATCGGGCAGGGTTTGGTCAAAAAAGCCGCTCACCGTATCGGTGCACAGCAATCGGCAGGGCAGCAGATTGTGGGTTGCGAGAATGGCGGTGATGCTTGGGCGCAAAAACATGGGGTGTTCTGGGATCTGGAGAAGGGGTTCTGGGAGAAAGCGCAGGCGCACGAGGGGATTGGGCCAAAAGGGCGTCAAAAGGTCGGCAAGCGCTTTTTCCACAGGCGTAATATGGGGAAAGAGGAGCGGATCCGGCTGTAAGTCGTAGGCAAAGCGCGTGAGCAGACAGGGGCTCGGCGTTTGGGTGGGATTGTCAAGGTGAAGAAGCTGTGCCAATTCGCGGATGCGCTTTTTGCCGATTTGGGAAAGAGCCAAGGGCGAATAGACAAGTTCTTCGATGAGCGCTTTTCGGCCTGGCCGATAGCCCTTGCTGTCATCGATATTGGTGCCATCGCACACAATGCGGTTGCTGTCCTCAGGGGTAAGCAGGGTGCGCAAGGTGTTGAGCATGGCCTTTTTGCACACATAGCAGCGTTCTCTGCTGGTGATCTTGGGCAATTGGTGCACATCGAGTGTGGTCGATCGCAGAGGAAGCCCCAGCTTGTTTGCCTGCTCGTGCGCCCACTGGGTGTCTTCGGCTGCGATGTGTGGTCCTGTGACAGTGAGGAGCACGACGTCACAGCCAGCTTCCTGCATAAGCGCAGCCAAAACACGGCTATCGAGCCCGCCTGAAAAGGCGAGCGCGAGCTTTTTGTGGGCTTTCAGCCATTCCCAGAGTTTGGGGACAACGGTTGCTACCACGGCATTCGTACACATACGCCCTCGCCAGCCATAATGTCTTTGCAGGCTTTGATCGTAAAGGTGCCATAGTGGACAATCGAGGCAATCAGCGCTGCCTGGGCACCGTGTTTAACAACCTCAGCCATATGTTTGGGGTGTCCGCATCCGCCAGAGGCAATGAGCGGCACATGCACAGTCTGGGCGAGTGCTTCCATCAGGGCAATATCATAGCCGTTTTGGGTGCCGTCGCAATCGATAGAATTTGCGCAAATC
Source organism: Desulfovibrio sp. (assembly GCA_017450275.1). Taxonomy (GTDB): domain Bacteria; phylum Desulfobacterota; class Desulfovibrionia; order Desulfovibrionales; family Desulfovibrionaceae; genus Desulfovibrio. The sequence continues at coordinate 1,375 of JAFSVD010000024.1, read as the reverse complement.
TCCCCGCAGCCACGGTCTTCGCACTCCTTGGCCCAGGCAAGGGCGCATTGACCTGTTTTGATGCGGCCGCCGTGGATCACGATTTCGTAGCCAGAGGGGATCTGGGCACTTTTGGGAACCCTGAGCACATCCATGCCCACCACAATGGCCTGCGAACCAAAGGCTTTGGCGCCTTCGGTAATAAGGCTTGGGCGTTTGACAGCAGCCGAATTGATGGAGATCTTTTCTGCGCCGGCATCGAGGACGCTGTGCATGGCATCAAGGGTATCGATGCCTCCGCCAACGGTAAAGGGGATGAAGATCTGTTTGGCGACCTCGGTGACCACATCGAGAAAAATGCCCCTGGCTTCAGCGGATGCGGTGATATCGTAGAAGACGATTTCATCAGCCCCTTCTTCGGAGTAGCGTTTGGCTAAGGCTACCGGATCGCCGATGTCGATATTTTGGGCAAAGCGGATTCCCTTGGTCAGGCGCCCGTTGCGAACATCGAGGCAAACTATGACGCGTTTACTGAGCATGGTGACCTCGTTGGGAGCAAAAGCGTGCGAAATTGGCGAGAAGAGTGAGACCCCACCGTCCGCTTTTTTCGGGATGGAATTGCACCCCCCATAAACCGTCTCGACCAAAGGCCACGCAAAAAGGGTGGGTATAGGTTGATTGGGCGAGCACAAGGTCTGCTTGGGGGCAGACATAATAGCTGTGGACAAAGTAGAAAAAGGCGTTTTGGGGAATATCGGCAAACAGGGGGGACGGTTTTGTTTGCACAACCGTATTCCAGCCCATATGGGGGATGGGAGCCGGTGTTCCGTCTTCTTGCAGGGCATTGTCCGGGAATTTGCGGCACGATCCTGGAAAAATATCGAGCAAAGGCGTGGCGTTTTCTTCGCTTTGGGTGAGCAAAATCTGGCAGCCAAGACAGATGCCAAGCAGCGGCTGATGGCGGCTCACAGCGTGCCGCAAGACGGTGTCTAAGCCGCTTTGGGTGAGGGTTTGCATGGCAGAGCCTGCAGCGCCGACACCGGGGAAGATGATGCCATCGGCGGATTCGAGCTCCGAGGGATCATTGGTGATGCAAGCCGCAATACGCTGGGATGCAAGGGCGCGCAGAACGCTTCGGGGGTTGCCGGCATTGTAGTCGAGTATTCCAAGCATGGACGATCCTTTGCAGTGCATTGCCATTGCTGGCTCTTTGTGGCACAAAAAAGTCGTTTTTTTGGGGTTGTGGGTAGTAAGGAGGTATGCGCTCACGGGTCAACGGTACTTTGCGGTTTTCAGAGCGCAAGACTTGAAGATTGAGACCATACAGCCCGCATTTCACCGTCGAAGAAAAATCCTAGTGCCCCCTGAAAGGTGCATTCTACCGTAGGGGTGTGAG
>JAFSVD010000023.1 GCA_017450275.1 Desulfovibrio sp. | reverse complement strand
CTGGTAAAGTTGCCATAGACTGGGTACGACCACATCCCAGAGCTACCAGCTTGGCATCACCGATAGGTGGTAAGGGTAAGGCATGGTTTTGCAACCTTGCCTTACCCTGTCGTATCACGTCTTTGTGTGCCACACTTCATCGAGACTCGCATCCAACCAAAGGCTAAGGTGCGGGTCATACATTTCTATTTTCTAGAATATGAATGAAATGTGACACTATCGACTCCGCTCTTTGCGAGACCGCCCCCCTTCCTTGCCCTGGGAGCGTTGTTTGGGGGGTGTGGGTGTCCAGGTCTGTCCCTCATTTTCCATCAACACAGCCTTGCGGCTCGCCCGAACTCTGTCCCCCGCGATTTCAATGACTTTCACGCACATATCGTCGCCGATACGCGCCACATCCTCGACTTTTTGGATGCGGCGGCTGTCGAGTTGGGAGATGTGCACAAGGGCTTCGACATTGGGCAAAATTTCCACAATGGCGCCGATCTCAAGGATTTTGCGCACCTTGCCCGTATAATTTTTCCCCACTTCAGGCCGCTGATCGTAGTAGGTGATCATGGTATAGGCCTGGTTGAGAGCGTCCTTGGTGGGGGCAAAAATGGCAATATGGCCGTCGTCATCGATATCAACGCTCGCACCCGTTGTCTGGGTGATGGCTTTAATGTTTTTGCCACCAGGACCTATGATCAGGCGAATGATATCCGGATTGACATCGAGTTCGCAATGCTGGGGCGCATAGCGGGACAATTCCGCTCTCGGCTTATCGATGGCCTTGGCCATGCAGTCGAGAATATATTGTCTCGCTGTATGAGCCTGGCGCATGGCCTGGCGCATGATATCGGTGGTGAGGCCTGTGATCTTGATATCCATCTGGATGCCAGTGACCCCTTCCCTGGTTCCGGCGATCTTGAAATCCATATCGCCTAAGGCATCTTCATCGCCCAGGATATCGGTCAGAACAATCACCCGATCTCCTTCTTTGATAAGACCCATGGCAACGCCGGCAACAGGAGCGGAAATAGGCACCCCCGCGTCCATGAGCGCTAAGCACCCACCGCACACAGCCGCCATGGAAGAGGAACCATTGGATTCCACGGTTTCTGAGACAACACGCACCGTAAAGGGGAATTTCTCATCTGTGGGAATGGTTGGGCGGAGGGATTTTTCGGCGAGGGCACCGTGGCCGATCTCCCGTCTTGAAACGCGGACAGGCTTCACCTCACCCACGGAAAAGGGCGGAAAATTGTAGTGGAGCATAAAGCGTTTGCTCACATCCCCGATGAGCGAATCGACTTTTTGCTCATCGCTGCTTGAACCCAAGGTTGTCACAGCAAGCGACTTGGTTTCGCCCCTGCGGAAAATCGCCGAACCATGGGCTCGGGGGAGAACGCCGGTTTCGATTTGAATCGGACGCACGCTTTGGGTATCGCGTCCATCGATGCGAATGCCCTCGTTCACAATGCGATCGCGGACAACGTGTTTTTCGACATCGGCAATGATGTCACTCGCTGTCTTGGTCATGGCCTCATCGAGCTCAAGATTGGGATCCTGCGCCAAGGCCTCCAAAACCTTTGTGCGAACCTCTTTGCGCGCCTCTTTTCTGGCCAGTTTTTCCGGCACCCGCATGGCCTCTTCGATCCCCATCTCTTTGGCCAAATCGTGCACCCGTTGGACGAAGGCGGCATCCTCTTCCTTGGGCGCATAGGGGATCTTGGGTTTGCCGCAGAGACTGGCGAGCTTTTCCTGCGCATCGAGCAGAGGCTGGATGGCATTTTTCCCGAATTCGAGGGCATCGATAATGCTGTCTTCAGGCACAAAGAGGGCTTCGCCTTCAACCATGGTCAAGGCATCGCGACTTGCGGCAAAGACAATATTGATATCGCTCACCTTCTGCTGTTCAAAGGTGGGATTTAAGATAAACTGCCCATCGATGCGGCCAACGCGGCCACCGGCAACAGGCCCTGCAAAGGGGAGGGGGGAGAGCAAAACCGCAGCGGATGCGCCAGTCAAGGCCAAAACATCCGATTCGTTTTCCGTATCCTGGGAAATGACATTGGCTAAAACCTGCACCTCGAGCGGCAGATCCTTGGGAAAGAGGGGGCGGATAGGTCTGTCGATGACGCGGGAGACCAAGGTTTCCCGCTCGCTCGGTCTGCCTATTTCTCTGCGGAAGAAACTGCCGGGAATGCGGCCTGCCGCATACATCCGCTCGCTGTATTCCACCGTCAACGGGAAAAAGCCCCTGTCAAAGTCCAAGGCCTGGGAACACACGGTGACCAAGACAACCGTGCCGCCGCATTGAATCCACACAGCCCCATCGGCCTGGTTGGCGAGCCGGCCGCTTTCAAAAAGAATCTCCTGATCGCCTACCTTGGCGTACACTCTGCTTGGTGAAAAAATATCGAAGGTCATTCTCCCCCCTATGTTTCTTTATGCGTTCGGCATGGGCTACGCACAAACCACACTCTCACACAGCGATGCTGAGTGTTGAAGGGGTGTCCGGGAAAAGGCGCCCGCTGGGTGTCTTTTCCCGGATCCCCCTTCCCATTGATCCGAACGCGCGTTGCAACGAAAAAGAGGGGGAAAAGCGTTCCCCCTCCACACCATTTATTTCCGCAAACCGAGTTTCTCAATCAGGGCACGATAGCGTTGAATATCTTTCTTTCTCAAATAATTCAAAATATTCCGTCTGCGCCCAACGAGTTTCAAAAGACCGGTCCGTGAATGGAAATCTTTTGGATGCTTTTTAAAATGTTCCGTCAAGCCTTCAATGCGGGATGTCAAAAGAGCAACCTGCACTTCGGGAGAACCCGTGTCCCCTTCGTGCTGGGCGTGCGCTTCGATAACAGCCTTTTTGTCCATTGTACTCATAACCACAGCGTTTTCTCCTGTTGAATTATACACTCCCCCAAAGCCCTCGGATGATTTTCCACTCTCCTCCGTTGTCCGTGTCCTCGACGCGTGCAAGCGCGAGTTCGCAATCGTTATGCATCAAAAAAGCCCGGCTATGCGTATTGTCGCCCCCTAAGGCAGACACAGGCACACTGTGGCCGTTTTTGATCCAATCCACCAGAGAATCTGGCACTGCCAATCGTGGCCAATCGGGAAGGGCACAATGCATAGGAACAAGTGCTTGGACAAGGGTTGTGGGATTTGTGGTAAAGGCATCCAGACTATGGGCGCTCTCGAGTCCAAACGGATGACTGTATTCTCGGGTAAGGGCGGTCAAGGTAGCCCCGCACCCTAAACGCGTCCCCAAGCTGTGGGCGAGGGATCGTATATAGGTGCCCGAGCTGCAGTGGACTCGAAAGCTGACATACGGAAGGTCAAGGGTGAGCACTTCCGCTTGACGAATTGTCATGGATTTTGTGCGTTCAACACGCTCCCCCTTGCGTGCAAGCCGGTAGAGCGGTTGTCCGTTCTTTTTGGCTGCAGAGTAGGGGGGAACCTGTTGTTCGTTTTGGTTGACCCAATCAGAAATGGCCGAACAAATGCTTTCAGAATCAACACGACGCCAATCGTGTTGAGCAACAACAGTCCCTTCGGCATCCCAGGTATCGGTCTCCTGGCCAAGCAAGAGTGTTCCTGCATAGATCTTGCCGCCCCCTTCCAGGAGATAGGACGAAAGCTTTGTTGCTTGCCCAAGAAGAACCAAAAGAACGCCTTCTGCCATGGGATCTAATGTGCCTGCATGGCCTATTTTTTTCTGCCCTAGGCGTTTGATCTGCATAAGGCAGTGGTTGGAGCTGATGCCCTGTGGTTTGTTGACCACCAGAAGGCCGTGCAATTGGGGTAATTGGGGCTGTTGCATAGTGTAGAAGCTAATCACGCTAAAGTCAAAAAATCCTCTCTCACAAGGAGAGATCGAGGGAAGAAAGGTGTGTGGTAAGGCAGTGGCAGGCAGAAGAGAGATCCATCGACAGGGTGCCGCCTGCGGCATTTTTGTGGCCACCGCCGTTGAGGCTTTGGGCAACAGCACACACATCGGCACGCCGTGAGCGCAAACTGTATTTGCAGGATGTGGGGGCGTCCTCACGCACAACACAGGCGACAGCAACCCCCTGCAGCCTGAGGATGTATTCGACAAAGCCTTCCAAATCCTCTTTTTTGGCTCCGCATACAGCGAGATCCTCCAAGGCAACTGGGCACAGGGCAAGGGCGCCTTCCGAGGAAAAGACGACCTTTGGCACAAGATGCGCCCACAGATACATGCGCTCATGCCGCACATTGTTGGCCAGTTTTTCCCGAAGCAATGGGATGGATACGCCAGCTTGCGTTAAAAGGTGCGCGAGCGCAAAGGCTTCCGCTGAGGTGTTTGTGTGGGCAAAGCCGCCGGTGTCGGTCACAAGACCAAGGGCAAGGGCTTCGCCAAACAAGCCCGAAAGCGATAGCCCACGTGTTATCCCCACATAGGCCACAAGCTCACAACACGCGCAGGCACGGGGCTCAACCCAGGTGGCAAGCGTTCCAATACCCGTCCCCTCGTGGTGGTCGATATTGAGTATGGGGAGCTCTTTGACCTCATCCTGGAATGAGCCGCCAATCCGGGAAAAATCCCCAAGATCCACGAGTATGGCAGCCGCAGGCTGAAGACGTTGACCATCCTTGGCTGTCAAAAGGGGATAGGGCTGGCTGAAAAAGGCCAAAAAATCCGGAATACCATTGACAGCGTACAAAAATGGCTGCGCTCCCACCTGTTCGGCCACATACGCGCAGGCAACCATCGCCCCCAAGGCGTCCCCATCGAGATTCACATGGCCTGCAACGACGATGGGCTGTTTGGGGAGGTTCGCAAAGGCTTGGGCAAGCTCGTCTGCCTTTGCCCGATAGCGTTCTGGAATGTCAGTCAGCGGCATAGATCTCCACCGAGCTTTCGGTCATTTCTTCCGGACACACTGCCTCCATCATACTACAGCAATTGTCCAGACGGGTGCGAAGATGCGTTTCAGAATTGGAAAGCGAGACAAGCATGAGACGAAGGCGGGTGAGTGAATCTTCCGTGCCCATTTCAGCGATCGCAACATTAAACTTGTTGCGCACCTTCTGCTTGAGGCTGTTGGCCACCCGCCGTTTTCCCTTGAGCGTGTCGTTGCCATCCAAACTGAATTCCACAGTGAGAACGCCAAAGAGCGCTGGCATATCTTACAACTTCGCGGCTTCTTCAACGGTTTCAAAGGCTTCGATGATATCGCCAACCTTGATATCGTTGAAATTTTCCAAACCCGCACCGCATTCATTGCCCTTGACCACTTCCTTGGCGTCGTCTTTGAAGCGTTTCAAAGAGGCAATCTTTCCGGTGTAGACAACGACCCCGTCGCGCAAAAGGCGTACGCCGGCATTGCGCTGGATCTTGCCGTCAGCCACATAGCAGCCGGCAATAGCACCGATTTTGGGGAGGTTGAAGATATTGCGCACTTCGGCCTGTCCCAGATAGACCTCTTTTTGCACTGGCGCCAAAAGGCCTGCCATGGCGCTCTTAATATCTTCCACAAGCTTGTAGATGATATTGTAGAAGCGGATGTCGACGTTTTCGCGCTCAGCCACTTCTTTGATTTTTGCGGTCGGCCGCACGTTGAAGCCGATAATAATGGCCTGCGAAGCAGAGGCGAGCAGAATATCCGATTCTGAAATAGCCCCGGTTCCACCGTGCACCACATGCACAGCCACTTTTTCCGTGCTTTGCTTGTTCAAGGCTTCGGTGATCGCCTCCAACGAGCCCTGCACATCGGCCTTGACCACAAGGTTGAGGGTCATGGTCTCCTGATCGCCCGCGTGCTGCGCCAGGAAGGTTTCGAGCGTCACCCGTGATTCACGGGCGAGTTCCCGCTCTCTGTGCTTGGTTGCTCTGGCATCGGCTATGCGGCGAGCGAGTTTTTCATCGGGAATCACGATGAACTCTTCGCCTGCTTCCGGCACCCCTTCAATGCCCTGTACCTCGACCGGCATGGAGGGACCTGCGTCTTTGACCTTCTTGCCTTGGTCGGTCAACAGCGCCCGTACGCGACCGGAATACTGACCGCACACAAAGGTGTCTCCGTGGTGGAGCGTGCCTTCTTGGATGAGCACCGTGGCCACAGGACCTCTGCCTTTATCCAGACGGGCTTCTACAATATGGCCGCGGGCGGGTTTGTCGGGATTGGCTTTGAGTTCCATGATCTCCGATTGCAAGGCCACCATTTCCAGAAGCTCATCGAGTCCCTGCCGTGTTTTTGCGGACACTTTGGCCACAATGGTGTCCCCGCCCCAATCTTCCGGCTGCAGCCCCAAGGCAGCGAGTTCGCGAAGCACGCGATCGGGATCAGCGCCTGGTTTATCGATCTTGTTCACGGCAACCATGATCGGCACATTGGCAGCGCGGGAGTGGTTGATTGCCTCGCGGGTCTGTTCCATGACGCCGTCGTCGGCGGCAACAACAAGAATAACCAAGTCGGTTATCTGGGCACCTCTGGCACGCATAGCGGTAAAGGCTTCGTGACCTGGGGTATCGAGAAAAACAATGTCGCCGCGTTTGGTCTTCACATGGTAGGCGCCGATATGCTGGGTGATGCCACCGGCTTCGCCGCTGGTCACATGGGATTTGCGAATCGCATCGAGCAACGAGGTCTTGCCGTGGTCGACGTGCCCCATAATGGTGACAACCGGCGGTCTGGGCTTCAAGCTTTCAGGAGAATCCTCTTCCTTGGAGGCCAGGTATTCTTCTTCCGAAAAGCCCGTTTTTTCGACTTCGTAGTCGAATTCCGTGGCAACAAGGGAGGCTGTTTCGAAATCGAGCGTCTGGTTGATGGTGGCAGGCATGTTGAAGGAGGTGAAGAGAACCTTGATCACTTCGTTGGCCTTCAAGCCCATTTGCTTGGCCATTTCCGCAACCGTGATCACCTCGACAATCTTGATCTTCCGCTTGGCCGCCTTGATGGGCTGGGTCACAACCTGCTGCACGGGGCGCTGCTGTCTGGGATTTTTCCGTTTGCCCCGGCTGCGGTTCATGCGTGGAACATCATCTTCCTCGTTCTGCCCAAAATCGCCCTGTTGAAAATCAACAGTACGGCGCCCTTTCATGCGCTTTTTCTTACTCTGGGCTTCCTGCATATCGGGCATGGCAACCGGTTGCTGCTGGCGGAATGTGCCGGGTCGCTGCGTGCGCCCCTGGTCGCGCCTGCCTCCACTGGGCTGCGTGCGTCCCCCACGATCCTTGCCTTTGTCGCGGTCGCTGCGGCGATCGTCCTTTGCCTGGGGCTGTGGAACCGTTGGCCGGGAGATGATGCGCACCTTGGGTGCCTGGGGTTCTTCGATCTTTCTGGCCTTAGGCGCCTCACGCACTGGCGCATCCTCCTGCGCTGATCCATCCCCTTCGGGCTTGGCATCGGCTTGTGGCGCAGCCATCTGGGGGAGAGTGGGGGCTGAAGAGCCCTCGGGCACAGCCGAGGCATCGGGCGTTTGGCGACGAAGCAGCTTGGTCTTATTTTCCGCAGCGTCGACGTCTTTCTGGGCAGCGTCAGAAAGAGGAGCTGCGGCTTCCTTGCTGGGAGCCTCAGAGACAGGGGGGATAGACTTCTCCTGGGGCTCTTTCGCCTTCTCAACCGGCTTGGGCTGGCCAGGCAGGCTGATGACACGCGCTTTTTGCTCCGGGGCAGGAGGAGCAATGATGCGTGCCTTTTTGGAAAGATCGGGGTTTTTGCGATCGCCTTCCTGGCGCACCCTTTTTTTCTGACTCTCCGAAACCGCACGGCCTTTCTTGGCCTCGTCGCTCTCGCTTTGCTGGGGCTTGTCTTCGCTCTTGCGTTCGCGCGCTATGGCCTCGTCTTTTGAGCGTGAAGAATCCCTGCGCCGTCTGACAATAACATCAGGCTTGTTCTTCTCGCTTTCCTTCCGCTCTTTTTGTTCTTTGATGTACTGGCGCAATTTGTCGCTGTCCTGGGCGACGATGGACGTGATTTTTCCGGTCATATGCAAACAATCGCGCGCATAGTTTTGCGCTTCGTCGACCGGTATCTTCATTTCTGAAGCAATATCTCTCAGTTTCACACGATCTGCTGCCATAGACTTACCCCCTTCTCCCCTGTGTTCTGGCTCGGAATTTTGGAAATTTTTGGACACACTGCGTATCCGAACAGAGATACCAGCCCCTGCCCGGGCTGTTTTGCCGTTCATCGTTCAACAAGACACCGTGAGGCGACAACGTATAGCGCGCAAGCTCTCGTTTGGGAAAACGTTTGCGACAGATGACGCACATTCTCTCAGGTCCTGTCTTTGTGGTCTCACTCAAAGCTGTCATCTGTCAGTGCGACTCCGTTCGACTGCCCGTATCCTCGGCAGCATTCGTTGCTATCGGAGAGGCAGGTTGTTTGACCTCGACATACTCATCATCCTCGTCCGCTTCCGCAGCCTTGGCCGCTTCCGCCTCCTCCGCCGCTTCGCGAAGTTCCCGTTCTTCTTCGTTTTTTGCCAGCTCCCTGTCGCTCTCTTCCTTGGTTCTCTTGGTTGCTTTCATCACAACATCAGAAACCGCTGACGATTCCATCTGCTGTTCCACAACAGGTGCCAGGAAATTGATGGCCTGTCTGAGATCCGCAATTCTGGCAGAAGAAATACGCAGGCGCTGCGCAAGCTCGGTGTCGCTCGCAGCCCGCAATTGATTCAAGGAGGTAAAACCGGCAGCAAGCAAGGTCTCCATGGAGACCTCAGCCACACTCGCCACCTGCTGCAGGCCATGGCCGATAGCATTGGCTTCTTTATACCGGCTTTCGGTAAAAATATCGACCTTCCAGCCGAGCAGACGAGCTGCCAACTTCACATTCTGCCCTTTGCGGCCAATGGCATTGGTCAATTGGTCATCGGGCACAATCACTTCCAGCAGATTTTCTTCTTCATCGACAACAATGCGCGTGACATAGGCTGGCGCCAAGGCATTGCGGGCATAGGTGGCGATATCGGCGCTCCACACAACGATGTCAATCCGCTCGCCGTGGAACTCCTGCACGATATTTTGAATGCGAGCTCCCCGAACCCCAACGCAGGCGCCAACAGGATCGACTTCCCGCTCTTTGGAATAGACCGCAACCTTTGCTCGTAATCCCGGGTCTCTCGCAACCCCCATCACGCGGACAAGGCCTTCGTCGACCTCAGGAACCTCACGGCGAAAAAGCGCAGCCATATAATCTCTATGCGCCCGGGAAATCACCACTTGTGGCCCTCTCCCTTCCCGCTTCACATCAATAATCAGCGCCTGGACGCGCTCACCGCGCTTGTAGTGTTCTCTGGGGATCTGCTCATCCCTGGGCAAGATCGCCTCGGTTCGTCCCAAATTGACAACCCAATTGCCCTTGTCTCTGCGCTGAATAATACCAGAGACGATCTCCCCACGACGATTGATGTATTCATCGTAGATGATGCCTTGCTCGGCATCGCGCATGCGCTGGATGATCACCTGCTTGGCCGACTGGGCTGCAATGCGCCCCAGATCCTGGATCTTGATCCGAAAGCCGACCTCGTCGTCGAGCTGGACATTGGGATCGTGTTCACGGGCATCTGTCAGGGCGATTTGCGTGTTCTCGTTGGCAACATCTCCATCTTCAACAACGACTTTAAACTGATAGACCTCTATATCACCGGTATCATCGTTATAATTCACCTCGACATCCAAATCGTCATCGAAACGTTTCAACACCGAGGTGCGCACCGCATCTTCCAGCGTTGTCACAAGCATGGTACGATCAAGGCCTTTGTCTTTGCTGATTTGATCGATTGCCTTCTTTAATTCAAAATTCATATTACGGTTCTCCTAAAATATCACGCCACTCTGCCGGTCTTTGCACGTATCACACGTTCCTTTCCCCGTGGACAAGCTCGTTTGAGGCATGAGGCAAAGAGGGGTATCCACCAGCATGCCTGCTCGTGAGTGAGAAAATTCCTCACACGATCGCGATATCTCACTTGAAGGAGTCAGATTGCTTGATGGTAATGATTCAAAATGGCACAAAAGTAGCATAGGGGATGTTTTAGGGATAGTTGGAAACAGCGTACATTCTGAGGAAGGCCGCCCCGCCGTGGCTGGATATACCTCTGGAGTAGCCATACATCTTTTCTCACTTTTTTAAACTATCGTATGAATATCAATAACCATCGTTTTTAGCAAGTAAACGACAGTATTTCCAGGAAATGCCTTCTATTTTTCCACTGGCGGTTTTTAGATCAAAAGAACCGCTTTGTCGAACAGAAACTCGACCGATATATTCACCTTGTTTTTTCCCTTTTGGTACCTGTGCAAATACAATATCGCCTGTTGCAAAACCATGCACTCTTTTTGTACGCATGCAGTGTCCTTTTGGGAAACCATGGCTATCAACTCTTGTTCTTTGATGCGATCCACGTCCATAGCATTGGATACATAAAACAGGCTTATTTATACCGCTGACGTTGGATACCGTTCCCACACAGACTGCATCGAGCCAGTGTTCTTTTGGAATGTTCAGCCGTGTACGATTCCACTTTGTTTGTCCGCCGGTTCCGGTTTCAACTGGAAGACCAAACTTTTTGAGCTGATTATACAGACTCCAACGTGTTGCGTTTACAGCTGCTGCGTCTTTGAGTGGTGTCTTACATTGTTCCTGTATCTTTTTTAAAATTTTCGGTTTATTCTTTAAAAAGACTTCAATTGGTTTGTCGCCTTTTTTCTGATTGCATTCATGACAGGCCAAGGTCAGATTCGAGATGCGATTGCTTCCACCATGAGCTTTGGGAATGATATGTTCAACCTCAAGCGGGATATTTTCTTTTCCGCAATAGGCACATTTGTGTCCCCATTTCAGAAGGAGATATTCTCGCACTTCATAACCAAACAGTGTTCCCTGCTGATACTCAATACCTGAAATTTCTGGATTTTGCAGTTTTTGTGTGTCAAACTGAACCAGTTCCATCGATATTCCGGTAACCGGAGCCAGTTTTGTTAAGCGCTTAACCCATGAAACAACTGTATCGACACGATGTTGAAGACTGGGAGGAAGAGAACCAACACGACGTTTTCTGTTTTTAAAACGCGGTGAACGATAACGAAGATTCTTTGATCGACGACGCCGCCGATAATTTGCTCGTTGTTGCATTTTTTTGTGAATCTGATCGCCTCGATGGGTAATCGAATACAAACTTAAAGCGTGTGTTCCGTCATCGTCGGTACGAACAAGAGCTGCGCCAGTTTCTTTACTCCCGGGATCAATTTTTACTTGGACTCCGTCAACCACACTATTTTCAACCAAACGGTCAACAATACGTATGGTAAACGGATACAGTTTGTGAATACGTGCTCTTTCGCGATCCAGAAGACATCTGGCTCGTGCTTCAGTGCACGGCATAAGTGGGTTTTTATGTTTATCCACAACAAGAACAGCCATATTTAACTCCTGTTATACAAAGCCTTGCAAGAGCCTTGTGACGCATGGAAATACCATGGCTCCTCTCGTCAATGTTGGCAGATCGTAAAAACGACAGACCCGTTTCGTACCTTTCTCTGGCTTGTCTGCAGCATGTCGTTCAAGAGGTCAAAACTGAGGAGGCATTCTGATGTTGATTAACGTTTATCAGTTTGTACAAAGAGCGTACAAACTCTGCCAACGTAGTTCAGATGGCAAAAATGCCATCTGAACTGAGACTGATTACGAGCAAAAATACCAAACCACCTGAGTGGCGTGATATTTTTGGAGAACTGTAATCCCCTCGCCTGCAAACACCAAGGGTCAACCCTTGGTACAAAAAATCCTGCCGTGTTGTGCAGTTTTGGCACATTTGCACAAAATACTGCCCAAGCCTCCTGTGATCATACGTCAGGCAGGATGCACGGAGAGGACGATTTCGTGCAAAATCCAAGGTGTTCAGCTACTTTTTCTTCCTTTTCCGGGTTTTGCTGGTTTTGGGAAAAGAGCCCGTCGTGCTGCTTTTTTGACCAGGTTCCAGGGAAGAGAGACCGTATCCCGCTCTTCGACCTCGATGGCATCGTTCTCATCGATGCGAACGGGCGCAATCACAAAGGCATCAGAGAGAACCTCTTTCAAGAGCCCCCTCCAAAAGAGAGCCCCGTTTTCCTTGGGGTAGCGGGATGTGAGGTGCACCTCAACCACATCCCCCACATACGGACGCATCTGCGAAAGCGTAAAAAAGGTGCGTGAGAGGCCTGGTGTTGAAACCTCCAACACCCAGGCGTTTGGGAAGATATCTTCTACATCCAGGGCAAGCCCAAGATCCTTGGCAATCAATTCGCACTGATCGAGCAAAACCCCGTTTGGAGAGGCCTGCGCATCACAAGCCTCGAGGGCGGATTCCGGTGCGCTATCGTCTGCTTTCCGATCGATAAAGACACGGACAATGGTCTTGGTGGAACCAACACACTCGATGCCCCAGACAACAAGCCCCTGCGCCTGGACAAGCGGCTCGGCCTGAGCGCGAATACGCGCCAACACGCTTTCTTTCTTCATATTACCTTTCCACTAATATATCCAGCCACGTCGGGGTGGGGCGGCCTCCCCCATCTCTAAAACATCCCCTGTGCAACTTTTGTGTCATTTTGAATCGGCACCATCAAGCAGTCTGACTCCTTCAAGTGACATGACCGCGATCGCGTGAGGCATATTCTCTCTCACGAGCAGGCATGCCATGAATGTTGATCTTTGTCTTTGGTGGATTACCCACTTTGCCTCATCCCTCAAACGAGATTGTGTCACGGGGAAAGGAACGAATGATACGTGCAAAGACCGGCAGATTGCCCTGAAAAT
>JAFSVD010000022.1 GCA_017450275.1 Desulfovibrio sp. | reverse complement strand
TCACGGACAAAGTTGCAAAGGCAATGATTGCAGAGATGCCGGAAACTTTATGTTTTGCGTGTTATTCCCTTCGCTGGTCAATAGAGGTCACGTACCTGGAGCTGAAGACCCATTGGGGGCTTACAGACTACCTGTTGAGGTCTGTAACGGGCATTGAACGGCTTATCAATATCCAACTCATTGCGTACAGCGTTCTTAGCGTTCTTCCCTGGATTGATCCAGTATTCAAGTCTCTAAGGGATTTGAGTATCCAAGAACGGCGATACGAAGTTGGAAAGGCGATCAATCAGGATTTATTTTTGCGCAGTTTCGCAGCAGAGCTGCAGAATGAAGAAAATTCCAAGGAGTTCTCGACGACCTTCAGTAAAATTGTGAAGAAGATACGGTTTTTTGCCAATACAGGCAGTTGACAGAGAGCCTTAAATCAACAGAATTCGCCCAAAAATCGTAGCTGAGATGGCAAGCAAAATTCATGCCAATGTTTGCATGAAAATTGCTAACGCATTTTTAGTGTCTTTTTTAAATACAAAAACTTGGAAACTGGTGTAAGTAATACAGAAACCCTCGATAAGCAGCCTTTTTTTCATCCCCAACTCTATCCCGTTGCCTCATTCTTGGATCCCACCCAGACCTTTTCGGTCAGCATGTTCCAAACAGCTTGCGGAGCCATCGATGCCTTTAGCCACTACCTTGAGGTCTACTTCATGCGACCCAACCTCGAGGCACACCTGCGCTGCATTGAGGGGTTTATGAAGAGCATACTCAATGCTTTGCCCATTGTACTCAAAAAACCCAACGACTATGAGAGCAGAGCCTCCATCATGTGGGCCTCTTCCTGGGCCTTGTCCGGCTTTACCTTCGGTCCGACCAAGGGAACGCCTTTCATGTGCCACTGGATAGAAGATGAAGTCTCGGCAAAATACGACATAACCCACGGATTGGGTCTGGCCATTATTTTGCCTCACTATCTTAGCTATTGCCTCAACGCCAAGAGTGCCCCTCTGTACGCGGAATTTGGCGCCAATGTCTTGGGTCTAGCACACAACGAGAGTCCTCTGGAGATGGGCAAAAAAAGCATTGCGGCTTTACAACACCTCTTTTTTACAACCTGTGACTTGCCACAACGTTTACGGGATTGCGGCGTTTTGGGAACCGAGAAGTTTCCTGAAATGGCTCGCATTGCCTGCCGCAATGGTGTTATGCACGGATTTGTCGATCTCACCCAAGAAGATGTGATTAATATCCTCACCGCTAGTTTTTAAAGGTGCTGTGCTTATGCAAGATGTGATTGTACTCATTGGTGTCGGTTCCATTGGTCAGGCTATTGCCAGACGCGTTGGGGCTGGTCGCAAACTTGTGCTTGCCGACCGAGATTTGAACAATGCCGAGACTGCAGCCCGCCTTCCGTTGTGATCGAAGATATGCAATTCAAGTCATTATTGATTGTGTGGGGCAGAAAAAAAGGGTTTTCGAGCAAATACTCGAAAACCCTTACTATTTCTGGAGCGGGAAACGGGATTTGAACCCGCGACGTCCAGCTTGGGAAGCTGACACTCTACCGCTGAGTTATTCCCGCAAAATTTCTCATGGAGCGGGAGACGGGATTTGAACCCGCGACTTCAACCTTGGCAAGGTTGCACTCTACCACTGAGTTACTCCCGCATAAGGAGATTGTATTGGAGGCGACATCCAGATTTGAACTGGAGATGGAGATTTTGCAGACCTCTGCCTTACCACTTGGCTATGTCGCCTCTGGAGCGGGAGACGGGATTTGAACCCGCGACTTCAACCTTGGCAAGGTTGCACTCTACCACTGAGTTACTCCCGCAATCAATGGCGAAAATGGATATAGGTTTTTTTGAGCGTACTGTCAAGCGATTTTTTTGCCTCCCAAAAAACTCGGTTGGCAGCTACGTATCCCATTTTCGCCATGAGTAAGCCCTCTATGTTGGAGCCTTGCTATGAAGACGCTCCGAGAAAGAGTGGGGGCACGTATTGGGCGAGGGAGTATGCTTGGGACGGATGTGAACTTTGTTTTCATTTTCTGTTGACAGGGCTCAAATTTTTGGTACTCTTGGGGAGTACAAAAAATTTCACAGAGATTTTTTTTGATTGTTTGTTGTACAGTTGGTAGAAACATTAGCTTTCTGGAGGGTATGATGGTCTCTGCATCGCTTATGAGCCGTCTCAAACAGAAATGTATGGTTCTCTTTCTCGCCGCTGGTATGCTTTTAGGAGGCACCACAGCTGCGCAGGCTATTGATTTCAAAGCCACGGGTGAATGGCTCTTTGGTTTTGGACTCGGGAATGCCGCGTTGAATGGCGGAAAGGGAACCCCGAAAAACGATATCTTTTCCGCTTCACAGCGTATCCGTATGCAGTTGGATGCAGTTGCTTCGGAAAATCTGTCCGGAACCCTTTTCTTTGAAATAGGTGTTCAGGATTGGGGTAATAAAGACGACGGGGCAGCCTTGGGCGCTGATGGCGTGATAGTCAAGGTGAAGAACGCCTATATTGATTGGCTTGTTCCTGAAACCGATCTTCGCCTGCGTATGGGTATTCAGGCTCTGGCATTGCCCAATGCAGCAGGTGGATCAGCTATCATGGATGCTGATGTCGCAGGCATCACCGCAACCTATAAATTCACCGATGAGGTCTCTCTCTCCGCTTTCTGGATGCGCCCAACAAACGACAACTTTGGGGGCAGCACGGATCGTTTTGGTCGGAATCGCAATGACGCCAACTATTTAGACAATATCGATATCTTCGGTCTTTCTGTGCCCTTAACCTTTGAAGGCATCGATATTAATCCTTGGATCGCCTACGGCATTTTTGGTCGCAATGCCTTGCGGACGCCTGATGGAGGCCTGGAAACATCTGATGGGGTTCTGACAAGCACGCTTTTGGCGAACCCCGGCCATCAGACACAATTGGGTGGCTTTGGATCCGATCGTGCCTATTCTTCCATGTTTTTTGCAGGGCTCCCCATTACGGTCACAGCTTTAGATCCTGTAAACATCGAATTTGATGTCAACTACGGCTATGTTGAAGGCTTTGGCCGCACCAATGTTGTCGATTATAAGTGGAATCGCGTGCGTCGCGGTGAGACAAAACGTGAAGGCTGGTTGATTAAGGCCTTGGTCGAATACAAGATGGATTGGGGCGTTCCCGGCATCTTTGGTTGGTATTCGTCAGGCGATGATGGCGATGTGAAGAATGGTTCCGAGCGTATGCCCACCATTGCCGGTGGCGGCAGCTTTACCTCCTTTATGGGCTTAGCTGGCTCAGACTATTGGGCGAATGGCACCAAGGGCGTCTTTTACGAAAAGAATCTTTCCTATGCAGGCACATGGGGTGTTGGTCTCCAGGTTCGGGATATGACCTTCCTGGAAGATTTGAGCCATACTTTCCGTGTGGCGTATTGGGGCGGCACCAACAGCCCTGATATGGTGAAGTATTTCAACTGCTCGGCTGATTACGATTTGATGGACGGTGCCTACGATGGCCCCTATCTGACCACAAACGACGGTTTGCTCGAGTTCAACCTCGACAATACCTACAAAATTTATGAGAATTTGTCGGTCAGCTTGGATTTAGGCTATATCGTGAACATGATGGATAGAGGCACATGGGCACGGTCATGGACAAAGAATCCCGGCAATGAGAGAAGCTTTAGCAAGCATGATGCTTGGAAAGCGCAGATGACATTTGCCTATACGTTCTAAGAGCGCTTACCCAACCTCCCCGCTCTTATCGAAAAAGCGTCTTAGAAGAGGTGGCGCAAGATATGGGCGGGAAAAGGGATTGCGGAAGAAGGTCGTCTTCGGGCGGCCTTTTTTTGTGGGATTTTTGGCCTGAGAGCCTGCCAAAAAGAGGAAGGGGAAAAAAATTTTTTTTGGGGGCTGCTGGAGATTCTGGAAAGATTTGCAGCAAGTGCCAAAAATTTTTACGAATTTGTCGAGAGACCTTTTAGATATTGGCTTCAATCAAGCCCTATGGCCTGATTGGTAGTTACTTGGGGAGTATTTGTTGCAGCCATATATGGGGTGTACAAGGATCTCTGCACTCTTTTGTGAAAGTTCCGTGTTTCCTGCACGACTTTCTTCGGGGGATCAGTGGAAGTTTTGCTCCATTTTCTGTAAAAAAATTTGGAACCAGGCCTTTTTTCCTCTTGACGGCAGCTCCCACATAGGGTAAAGAGGAGCTGTACAATTTTTTTGACGATCAAAAAAATTGTACAACCCAAACGACATAAGGAGAAGACAATGAAAGAGCATACTCTTTTTAGCCGTATGAAAAAAGGCTGCATGGTTTTGATGTTGGCTGCTGGCATGCTGCTTGGTGCTACCTCTGGCGCCGAAGCTATTGATTTCAAAGCTAAAGGTCAATGGCAGATCGCTTTTGGCGTGGGCAATGCACAGCTGAACGGTGCGAGAAATCAGGGCAGAGATCTTTTTGGTGCCATGCAGCGTTTCCGTATCCAGTTAGACGCAATTGCCTCCGAGAATTTGTCCGGTCGTGTCTGGTTTGAAATTGGCACACAGGATTGGGGCAATGGTAATAATGGTGGTGCCCTTGGTGCTGATGGCAACAATGTCATCAAAGTCAAAAACGCATTCATCGATTGGCTCGTTCCTGAGACCGATCTTAAGATCCGCATGGGTATCCAGAACGTCTATCTGCCCAATGCCGCTGGCGGCTCGAACGTCTTTGGCAATGGCGACGTTGCCGGCATCACTGCTTCCTATCAGTTTACCGACGAAGTGGGCTTGACCGCTTTCTGGTATCGTCCTGCCAACGACAACTTTGCAAATAGCTATAGTCGGAACGGAGTGGAAAGGAATAACTCAAATTATTTAGATAATATTGACCTCTTTGGTGTCGCTGTTCCGGTGACCCTGGATGGCTTTGAGATTACCCCCTGGGTTTTGTATGGCATGTTAGGACGCAATGCCCTCAAAACCGGTGACGGTCGGAAGGCTGTTTGGGATGAGAATGGTAATGTGCGGTTCGAGAATCAGAGAAATAGATTGACTACCGCTGATGGACATTTGTGGTCGTCACTCCTGGCAAATCCAGGCAATAGGTGGCAACTTGGCGATTTTGGCTCTGACCGTGCCTATTCTTCCATGTTCTTTGCTGGCTTGCCCATCAAAGTGACAGCGTGGGATCCGCTGAACATCGAATTTGATGTCAACTATGGCTATGTCGAAGGCTTTGGCAAGACGACTGTGAATAATTATAAGTTTCGCGATGCTAATGGTAACCCCCTGACCAAACGTGCTGAGACCAAACGCGAAGGCTGGTTGATTAAGGCCTTGGTTGAATACAAGATGGATTGGGGCGTTCCCGGTATCTTCGGTTGGTATGCCTCTGGTGACGACGGCGATGTGAAGAACGGTTCTGAACGTATGCCATCCCTCAAATCCAATGGTCGCTTCACCTCCTTTATGGGCGCTGCCGGTACCGACTGGTATGGCACCTCCAAAGGTTCCTTCAACGAGAAGCACACCAACTACGCCGGTACCTGGGGCATTGGCTTGCAGGTTCGCGATATGTCCTTCCTGGAAGATCTGAAGCACACCTTCCGCGTGGCTTTGTGGGGCGGCACCAACGATCCGTCCATGGTGAAATATTTCGAGTCTGCGAAAGATTGGAACATTGAAGGTGATGGCTACGAAGGCCCCTATTTGACGACCAACGACAACTTGATTGAGTTCAACTTGGACAACACCTACAAGATTTACGAGAACTTGGCTGTCAACCTCGACTTTGGCTACATCGTCAACTGCATGGATCAGGGCACCTGGAAGCATTCTCGGTCGTGGGCTGGTGGTCGCGACAACTTCTCACAACGTGATGCGTGGAAGGTTCAGATGACCTTCAACTACACCTTCTAGTTTCAATCGACTGAATCGTTCGAGCAAAAGGCCGCTTGCAAAGCGGCCTTTTGTAGTTTGTGGCGCAAAGGCTTGCGGAAGTCCTCTCTCTTGGATAGAGTGCGGGTAGGGATAGTTTGTCCCTCTTCCTTGCCAAGAAACCCAACGTAAAGCAAAGACACAATGAATACACCGTCTACACAAAAATCCCCGTCTCTGGAAGAACGCCTTGAGGCGATATCCGGCGTTCTTGTGGAACATAAGGCTATGGATCTTGTTTGCATCGATATTTCTAAGCAATCGGGGGGAGGCTTTGCCGACCGCCTCTGCATTGTAACGGCAACCTCGCCGCGCCACGCACGAGCCTTGGCTGAAGCAGTCTCAAGCCATTGCCATGCCAATGGCTACGATTTTCTGGGGATTGAAGGCATGCAAGCCGGAGAATGGGTTCTGGTCGATTTGAACGACATCATTGTTTGCATCTTTTTAGAAAGTACGCGGAATCTCTATCGTCTGGAGGATATGTGGAAGCAATTACCCAGGGAGGAACATGCCCATGAACTCAGTTAAACCAACGCTTTTGCTTATTCTCGATGGGTGGGGTATTGCCGCTCCAGGCCCTGGAAATGCGCCGTTTGTGGCCAAGACACCGGTCATGGATCGCCTCTTTCAAACATATCCTCATACGCAGTTGACCGCGCATGGCCTGGATGTGGGGCTTCCCGAAGGCTATATGGGCAATTCGGAAGTTGGGCATTTAAATATCGGTGCCGGGCGTATCGTGTATCAGGATATGACGCGCATTGATCTCGCCTTGCAAAACGGCGAGTTTTTCAAAAATCCCGTCATAAACGACTTGTTTGCGAAGATCAAAGCAGCCCATGGACGTCTTCATTTGGCAGGACTTCTTTCGGACGGTGGTGTCCACAGCCACATCAATCATCTGATTGCCCTGGCAAAGATGGCTGATAAAGCGGGAATTCCTGTTCGCATCCATTGTATTATGGATGGCCGCGATACGGATCCAAAGAGCGGTATTGGCTATATCAAAACCCTGGAAGAAGCCATAGCGCCCTTGTCCGATTGTCGAATTGTTGACATCATCGGTCGTTTTTACGCCATGGATCGGGATAAGCGCTGGGAGCGCGTGAGCCGTGGTTTTGCCTTGTTTGCCAACGGTGTGGCTGATTCTGTTGCCTCGACAAGTGTGGCAGCCATAGAAGCCTCCTACGCTGCCGATGTGACGGATGAATTTGTCAAGCCTGTTGTGATCGAGAGTAGCGAAGGCTATGGGATGCGGGAGGGAGACGGTCTCTTTCTCTTCAATTTCCGCGCAGACCGCATGCGTGAGATTACGAGAGCCTTTATCGACGAGCATTTTGCCGAATTTGAGCGCACCTGCCCGAATCTTGCCGGTGTCGCTTCCATGACCCCCTATGAGGCGAGTTTTACCATCCCGGTGGCCTTCCCCAAGGAAACCGTGACCAATGGCCTTGCTGAACTGGTGTCCAAGGCAGGACTTAAACAGCTTCATCTGGCAGAGACGGAAAAATACGCCCATGTGACGTATTTCTTCAACGGTGGTCGCGAAAAGCCCTTTGCCAATGAAGAGCGGATCATGATCGATTCACCCAGGGATGTGAAGACCTACGATCAAAAGCCCTGCATGAGCGCCCGTGAGGTCACGCGGCAGTTTGTCGCGTCCTGGAACGCCAACACCTTTGATTTTGTTGTCTGCAATCTGGCCAACGGCGATATGGTGGGTCATACCGGCATACTTCCTGCAGCGATTGAAGCGTGCGAAGTGGTCGATGAATGCGTTGGCAAGATGGTCGAAGCTGTGCTTGGCCGAGGCGGACGCATGGTGCTTATTGCCGACCACGGCAACTGTGAGACGATGTTGACAGAGGATGGGCGCCCCCATACCGCCCACACCACCAATCCTGTGCCCTGCATCCTGATTGAAGAGCACGCGAAGAATCTTGTGCCCGGCCGTCTTGCCGATGTTGCGCCAACAATTCTTGGTCTGTGGGGTATGCCCTTAGGCGAGACAATGACAGGGAAAAATTTGGTTGGTTGACAATCATGGCAAAAAAACCTCCGCCAAATCAGGGCAAACCCCAACAGCCGGTTTTGCCCGAAGCTATGGAAATCATGTTTTTTTATCCCTGTCCCCAGTGTGGCCGCCATGTCCCCAGAGTCAATCCCATTGAAGCGACGGTGTTGCGCTGCGACAATTGTGGTTTCACCTTTCCCATTGTGCCGGTTGATGAATACGGAATACAGTTTATCCGCATCATCCTGGGCAATGGTAAGGCCGCTGTTGACTCTGATTTCATCTGAGAGCGCCATTGCTTGACAAGGGAGCCAAAAATCTTAGGTATTGAACAGAGTCGTGTCTTTGAGACCGTGTGTATCCCCTGTTTTTTTGCCTTCCCTGCAACGGAGGCGTTTGCTTGCGTACAGGGAAGGATTTTTTTTGCGTGCGATTATAACCGGATGCAGAACATATTTCCTTGGAGTGCTGAAAGGGAGAGACAATGCAGGAATTCCTCCAGGCATGCCGCTATTATTTTCGGTATGCCTTTTTCTTTAGCTTTTTTGTCAATATTTTGCAGCTGACTTTCCCCATTTATATGCTGCAAGTATACGACAAAGTTCTGACAAGTTTTAATTTTTCTACCTTGGTGGTTATCACCATTGCTGCGGTCATTGCCCTGGGCATTCTGGCTCTGCTTGTCTGGATCCGATCCCGCCTCTTGGTTCGTGCCGGTATTGAATTTGACCATATGCTGAGCCGAACCGTCTTGAAAGAAAATTTGATGATTTCAGGCATTCCCACCGCAACGCCGCATGGCAAAAACGGCACGTTGCGAGATGTGCAGCTTTTGCGAAACTTTTTGGGGGGCAATGCTGTCTTTGCCTTCTTTGACCTGCCGTGGATGCCGCTCTATTTTCTTTTGATCTTTATCTTGCATCCCTTGCTCGGCTGGGTCGCTGTTTTTGGCGGGATTATTGTCTTTATCATGGGTATTTTGACCGAACGTTTGACACGAAAACGTTTGGAAGTGGCGACCAATTTGAATGGCCAGGCACAGATTTTCACCGGAGCAGCCATCAGGAATGCGCCGCTTGTCCGCTGCATGGGCATGATCGGCAATATCGCGGCACGCTGGGGGAAGCGCAACGATCTGGTGATCCATCTGCAAACCTTGGCCAGCCGCAGCGCGGGTCTTTTGCACGCCATATCCCGTTCGTTCCGGATGGGGCTGCAGGTTTTGATCTACGCCTTTGGTGCGTATTTGGCGATCATCCATGAATCAACTCCTGGGTGCATGATCGCGGCCTCCATTATCATGGGGCGTGCGTTAGCGCCGCTCGATCAGGCCATGGCAACTTATAAGCAATCCTTGGAAGCCTTGGGAGCCTATAAGCGGCTGAAAGAATTACTCGATCGTCCCCCGCAGCAGCAGAAGATGGATTTGCCAGAACCCGTTGGTGAGCTGACCGCTGAAAATCTCTATTTTGCCGTTGGCAATCGACCGATTATCAAAGGGGTCACCTTTCGGATGCCTGCTGGTCAGTCCTTGGCCGTGATTGGACCCAGTGCTGCCGGCAAATCGACCTTGTGCAAATTGCTCTTAAATATTTGGCGTCCCACATCAGGCAAGGTCAGAATCGACCGTGCCGATATCCAGAGTTGGGATTCTGAGCGTTTGGGACCCTATCTGGGCTATCTCCCCCAGGATGTCGAGCTTTTTGCCGGCTCTGTTGCCGAAAATATCGCCCGGCTTGGGGAAGTGGATTCGGAAAAGGTCATTAAGGCAGCCAAGCTCGCTGGCGTGCACGAGATGGTTTTGGCTCTGCCCAAGGGCTATGACACCCAGATCGGGGAAGCGGGCTCTGTCTTGTCTGGTGGCCAGCGTCAGCGCATAGGCCTTGCTCGGGCTATTTACGGCGATCCCCGTCTGATCGTGCTCGACGAACCCAATTCTAATCTGGATGAGGAAGGGGAAGCCTCTCTGGCCAGAGCGGTGCTCAATTTGAAGCAGCAGCATGCCACCGTCATCCTTGTGACCCATAAACCCCATATTTTAAATATAGTCGACAATATCCTTGTGTTGCAGGACGGACAGATCGCCTTGTGCGGTTCACGCAAAGATGTCCTTGAGCAGATGGCCAAGATGCAGAAGCAACGGCAGGAAGAAGCTGCCAAGGCGCAGTTGCAGCTCAAGCAAAAGAAGGCTGAACCGCCGGCAACACGCCCAGTATCTCCCGTTGACGGACAGGGAGGGCCAGTCCATGCCTGATGTGAAACAATTGCCGTTGCAGGGCAACAATCCCAACGATCCCAAAAATCCCAAGGATATTGCTGTTCTTGATGCCAAGGCTGTGAAGCCCGTTGACCAAAAGCCCGATTTCAACCAGCTTCCGGTCGATGAAAATATTGAAGATCCCCGTAGCATTATTCGTCAAGGCCTTTTCATTATCTTCTTCTTCTTTGGCGTCATGGGTGTGTGGGCTGCGGTTGGCGAGATCAGCGGCGCTGTTGTTGCGCCAGGCAAAATCAAGATTGAAACCGAGCGCAAAACCGTCCAGCATCTGGAAGGGGGTATTGTTGACGAGATTTTGGTGAAGGAAGGGCAAGAGGTTGAGGCAGGAGAGCCGTTGATTGTCTTGGAATCGGTTCGTGTGGATGCCGATGCCGCTCGCGTTCAAAAGCAGCTTGTCGCCCTTCGTTCCGCGCAAGTGCGTTTGCTCGCGGAAAAAGATTTTGCCAATACCTTTACCTGGCCAAAGGACTTGGTCGATGAGGCGAAAAAGGCTGGCAACAGCGAGGTCTTGAGCAATGAAGAAAAAATCTTTGCGGCACGGCGTGAGACCGTCAATGCCCAGATTTCGCTCTTAAAAAGCCAGCTCGCTCAATTGGAAGCCCAGATCTCTGGCTATCAGGATCAGTTGCGGGCTGAAAAGACCATCATCACGACCTTGCAGGAAGAATTGGCTGCGAAGCGCAAACTCTATAGCCAGCATTTTCTCGACAAGACCCAGATTTTGGAACTTGAGCGCAATTTGGCTGGCCACCAGGGCAATCGCGGGCATTTGAACCAGGCGATTGCTGAGACCAGGCAGCGTTCAGGCGAGATCAATCTGCGTATTGAAGATGTCAAGGTGCGTTTTGTTGAGCAGGCGACCAACGATTTGGGCAAGATCGAAAACGACATCAACCAGACCCAGGAAATGATGCGTCCCATGGATGATGCCAAAAAGCGGCTGCGCATTGTGGCGCCGGTGACTGGTCGGGTGGTTGATTTGAAGGTACACTCCAAGGGAGGCGTTGTTCGCCCTGGCGAACCGTTGATGGATATCGTGCCCCACGACAATCCGCTCATTGTTGAAACCCAGGTGCCGGTCAATAAGATCACCGAAGTCTATATCGGCCAGGAGGCTTTGGTGCAGCTCGATGCCTTTGATACGCGCATCATTCCGCATATGCCGGGGAAAGTGACCTATATCTCCGCAGATCGCTTGGAAGATACGCGCATGCCGGGCGCTATGCCCTATTATCTGTGCTATGTGCAGGTGGACAAAAAGGCGCTTGAGAACGAGGAACTCTATCTTTCTCCTGGTATGCCGGCCACGGTTTTTATCACAACCAGACAGACGACGGTTCTCTATTATATCCTTGAGCCTTTGATCAAAAACTGGGATCGAGCTCTCAGAGATTAGTTGTGTGCGCCCTAAAGTTTACTTTAGTGTCACATTTCATTCATATTCTAGAAAATAGAAATGTATGACCCGCACCTAGCCCTCGGGCGGATGCGGGTTGAGATGAAGTGTGGCACACAAAGACGTGATACGACAGGGTAAGGCAAGGTTGCAAAACCATGCCTTACCCTTACCACCTATCGGTGATGCCAAGCTGGTAGCTCTGGGATGTGGTCGTACCCAGTCTATGGCAACTTTACCAG
>JAFSVD010000021.1 GCA_017450275.1 Desulfovibrio sp. | reverse complement strand
CATTGCATTAATATATTTGCAAGAATAATCAATTGTAAAAAAGTTGTAATATTGGAAATATGTCTATATTTTGTTTAACATTATAATGTAAGGTAAATGAGTTAAAAAATGTAAAGAAATATAAAATAATACCTCACTTCCCATGATACCCGCTATTCCAAGAGATCTTAGGCGGGGCATACAATATTGGAAGGGCATGCCAGCAGGATGCTTGAAGGCTTGAGTATCAGCCAAGCCATAGAAGAGAGTAGAAAAAGTCAGATTTCAAAATATGATCAACAAGCTGGACTTCCGGGCGGTTCAATAAACCTATCGGAGGGTAATACCCGTTTCTTCGCGGATTCCACCCCACTGCGTATTGACCACGAATGACGGATTCCAGTTCCTCAGCCGGAGGATGGAATGTATCGACTGGATGAGGAACTGGGTGCGATCTGCGGCCGTGGATTTTCTCCAAAGGGAGAGAAATGGGAGAGTGGGGAATTCGTTGTTGGCGGTGCGTTGATGGAAAGCTCTTTGCTGCATACGAGCGCTTCTGTACCAGCTGAGTCTTTTGCCCCATTGGGGCTTTTTGAGGTGTTTCTCATGAATTGTTCTCGTCGTTCATTTGTAAAAGGTATGGTTGCATCTGTCGGTGCCACGTCTTTTCTTGGTGCTGGCAGCCAAGCAATGGCAGAGGGGGAGTCTATGGAGTCCAAGAAACCGATTCCGGGAAAAGGCGGGGATATCTATGTCCCCTACGATAAGCGCACTGGTACGGAATCCTTTGTGTGGTTTACGCGGGATCTTTCCCGCGACGGCTTGCGCAATATCTATGAGAAAGTTGCCAAATCGATCAGCGGCAAGGTTGCTATCAAACTCCATACCGGCGAAAAAAATGGTCCCAACATTATTCCGAGAGATTGGGTTCAGGATTTGATTGAGCGCGATCTGCCGGGAGCTGCGATTGTGGAAACGAACGCCTATTACCAGGGCGACCGCTATACCACCGAGCAGCATAGGGAAACCCTTCGGGTTAACGGCTGGAACTTTGCTCCGGTGGATATTCTCGATGAAACAGGCACAGCCATGCTGCCGGTCAAGGGCGGCAAGTGGTTTACCGAAATGGCGGTTGGCAAAAATCTCCTGAACTACAACTCCCTGGTTGTTCTGACCCATTTCAAAGGCCATGTCATGGGCGGTTTTGGGGGATCGGCAAAAAACATCGGTATTGGCTGCGCAGACGGTCGCATTGGCAAGGCCATGATCCACACCCGGGAAGGGGAAGGGCAATGGAGCATTAGCGGCGAAGAGTTCATGGAACGCATGACGGAATCCGCAAAGGCTGTTGTGGATCATTTCGCGCCCCACATTGTCTTTATCAATGTGTTGCGCAATATGTCGGTCTCCTGCGACTGCGAAGGTGTTGCCGCCCAGCCCGTTGTCACCCCCAATATCGGGATTGTGGCTTCGCTGGATATATTGGCCTGCGACCAAGCTTCGGTGGATTTGGTGCATGCGCTACCGGAAAAAGATCGGGCAGCGCTGTTTGAACGGATGTCCTCGCGCCATGGTTTCCGCCAGCTTTCGTATATGAAAGAAATGGGCATGGGCAACGATCGCTATCAATTGCTCGATGTCGACTTTTCGGACAAGCGCATAGCCCCACGGGATGCTGTCGCTGACGTAAAGCCCTTCGTAAACTGATTGCGCCGATTGCCGTGTTTGAAAACGCTATCGGCATTGAGGATCCAAACGTATACGGCATGACCAAAAATCCCTGTTTTTTCGGTTCAATTCTTGATCGCTGAGATCAATGGAAGGAAAGAGAGCGTTGACGAGAGGATGCCAGGCATTCTTTCGTCTTTTTTTTCGTCCTTTTTTGCGTTCTTGCCTGGCTCAGTCCTTGCTATGCAAGAAGCTACCAGCAGGCTCGCATAGTTGTATAGGCTCTATTGGAAAAGTAGAATGGTGGACTTCAGGTAAAAAAGAGCGAATTCTAAATATTGCTATATAGTGTTTTGAATACATTTTTTAAAGAAAACTGGCTTATCCATGGGAAAAATTTTATTGACTTTTTCTTGAAAAATGCTATTGTTACGCTTTACGTTCATTTGGAGGTTAGCTCTATAGACGATACAGCGAACGTCGTCCACCAGCTTTTTACAAACCTTGACTCCCAACAACAAGCAGAATTCCAGAATCTCATCCTGTCACAACCATGGTGCGTTAGGAGAACCGTAATATGTCGAATCGTTTGAAACTCCTGCTGAGTGTGCTTTGTGTTCTTGCCTGGCTCAGTCCTTGCTATGCAAGAGGGCCTGTGGACACCTACCAGCAGGCTCGCACAATTTTATACAACGATATCTATCACGACCATCCTGTGACCTTGTACTGCAATTTTTCCTACGATAAGAAACGGAAGGTGGACTTGCCAGGGGACTTTCTTGTGCCAAGTCATCCCGATCGCGCCAAGCGGGTTGAAACCGAGCATGTGGTGCCTGTGGAAAACTTTGGCCGCACATTTCCCGAATGGCGGGATGGGCACAGCGCGTGTGTGCATAGCAATGGGCAGCCGTTTCGGGGACGCAAATGCGTTGAGAGGGTCAATCGGGAATTTATGGCGATGGAAGCGGATCTCCACAACCTCTATCCTGCTGTTGGGGTTGTAAACGCTGTACGCGGCAATGCCAACTTCGCGATGCTCGATCGCAATGCCTCCATGCCCTTTGGCACCGCATGCCCTGTGCGGATGGAGGGCAGACGCGTTGAACCCCCGGAAGCTGCCCGAGGCCCCATTGCGAGAAGCTATCTCTATATGGAAGACACCTATTCCAGATACAGGATGAGCAATCAGCAGCGCAGGCTGATGGAAACGTGGGATAAGATGTATCCGCCAACATCTTGGGAGTGCGAGCGCAATCGACGTATTGCCCGTGTCCAGGGCAATACCAACCGCTTTATCGATCGTAAATGCCAATAAACGTTTGGTTTTTTTGTTCAAGGAGTACAGAGCACAAACGCCTGACCCTGTCTGGATTGGGCGTGGTGTGCAATGCGAACTTTGTTGTGGTGTTTGAAGACTGCTTGTTGCGTAGTGCGAGGGGGGTGTATGAAAGGCCGTTTTTTCAGTGGATGGGCTGTTGTGTGTCTTTTGCTTGTGTGGGGGGTGAGCTCACCTCTTTTCGCGGATTCCCTGCTTGACACATTGCTTCCCAAGCGGACGGAGACAGATACCGCCAAAAAGACGGGATTGCTGCACGGAAACATCGAATCAAAGATCTACCATGCGTCGGACTGTGAGCACTACATGTGCAAAAATTGCACGCAGACCTTTTCCTCGGCCAAGGAGGCCAAGGAAGCTGGCTATGTCCCTTGCCAGCTGTGCGGCGGCGAATACGGTCTGCGTGCCAAAAATCTGTTTAAGCCCAAGGCCAAGGAGGCTGAAGTCGTTTTGAGGGGCAATCCCTACACCAAGATCCTCCATGGTGTCTCCTGCCCCTACTATCGTGCAAAAAGCGTTACAGAAACCTTTACTTCCATCCAGGAAGCCCAGAAGCAGGGCTATCGGCTGTGTACGGTTTGTAACGGGCGCTAGGGCGTTGTTTGGATGCAGGAGGGGGTATGAACGAAACTATTGTTCTTCGACCAACGGGACGTTTGCAATGGAAGGCAAAGAGTCGTTTTGAGGATCCCTTGGAGGGTACGCACGTTCCTTGGCAGGAACAATGGTTTGATCTTGGAGCCAAACGGAAACCCCTGAAAGAGGCTGTCCCGCGCTTCTGGCAGATGATTGCCCAAGCCTGCATAACGAAACTGTGCCATATTGCCTCCAATGATCCCGAAGTCGCTGAGGATTTGGTGCGGATCACCACCGTGGCCTTGCCCGATGAGGCTGCATCGTGGATTGAAGGCGCTCCGCCGATGGAGGGTTTGGAATATTTAAACTATGACCTTCTGACTGTGCTTTGGCAGCGTTTGCTTGCCTGGTGCCGCGAACAGAGCCAGGAACAGGGGCTCGCTGTTTTTCTGCGGGAGAGGGCGCCTCATTGGCAGCATGTTGGTCGCATCTTTTTCCATCTTGCGGAAAACAAGAGGGATAGTGTGCGACCCTTTGCGTTTTTAGCCACATATACGGTGGGACTGAACGAGAAAGGGGAGCCCAGACATGTGCCCCTCTCCAATGCCCTCAAGCGGTATGTCAAGGCGCAGGATAAAGCCGCCCTTGTTCGTCTGCTTGAACCCTTGTTTGAAGCCTCCAAACATGTGGCATGGGTGAAAGAATTGGTTGATACCAAGGCCATCTACCAGCCAAGACCCTGGACACCCAAACAGGCCTATGCCTTTTTGCAAAGCGCGGAAGCCTTGCAGGATCTGGGCATTGGCGTGCGCCTGCCCAATTGGTGGCAGAAGCGTCCCCGTCCTCAGATCAAGGCCGTGGTGGGATCCGAAAAGGGCAGCAAACTCGGCGCAGACAGCCTTGCGCGTGTCGACATCAGCGTGATCATCGGCGAAGAAGCCTGTGACCCCAAGGAACTTGAGGATCTGCTCAACAAAACAGCCGATGGCCTGGTTTTTTTCCGGGGGCAGTGGATCGAAGTTGATGCGGAAAAGCTCAACCAGGCCTTGGCGTTCTGGAAAAAACTGGAAGGCCAGAACATTCCCTTTGCCAAAGGGATGCGGCTTTTGGCTGGCATACCGCTCAGCCCAAATGATGAAGAGGATCTGGAAGAAATACGGGATTGGTCCTTTGCTGAAGCAGGAGATGGCTTCAAAGAAATTGTGCAGAGCGCTCGCGCTGTGGCTGAAACCATCGACATACCCAACCTGCGGGCGAACCTTCGTCCCTATCAGCAAAAAGGCGTTGCCTGGCTGGCCTTTTTGGGAAAACTGGGGCTGGGTGCCTGTCTTGCCGACGACATGGGACTGGGAAAGACGATCCAGATCTTGGCGCTTTTGCTCACAGCCCAAAACGGCCATCCCAGTCTCCTGATTGCCCCAGCCTCGCTTTTGGCTAACTGGCAGTCTGAAGCCAGGAAATTTGCCCCAACCCTTCATCTCTTGCTCTTACACGGAAAGAGCAAGGCGGAACTGTCGCTCTTTGAGCAACCGGGCAGCTTTGAAGGCTATGATCTGGTTCTCATGAGCTACAGTGGTATTGCACGCAATCCCTGGATAGGGAATCACCAGTGGCAATGGATCATTGCCGATGAAGCGCAGGCCATTAAAAATGCCCAGACCAATCAGAGCCGCGCTGTCCGTGCCCTGCACGGTCGGGCGCATATCGCGCTCACAGGAACCCCCATTGAAAACCGACTCCAGGATCTTTGGGCGATCTTTGATTTTCTCCTGCCCGGTCTTTTGGGCAGTGCAAAGAGCTTCCAAGCCCTGGTGAAACAGTTGAACGAACACAAAGACCACTATGCGCCGCTCAAGCGTCTGACCCAGCCCTACATCCTTCGGCGCATGAAGACCGACAAGAGCATTATCGACTCCTTGCCCGACAAAACCGTTGTTCCCCTCTCGTGCCATTTAACCAAAACCCAAGCTGCCCAGTATCTCGCTGTGACCCAACGCTTAAAGGCTGATTTGGAGAAGTTGCGCGAAAATCCCGACGAGGCCAAGACAAAGCGGAGAGTGATTGTCTTGCAGACCATCATGCTCTTAAAGCAGATCTGCAACCATCCAGACCAGGCCTCCCATGGCGAGACCTACGATCCAGCGCTTTCCGGCAAATTCACCGCTCTCAAGGACGTTTGCGAAACCATTGCTGCCTGCCAGGAAAAGGTGCTGGTTTTTACACAGTTTCGGGAAATCTGTGAGCCTTTGGCGCAGTATTTGTCCACGATTTTTGGGCATCATGGGCTTGTGATGCATGGCGGCGTGCCTGTGGCCAAGCGCAAAGACCTGGTTGAAACATTCCAGGATCCTGATGGGCCGTCCTTTTTTGTCCTTTCCTTGAAGGTCGGGGGCACGGGTTTGACCTTAACCGAAGCCAATCACGTGATTCATTTTGACCGATGGTGGAACCCAGCAGTCGAAGACCAGGCGAGTGACCGGGCGTTCCGTATCGGCCAAAAGAAAAATGTCTTAGTGCATACCTGTATCACCCAGGGAACACTGGAAGAACGCATTGACTCGCTTATTGCCGAAAAACGGGATCTTGCCGAGGAAATTTTAGGCGGTCGCTCGGAAGTCAATATCACTGCCATGAGCGATGAACAGATTGTTGACCTTGTGCGTCTCGATGCAACGCAAGGAGATTTTCTATGAGCTTTTATTATGGTCCGTATGTGCGAGTGGCTGAGAAAACGCGGATTGCCAAAGCAAGAGTGCGGCAGTTGCAAAAAGCGGGAGTCGATGTGCATCCGATCGAGGCGTTCAAGGGAGCCATCGCCACAACCTTTTGGGGCAAGAGTTGGTGTGACAATCTGACAAGCTATGCCGATTTTGAGAACAGAATCAGTCGAGGCCGAAGCTATATTCGCAACGGCCTCATCTGCGATCTTCACATCGAGCGTGGAGCCCTCCACGGCATTGTGAGTGGCTCAACGCTCTATCATGTCGACATCGCCATCGAGATGATGAAGGCGTCTGGGTGGGAGGCTCTGTGCAACCGTGTCCAAGGCCAAATCGGCTCCTTGATGGATTTGTTGCAGGGAAAGTTTTCGAAAAACCTCATGACGGAAGTGTGCAATCCCGACTACGGCCTCTTTCCCAAGCCTTCGGAGATGGAGTTGAGCTGCAGCTGTCCTGATTGGGCGAAAATGTGCAAACATGTGACGGCCTGCCTGTATGCGGTTGGCCGCCTGCTCGACACAAAGCCAGAATGTCTTTTCACCTTACGCGGTGTGGACGCATCGGATCTGTTTGCGGCAGCTGATCTCGACGTGCCCGATGCCACAGACACGGCCTTTGACGGAACCGATATGGGCGAGCTCTTTGGCATTGACCTTGAAGAAGAAGAGCCGGCCAAATCGCAGCAGAAATCCAAAAAAAACAAATCCAACGTTTGATATCACCCCAAATACACGCTCAGAGGAAATGCCCTCAAGGATGGCAGCGGTGATCATACGGGGGAACTTTTTTTCCGGCCTGAGTGGAGAGTGATGAGGCCAAAAACGTAAAGAGCAAAACTCGTTACGAAAGGAATCTGTACGAGACCATGGAACGACCCACGCAAGGAACCTATATCCGCACATCGACAGGAGGAGAAACTGTCCGAGCTTTCGTCCCCAGCCCTTTGCCACCGAGTCCGCCAATAGACTGGACACCGCAACTTCTTCAAGCATTCGAAAACGCGCAGCTGGCCATTGGACGACTTGACAGTG
>JAFSVD010000020.1 GCA_017450275.1 Desulfovibrio sp. | reverse complement strand
TCTTGAATGATCTTGCTAATTTCTTCAGCTTTGATCTGCATCTCCTTACTCACCCCTCTTGAAAGTCTCCCGCAGGATACTCAGTTGCGCTCGCAGACTTGCATCCAGCACACGATCTCCCATATGGAGCACCATTCCACCGAGAATACTTGCATCTTCAGCAAAGTCCAGTTCAATCGTTCCGCCACATTTCTTGGAGAGCTCATCTCGAATGGACTTTTTCTCATCGTTTGAAAGCGCAATGGCCGTGGTCACACGACCGCGAACAATGCCTTGTTTCGTATCGAGCAATTCACTGTAGCGTGCTGCAATGTCACGCAAGAACGCGAGCCGCTCTTTATCTGCCAGTAAATAGCAGAAATTCTTCACAATTTTGTCAGCGCCCAAGGCATCGAGCAATTTCGATAAAACCGCTTTCTTCTCCTCGACTCTGACAACCGGACTCTTCAGGGTCAAATCCAGGCCGGGCGTTTCGGCAATTATGTCTTTCAAATCAGCCAGGCACTTCCCGCGTTTGGTCAGTACCGCATCCCCTTCCTTTTCACTCAATGCAAAAATTGCATTAGCATACCTGCGTGCAACCACGGTATTAATCAATGGAGCACCACCTTACTGAGGGAATTAGTGATAAGCTTCTTATGTTCAGCGGAGCCCAAGTTCTCCCGCAGAAGCTTTTCAGCCGCATCCACAATTTCATCGGCCATGGTTGACCGAATTTGAGACAAAATCGAACGCCCTTCGTTTTCCGCTGTCAACCGTGCTTGTTCAACGATCTGCGCTGCCTGGCGTTTTGCATCTTCGATAATCGTTTCTTTTAAAGCTTCAGCCTGAGCACGACTCTCATCGAGAATGGCCTTGCGCTCTGCTTCCAGATTCTGAATATGGCTTTCAACCTCATCGAGCTTCTTTTGCGCCTGGGCTCTCCGTTCCTCTAAACTATCAAAGGTGTCCTGGATACTTTGACGACGACCTTTGAAATACTTCTTGATCAATTTGCCGGTAAAATACCACAAAATGCCAAAGAAGAGGATAAAGTTCACCACCCTGTACGCAAAATCGCCCCACCGGTATTCATGGCCTTCGTTTGCCATGACTTCTGTTGCAAACAACACGAGGAAGAGCAGAGCAGAAAGAATGAAACTTGTTTTACGCAAGGAATTCAATGGGCACCCCCCCTACAATCTTCGAAAAGCCTACGGAAAAAAATCAACCTTGGACAAGGCGATCAGCAATCTTTTGAGACAAGGTGCCGACCTCGCTGCGCAAAGCGGCCATAGTCGCATCAGCCTCTTTCTGCAAAGAGACTCGCGCTTGGTCTACAATGGCACGGGCTTCATTCTGCGCCGTTGCCAAGAGATTGTGCTGCTCAGCAATCCCTTCTTCCCGTCCGGTTTGCCGTGCGAGACTGGCTTCTTGACGCGCTGCCTTCAGCTGGGCATCATAATCTGCCAACTTCTGTTCAGCACGGGATTCAAAGCTCTCAGCATCGCCTGCCATGGTATCGACAATCTGCTGCCGCTTCTTCAGAATCTCACGAACTGGACGAATAAGAAGCACATTTAACAGAAACACTGCGATGAAGAAATTCACGAGTTGAAAGAGCAGTGTGATATTGAGATCAAGCATGCAATTTCCCCCTCAGGAAGCACTAATGGGCTGATACTGCCACATATCAGAGAATGCCAAAGTATCCGAAAAATGTACACCGCCCACATATTCATGTCAATGTCTAAAGAAAATTTTGCAGGTCTTTTTTTTTACCAAAAGGGTGGCTTTGAGACTTTCCCCGGCACAAAAAAACCGCTACACTTGCCCCGATACACAGGCCAAGAGCGCGGCAATCAACTTTTCACTCGGCAACGTTCCATCCAGCACAAAATCTGCGCATTGGCGATACAAAGGATCGCGCTCACCGACAACCTGCGCAACTTCACTGACAATGTCCTTGCCTGTGAGTGAGGGGCGTTGGCTCTCTACGGGATCCTTGGCAAGGCGCCTTGCGAGCTCCTCAATAGGCACAAAAAGATACAAAACCGTGCCCTTGGCAAGAAGGCTCCGATTGCGGCTATCCAGCACAATACCGCCCCCTGTGGCGATCACCATGCGACTCTCTTGGGCATAGTGATCGGAAAGCCATGCGAGGAGCTGGTGTTCTTGTTCCCGAAAACGCGGCCAGCCGTGGTTTTTCACAAACGTATCTATGGTACATCCTTGTTTTTGACAAAACAAGGCATCTAAATCGTACCATGCATACCCACAGGTTGCGCCCAATGCCGCAGCAAGACTTGTTTTGCCACAGGCTCGAGGCCCAATAAGATAGATCATGACAAACGCCCAGCGTGTTAGAGAATGCGCACCCCATCATCGGTGACCAAGACAGTGAATTCAATGCGAACGCCACCCCAGTCCGGATAGTACAAACCTGGTTCCACAGTCACCACATGGCCTGGAAGAAGAATGGTTTGCGATCGAGAAGAGAGCGAAGGCGCCTCATGGGTTGCAAGCCCAACCCCATGCCCCAAACCATGGGTAAAATGGTCTTGACAGCCGTGTTTTTCAAAAACGCTGCGTGCCCTGGCGTACACCTGAGATGCGGGTTCTCCTGGCTTCATAGAGCTTATGGCCGCCACCTGCGCCTCCCGCACCAAGGCGTAGACTTCCTCAAAGCGTTTTGACGGGCTTCCGCCAAACCAGAGTGTCCGTGTCTGATCCGAACAATAGTTGCGCACCCGGCAGCCCACATCGAGCAGGATCAAGGCATTGTCGGTTAAGAGTGTCTCCCCTGGTATGGCATGGGGGAGGGCTGCGTTTTGATTGACAGCCACAATAGAGGGGAAGGCGAGTTCCTGGGCACCGTGTTCGCGAAAAAAGGACTCGATTTTCCAAGCAATCTTCGCTTCATCCATGCCATGGCGCAATTCGTCTTCGATCCAAAGAAGCAAGGTGTGGTTGAGGGCAAAGGATTCTTCCAGACACGCGATTTCATACGCGTCTTTCACTGCCCGAAGTTCTTCAACCCAGCCGTCTCCCGACACAAAGGCAAGATCAGGCTGTTTTTCGTGCAGGGATCTGCAAAACGCCAAAGAGCACTGTTTTGTTTCAAGCGCAATGCTTTTGCCGCAGCTCCTGAGCGTTGCCCCAAGGAGCGCCATCGAGTCCTTTGTGTAGATGCGGATCTCGTCGTCGGAGAAACAGCGTTTGGCGGCGTCGGCGTATCGGGGATCGGTCAAAAGATACGTTCTGCCATCGCTTGCGATCACAAGGACGCCTGCGCTTTCGTCAGATTGCACATCGTGCAGTTCAAAACCCGACAAATAAAATCGGTTGGCAGCACTGCTGACAAGCATAGCATCGACATTGTGCGCATACAGTGCTTCGCGCAGACGGTCACGGCGTTTGGCATAATCAGCTTCCATTGCATCCCCCAAAATACAGTACTACCGTTTTAAAAAGATACTCTCTTTTCTCTCTTCTACAAAAAATTACAACTTGCAAATAAAAAAAATTCGTGGTAAAAGTGTAGATTATTTTTGTATCATGCAGGAGTTCATCATTTCATGCCACCACACGCAAGCTACACGCATCTTACGGTGCTCGACATTGTTCCCTTTGGATCCATCGCTGGCAAAAACACTTTTTTTGCTCTGCGATTGTCTAGACCAGATTGGCCAGAATGGCAACCTGGACAATTCGTGATGATTCGTCCTGATTCCTTTGGCCTTGAGATCCCGTGGCCAAGGCCACTTGGCATCTGCGACATGAACGATCGGTATCTGATTTGTTTTTTCCAGGTGCTGGGACGAGGAACTGAACGCCTTGCCCAACTTTCACGGGGTGAGACCGTTGCCGTCACAGGCCCCTTGGGGAAGGGCTTCCACAGCGAAGTCGATACCCCCACCCTGCTTTTAGCTGGTGGCATGGGCATTGTGCCCTTCATTGGCTATGTGCGCTCGCATCCACAACCCTGGAATCTCAGCATGGTTTTTGGTCACAGACCACCGCTTTCCTGCTATCCCATCGAAAGCCTTCGTGAGCGCATTCCCGTCGACATCTTGCGGGAAACCATCCCCGGCGATCTCGACAATTTACTCTTTACCCTCCACGAACGCATCCACGACTATTCCGCCCAAAACGGCCTGATCCTTGGTTGTGGTCCCAAGCCCTTTCTCCGCACACTCTACGGCTACGGCAAAAGCATGGGAGCCCGCATGCAGCTCTCGCTCGAAAACACCATGGCCTGTGGCGTTGGAGCGTGTCTTGGCTGTGTGACGAAAACAGCCAAAACAACGCCTGAGACACCCGAATACGTGCAAACCTGCACAAAAGGCCCTGTTTTTTGGATCGATCAGATCGTCCTCTAAGCGAAGTGTCACATTTCATTCATATTCTGAAAAATAGAAACGTATGACCCGCACCGTAGCCTTTGCTTGTTTACTATCGATCAGCATTTTCTGCGATCCCAATAAAATTTTGCCTGGAGCCACATTTCAGTACAACGGCAAACGTTTTGTTGTGAACGAATGAGGAACTGGGAATGATCTGCGGTTGTGGATTTTCTACAATGTGAATGAAATAGACCAGAAGGAGTCCATCGTGGATCTGTCTGTCACACTCAAAGGCCAATCCCACACCCTCTCCCTCAAAAACCCTATCCTCACCGCCTCAGGCACCTTTGGCTACGGCTTGGAATTTGCTCCCTACGGCGATTTGGCCAGTTTGGGGGGATTTATTGTCAAAGGTCTTTCCCTCAAGCCCCGCGGCGGCAATCCAACGCCCCGGATCGTTGAGACCACAGCAGGGATGCTCAATGCCGTCGGTCTCCAAAACGACGGTGTGGAGTATTTTTGCCAAACAACGCTGCCCAAACTGCCGAGTGCGAAGACCAATGTTATTTGCAATATCTACGCTGGCACGGTCGAAGACTTCGGAGCCCTGGCTACGCGTTTGGATGGGGAAGACGGTGTTGCCGCCATTGAGGTGAATATTTCCTGCCCCAATGTTCGCATGGGCGGCGTCCTTTTTGGGCAAGACCCTGCCTTGGCTCATCAGGTGACCGCTCTTGTTCGCAAAAATGCCCCCAAGAAATTTCTTATTGTGAAACTCTCTCCCAATGTCACCGATATCGCCTTGATCGCCAAACAGGTGGAAGCTGCTGGCGCTGATGCCATTTCCTGCATCAATACGGTACTTGGCATGAGCATCGATTACAAAACAAGGCGCCCACGTCTGGCCAATATTGTCGGCGGCCTCTCAGGCCCTGCCATCAAACCCATTGCGCTTCGCTGCGTGTGGCAGGTGGCCAAAGCCTGCTCGATTCCTGTCATCGGGGTTGGAGGCATAACAACAGCCGAAGATGTGGTGGAATTTCTCATTGCCGGAGCGCATGCTGTGCAAATCGGCACCGCCAATTTCATGAACCCCCAAACATCCTTTGCCCTTGTTCCCCAATTGGACACGCTTCTCGGCTCCCTGGGCGTATCCTCCGTTGCATCGATACGCGGTACGCTGAAGCTTGATTAAAAATCGATGTGTGCGCAAAGAGCATACACCCCGTAAGGAGTCCCATGCAGACGCTTCCTGTTGTGTCGGGTTTGGATCTCACCCGTTTTATCACCTATCCTTGGACACTCTACCAAACCATCCCCCATTCCAACTGGGTTCCTCCGCTCCGCTTCCAGGAACGCACACTCCTTCAACCCCATCTCCATCCCTTTTGGGATCACGCCAAAAGGCAACTCTTTATCGCCAAACGCGGCCAAACGGTTGTGGGGCGCATCGCCGCCATTATCGATACCACCTACAACACCTACGCAAAGACCCCATGCGGCGCCTTTGGCTTCTTTGAATGCGAAGACAATCAGGCAACGGCGAACAGCCTTCTGGACAGTGCCACACAGTGGCTTGCAGCACAGGGGATGCAGTATATCCGAGGTCCTGTGAACCCCTCGACAAACTATACCTGCGGGATGCTTGTCGATGGCTTTGCCAAGACGCCCTCGCTCATGATGCCGTGGAATCCGCCGTATTATCCGAAACTTCTCGAAGGCTGGCATGCCTATAAGGAGCAGGATCTCTTTGCCTATCGCATCACCAAGGAAAGCTATCTTCGTGCCAATCCCCTGCCCCAGCCAAGCAACACCCTGTTTTCCTGCCGCACTTCCTCCAAAAAAACGCTCGAAGGCGATATCGCCATCATGCTCGATCTGTACCGAAAATCCTGGGCCAACAATTGGTATTTTACCCCCTTGTCGCCCCGTGAAGAAGAACTTCTGGTACAGGATCTTTTGACCGTTGTTGACACCAAGTATTTTCTGCTCTTTTTCCACAACAATGAACCAGCAGGCGGCATGGTTGCCCTCCCCAATATCAATCCTTTCCTGCAAGCCATCAACGGTTCGCTGGGGCTCTTAACACCTTGGCATTATTACAAAACCCATACGCAATTCACCAAAAACCTCCGCATCATGCTCTTTGGCATTCTCGAGCAATACCGCCTCTTGGGACTCCCTGCCCTGCTTGTGGAGAGCATGCTGGCAGCCTGTCAAAACAATCCTGACCTCCAATGGGTCGAAGGATCCTGGGTCTTGGAAGACAATACCCCTATGTGCGACCTGCTCGAAGACTTTGGTGGAGAGATCACCATGCGCTATCGCATCTATCGCAAGGAAATCGTGTAGCATCCTTGCACCCTCTGCAACTCTACTTTGGATACCTTTTTCTATGCAAACGCCTCATATCGTTGTGACTGGTGGAACGGGTTTTATCGGAGGCCACCTTCTGAACATCCTTGTCGAACAAGGCTATTCCGTCACCTGCCTTGTGCGCCATAGCTCAAATACAAGCCATATTCCACGCGGCGTTCGTATTCAAACCGTGGATCTGCTGACAGGCTACGGCCTCAAAGAGGCCTTGGCTGGGCACGACATTCTCATCCACCTTGCGGCCTTGCTCTTTGGCCTTGGCTTTCGCAGTTATCTCTCGGCAAACACCACTTGTGCCCAAAATCTCTGCCAGGCTCTTGCCGATCTGGGAGATTGCGCGCCCAAAAAATGCATTCTTATCTCGAGCATGGCCGCAACAGGCCCCTCGGAAGGTGCCACCCCTCTCTCGGATTTCGCCAAACCCCATCCGGTTTCTGCCTATGGTTGGTCAAAACTCCTCGTTGAGCGCACCTTTCAGGCTTCCTACACGGGCGATCTTGTCATTTTGCGTCCCTCTATTGTCTATGGCTCAGGCGACAGGGGCTTACTCCCGGTTTTTCAAGGAGCCAAATACGGTTTTTGCGTAAGCCCAGGCCTTCGCGTCTTTCCGATCTCTTGCATCCACGGGAAAGACATGGCCAAGGCCATTGTTGCCTGCTTAACCGACAAAGCCCACGGCATCTACCATGTGAGCGATGGCAAACCAACCACCATGGATGCTTTTTGCACCCAGATGTGCCGAGCGCTTCACGTCTCCCCACACATTCTGCATATGCCTTTGCCCATCCTGACAGCGTCTGCCGCTCTCGCAACCGGCATGGGCATCCTTCTCCGATGCCTTGCCCCCAAACGCTTTCATCGTGCCCCCAATTGGAACCTCGACAAACTCTCCGAGGCCAAGCAGGCAGGATGGGTGTGCGATAGCCAACGCCTCCACAACGATGTCGGCTTTTCCCCTGCCTATTCCCTCGAAGCAGGGATGGTTGAAAGCGTCCAAGGATATCGCGAGCGAGGTTGGCTGTGAAAATAACGATTCAAGATCTTTCAAAATCCTTTGGCGGCACGGATATCTTTTCGCACTTTTCCCTTGAAGTCGATGCCGGCGTCCGCCTCTGCGTCTCAGGGCAAAACGGCACGGGAAAATCAACCCTGCTTCGCATGATAGCCGGCATTGAAGAACCAGATGGCGGCAAAATCATTCTGCCCAAGGGAGCCAGACTGGGGTATGTGGAACAGGAACTGAGCCCAAAGGCGCTCTCAACGCATCTTCTCACCTATGTCATCGATGTTCTGCACGATTGGTCAAAATTCTGGACGCAATGGGAAGAGGCCACAGCGAAGCACGATACCGCACGCCTTGCCCAACTTATGCAAACCCAAAACGACCTCGAACAGGCCTACGGCTACAATCCCGAACAGCGCGCCAAAAAGGTGCTGACAGGCCTTGGTTTTTCCGAAGCCAAATGGGAAAAAACCCTTGGGGAACTGTCCGGAGGCTGGCAAGAACGGGCAAAACTCGCCCGCGTACTCACCGCTGGCGCAGACATCCTTCTGCTCGACGAACCCACGAACCACCTGGACATCGACGCCATTGAATGGCTTGAAACCTTTCTCCTTGGCTTTGAGGGGGCTTTGGTCTTCGTAGCCCACGACCGCAAATTCATGGACACCATTGCCACCCATGTTCTCTATCTTGGCCTCCAACGCCCGGTTTTCCGAAAAACCAATTATTCCCAATTCCTGGTACTCCAGGAAGAATACCAAGCGCAACGAGAACGCGAACGCCAGGCGCTGCAGGATGAGCTCGACCGAAAAATGGTCTTTGTCGAACGCTTCCGCGCCAAGGCCACCAAGGCCAGACAGGCATCCTCCCACCAAAAAATGGCCAAAAAACTCGAAAAAGAGCTCGAAGACTATCGCCCTGAACCCAAACGCAAGGAATTGCGCTTTACCTGGCCGAAACCACCCCATGTGGAAAAAATCGTGCTCGCCTGCTGTGACCTCGATTTTCACTTTGAAGACGGCAAATACCTGTGGCCACCGTTGACCTTCACCATCTACCGAGAAAACCGCATTGCCTTGGTTGGTCACAATGGCTCGGGCAAATCCACACTCCTGAAACTCTTGGCCAATACTCTTCCCAAATGCGGCGGCACGATCGCCCAAGCGCAACAGCTGCGCCTTGGCTACTACACCCAACACCAAATGGACACCCTCCGCGAAGACGCCAACGTGCTGGGCGAAATTCGGCGGCTCTCAGATCCGCATTGCAATGAAGAAGAACTCATGAGCGTTCTGGGACTC
The DNA here is from genome assembly GCA_017450275.1 of Desulfovibrio sp. Lineage (GTDB taxonomy): Bacteria > Desulfobacterota > Desulfovibrionia > Desulfovibrionales > Desulfovibrionaceae > Desulfovibrio. Next base: position 38,612 of record JAFSVD010000020.1, on the reverse strand, counting down.
TTTCTTCTGGGAGAATCCTATTTTGACCGCCAGATCAAGACGCTTTCAGGGGGTGAGAAATGCCGCCTCGTGCTCGCGACCCTCTTTCTGAAACGCTGTAATTTCCTGCTCTTGGACGAACCCACCAACCATCTCGACCTCGAGAGCAGAGAGGCGCTGTGTCAGGCTCTCAAAAACTATACAGGCACCCTGATGCTGGTTGCCCACGACCGCTGGCTTCTCTCTGAAATCGATGTGGAAACCTGGCAGCTCGATACCCATGGCATCACTGTCTATCCCAGCTACGCAGCCTACGAAGAGCAGCATGCCCAAAGCCTTTCCCAAAAGGCGATAAAGTCCCAGGATGACCTTGCTTTTGTGCCAAAAGCCCAAAGCAAGGAGGAGCAAAAACGCTTGAAACGCGAAGAAGCCGAAAAACGCAACCAACTCTATCGCAAGCTCAAGCCTCTACAAAAAGCCTATGAAGAAACAGAGGCCACCCTCAATGCCCTTCTTCAAGAACAAAGCACGCTCGAACAGCAATTGAGTGACAGTTCGCTCTATGAAGATCCGGTCAAGTCCCAGGCCTTGATACAGGCCTTTGAAGATTGTAAAAAGAAAGGCGAAGAGGCCTTTGAAAAACTCGAACAACTTCAAGCATCCATCGATGCCATCAAAAACGAGCACGAAGGCACCTATTCATGAACGCATGCACGCATGAATCAACCACACCAACGAGGCTAACGGTTGCCGCCGGCATTGTCTGGAATAACGAACGCTTTCTGGTCGCCCAAAAAAACAAAGGACGTTTTAAAGGCTTTTGGGAATTTCCTGGGGGCAAATGCGAGGATGGGGAACCCCCGCTCAAGGCCTTATGCCGCGAACTCAACGAAGAGTTGGCGATTGTTGTGAAGAAGGCGCTTTTCTGGCACGTCATCGACCACACCTATTCTGAGCACAACCTCCGTGTTTCCCTGCATTTTTTTCATGTTCTCTCCTATGAGGGGCATCCTCAGGGCAATGAAGGCCAACCTATCCGCTGGGTGACCCCGTCAGAAGCCCAAGCCCTCCCTTTTCTGGCAGCCGATGCCCCTATCCTCACCCAGTTGGCTGAACAAAAAAAAGGAAGCCCAAACGGACTTCCCCCCCTCTCCCTCAGACGGTAACCGAAAGACGCGTCCCAAGGCCTTCCTTGGCAAGCAACGCCATGCGCACTCTCTCTTCTGCTTCCTCAATCTCTTTTTCTCCTTTTTTGATCGAACGCCCCAAAGCCTTCATGGGCACACCTTTCTTGGTGTAGGTGAGAGACTCGGTCATGGTGGCTGGTGCAATGGCAAGACTCTCCATACCCCCTCCTTCTGCGTATGGCAGTCTCTCTTGTCTATCGTTTCTTTGGGACGTGGGCAATGCTCACAACATTATCAAGACTTTTCCTTGAGCAATCCTTGCCGCCATTTTTTTCTAACGTTAGTGTCCCATTGGGGCTTTTGAGGCAATGATGCAACATCCATCCACGCTTCCCTCGATCCCCGCCATCGATGCGGTTGTACTCAAGCTCTGCCAGCAAACCTCCTTACACAATGTCTGGTTGCCCATCAATTCAACAGCCCAAATGCCTTCCATTAGTGTCCTTGCGGAAATCATGCAGCGATTGCGTGCCATTGTCTTTCCGGGCTATTTCGGTTCAAGCGTCAGCCATCGCTCGGTGCAATACCATCTCTCCGCCAATCTCGACTCGGTCTACCATCTGTTGCGCGACCAGATCGAACGGAGCTTTATCTTTTTGCACGCTATGGAACACAATGAAACCCCCTCTGACTACCGAGAGCAGGCCGACAGCTCGGCAACAGCGCTCATCTCGCAGCTGCCAGAAATCCGTGATCTTTTAGCGAGCGACGCCCAGGCAGCCTACGAAGGCGATCCGGCAGCCATAAGCCCGGGGGAGACTATTTTCTGCTACCCCTCTCTCTACGCCATGGTACATCACCGCATCTCCCATGTTCTCTACACCCAGAAGATCCCCCTGCTGCCCCGGATTATCCAGGAGATGGCGCATTCCCATACCGGCATCGACATCCATCCTGGAGCCAGCATCGGCTCCCATTTCTTTATCGACCACGGTACAGGCGTCGTTATTGGCGAGACCTCAATCATCGGCGAACACTGCCAGCTCTATCAAGGGGTGACCTTAGGAGCGCTTTCCTTCCCAAAAAATGAAGACGGAACGCTCACCAAGGGCATCGCAAGGCATCCCATTCTTGGCAACAATGTGACTGTCTACGCCGGTGCCACCATCCTCGGTCGCATCCATATCGGCGACCACGCAGTGATTGGCGGCAATGTCTGGGTGACCGAGGATGTTCCTCCCCATACGCATGTCATCCAGGGCAAATCCTCAAAAAAATGCTAAGCAACGCTTTATACGAAGACGCCGTAAAACCACACCCCTTTACTGGATGTGGTTTTACGGCGCACACGTTCTTGACGTTTCCCGTTTTCTCAACGCAGAGGAATAGAGGCTCAAACAACCTGTCTCCGGCACCAGAAGGCAGATTGGAGCGAAGAGAGGCATTGTCTTATGGGGGGAATTTCGTCCAGCAGGCCTGATTATCAGCCAGGCAAAAGGCAAAACAGCGTGAGATACACCGCCAGAAACAGCCAAGCTCTCTAGCAACAATACTATTACCAGAACAACAAAGAGGTGTATTTATGCGCATATCACTGAAGTTGCAAAGCAAGCTTCTTTTGCCAACTATGGCAACTTTGCTTATTTTAATAATGGGTGCTTCTTTTGTTGTTTCCTATATAATTTTCAATGAATTTAGGGAAAATTCAAAATCTATTTTGGCTGTAGCTAATAAGGTAATATCTAAAAATATCAAGAATTCTGTTTCAAGCTACAAACAGACAATGCTTTCTATTGCACACGACAGTGCTATAAAAGCGTATGCCAATGCAGTTAAAACTTCTGATAAAGAAACAATAGATCGTAGTATTGATACTGTTCGTGCACTTATGTCAACGCTCCCGATATCGCATCCTGATTTTGTTCAATATAATTTTGCAAATTACCATGGTGATGTTATAGCAAGTTCTGCTCCAATGTCTGGGAAAAAAGTAAATTGCTGAGAGAGCTTATTTTAAAGAAGCAATGCTTGGCAAAGTTGCCATGAGCGAACCTGTCAAGAGTAAGTCGCTTGGAGAAAAAGCTATTATCGTAGCTGCGCCTGTCACCGATGAAAGAAAAGATATACTCGGAGTAATATATGGAATAATGACAACAAATGAATTTACCAAGAGAACTATTGGTGGAGTTACTATTGGGAAAACGGGGTATTCATATCTTGTTAATGCACGAACTGGACTTATAACTGCCCATGAAAATAGTGAACAAATCCTTAAAATCAATATGTTTAAGACGCAGCCTTGGATGCGAAATATTGCCCCAAATACAAGTGGTATAAAGGCAATGATGTCAAATGATGGTATCTAGCATATTATTGAGTATTATAACGAGCCTGAATCTGGAATAATTGTTATTTCGTGCATTTTCGAATCTGAATTTTCAGAGAAAGTAAGCTATATCCGAAATTGTACGCTTCTTCTCATGTTGGTTGCAACTCTATTTGTTGCGCTTGTGCTGCTTTATGTTATTCGATCTATGGTACGAGATGTTCGTAAAACGAACTTTTTTGCGCAAGATGTGGCAGAAGGAAAGTTGGATTCGCACCTTGATGTGCAACGAAATGATGAGCTTGGGGAACTTGGAGATGCGCTGCGAAAAATGGTTGATAGTCTGAAAAATATGATTCTTAAATCTAATAATGAAAGCAAAAAAGCTTTAGAAGAAGCACAAAAAGCCAATGAAGCGATGGAAATTGCCCACAAGCAAAGTGAAGAGGTCAAAAAAGGACAAGATCGTATTCATGAGGTGGCCATCCAACTTGAAGAAATGACTGAGCAAATTGCATCTGCATCAAATCAACTTGTACAGCAGATAACGCAATCCAATCAAAGTGCTGCAGAGTCGGCAAATAGACTTCAAGAAGCTGCATCTGCGATGAATGAGATGAATTCTACTGTTCAGGAAGTGGCGAATAACGCATCCCAAGCTGCCAATGCATCAGAACAGACGCATCAAAATGCTGAAGAGGGTGCTAAAATAGTTTCTGACTGCATAGTGAGCATCGAATCTACCCTTGAGGCAACTCTCGCTTTAAAAGATGATATGCAGGAATTGCATACACATGCACAAAATATCTCTCAAATTATGAGTGTTATTTCTGATATTGCCGATCAAACAAATCTTTTGGCTCTTAATGCAGCTATTGAAGCTGCACGCGCAGGAGAGGCGGGACGTGGGTTTGCAGTCGTTGCCGATGAAGTAAGAAAACTTGCAGAAAAAACGATGAATTCAACACAAGATGTTGGTGAAGTCACAAAATCTATTCAAACAAGCGTTGAAAAGAGTATGCATGCAATGGAAACCACAGCACAAAAGTTAGAAGAGGCAACAAAATTTGCACGAGAATCAGGAGATGCTTTGCAACATATAGTGGCTAATGTAGAAAACACTTCAGATCAAGTCCATGCTATTGCAACAGCCGCAGAACAACAGTCCGCAGCAAGTGATGAGATCAATCAGTCAATTGTCGAAGTGAATACACTATCGTCCCAAAATGCACAGGCAATGGATGAAGCCACAAAAGCAGTCAGTCTTTTATCGAAACAAATGAATCGTATGAAATCCCTAACAATTGCCTTGCGCAGATAAGAAAATGTAAAACTGGCTTCTACTTTCTTCCAAGCCACACATCTTTATAAGTGTGGCAATTGACCGTAAAAGGAAATGCACCCATCATGAAAGTCCTTGTAACTCCTCGATCCTTTGGAAAAAGTAATCCCCACCTTTTTGACCGTTTACGCAATGCCGGTCTCACCATCGTTCGCAACGACACAGGCTCCATTCTCTCCGAAGACGCCATGATCGAACGCATACACGATTGCGAAGGACTGATTGTTGGCATTGATCCGGTCAATGCCCGCGTTTTGGATGCAGCCCCCAAACTGAAAGCCATTGCAAAATACGGTGTTGGTTTGGACAATATCGATTGCGCGCTGTGCAAAGAACGCCATATTGCGGTTTCGCGCACAGTTGGTGCCAACAGCAATGCGGTCGCCGATTACGCCTTTGGCCTTATGCTTGCGGTTGCGCGCAACATCCCACTCATCGATAAAAAAGCCAAAATCGGGGATTGGGGGAAGATCCAAAGCCTTGACCTCTATCAAAAGACCTTGGGCATCGTGGGCTTGGGGGCTGTTGGCAAATGCGTGGCAAAACGGGCGCAGGGCTTTTCCATGCACGTTCTCGCCTATGACATTTATACTGACCCCGACTGGGCTGCAGCCAACAATGTCACCTATACCGATCTGGACACCCTGTGCCGCGAAAGCGACTTCATAAGCCTCCATGCAGCCTTAACCAACGACAATGCCCGCATGATCTCCCAAGAACGCCTGGCTTTAATGAAAAAAACAGCCATTCTCATCAATACTGCCCGAGGCGAACTTGTCGATGAGGATGCCCTGCTCAAGGCTCTGCAGGAAAAAAAGCTCTACGGTGCTGGCCTCGATGTCTTCACCATCCAGCCCCCCAACAATCCCGCGTGGTATGCCCTTGACTCCGTTGTCATTGGTAGCCACACCGCCTCATCCACCATAGGCGCAACCACCATGATGGGGGAGATGGCTGTGAGCAATCTCCTTCGCGATCTGAACAAAGCCTAAGCATCTCTCTATCATCAGATGAGAAAGCACGGGAAGCGCTTTCTTTTTGCTCGCAAAAAAAGGATCCATGTTTGGGACATGGATCCTTTTTTTGCCATACAGTCTCAAAAGAGCGTGCTACAGCTTCCGAATCTCGGTGTACCAGGAAGCCGACTGCACAAGCAACTGCTGAATGCGTGCTCCCATCTGCTGAGGATCAAGGATAAAGCCATCCATAATCAGACAGGTGTCGTAAAGATTTTCGATCATGCCCTGCAAGACAGGATCCGTGGGCTGAGCCTTAAACATCCGCACCATATCGCGCACCAGGGGATGATCCTTATTGATTTCAAGATCACGTATCGGCATGCTTCTGTCGTTGCTCACCGCTTTCATGATTTTTTCCATGCTTGTGGTCATGCCGTCAGCAGAGACCAAGACAGCAGGACTGTCTGCCAGGCGATTGGATAGACGCACGGATTTGACCTTTTCTCCGAGCACACTCTTCATATGCTCAAGCAACCTGTTCAGAAAATCCGAGTCTTCGTTGGAAAGAGGAGGCGTTTCCTTTGCTGTTTCTTCGACATCGGGAAAATCTTTGAGATCGTCGTAGGTGGCTGTTTCCACGGAACGGAAATTCCACTCCTTGTAGGTATCAAAGCCCTGGAAGACGATTTCGTCAATGGGTTCCAAAAGATAAAGAACTTCAATCCCCTTTTTCTTAAACATGTCCATATGGGGATTGAATTTTGCCGCTTCAGAACTTTGCGCCGCCACATACCAGAAGGTCTTCTGTCCCGAAAGAGCCCGTTCTTGATAGGCATCCAAATTTGTCAAGCCAACGGGCTTGCCGTCGACAACAGCAGAGGATTCGACGCGCATAAGAGCAATGAATTTTTCCTTGTTGGGGATATCCCAATGCCGATAGAAAAGCTTGAAAAACCGGTTGTGGAGCGACCAGAAATGCTCGTATTGATCGGGATGATCTTTTGCCAGGCTTTCCAACTTGTTCATAAGCTGTTTTTCCAGAACCTGGCGCACTTTCTGAAGAACCACATTTTCCTGCAATGTCTCGCGGGAAATGTTTAAGGGGAGATCTTCGATATCGACCACCCCTTTCACAAAGGCGAAATAATCTGGCAGCAATTCCTGGGTATTGTGTTGGATCAAGACCCTGCGGCTGTAGAGATCAAGTCCCCAGGATTCATGTTCAATGACGTAGAAATCGTCCTTCATGTCAGGGATAAAAAGCAGAGCAGAAAACTGCACCGGCGCATCCACCGCAATGTGAAGCACGGAAAACGGTGGCTTGGAATCGAAGCTGAAGGCGGTATAAAAACTGTTATATTGCTCTTCCGTCACCTGCGTCTTGGGCTCACGCCACAAGGCGGGCTGGGTGTTGACCCGTTCGCCATCGACAAAGATGGGGAAGGGAATAAAACCTGAATGGGTCTTGATAGCCTCCAGGACAACCCCTTTTTCAAGGAATTCCAGCGCATTGTCCTTCAGATGCGCAACAATGCTTGTGCCTCTGACGGGATTTTCATCGGTAATCGTTTCAATGGTGAATGTGCCCAAGCCATCGCTTGTCCAAACATGGGCAGGGCTGCCTTTCTCAGCATAGGCAGGACGAGAGATAACCCGCACATTGTCGGCAACCATGAAGACCGAATAAAAACCCACCCCAAATCGACCAATAATTCCCGAAGCATCGGATTTCTCAGACTCTTCCGGGGCTTCAGACAGAGCCTGTAAAAAGGCCTCAGTGCCTGATTTTGCAATGGTGCCCAGATTCTCCGAGAGTTCCTCTTCGCTCATCCCAATGCCGGTGTCGGCGATGGTGATGGTTTTCGCGTCTTTGTCGATGGTGATACGAATTTCAAGGGGCACGTCATGCGTTGGGTGCTCTCCTCTATTGGTGCGGAAACGCAATTTATCGAGGCTGTCCGAGGCATTGCTGATCAGCTCTCTTAAAAAAACCTTGCGGTTTGTATACAAAGAATTTGTTAAAATATTTAGTACTTTGCATACTTCCGCTCGAAACTCATGTTTTTTTACTTCTTCAGCCATATATTCCTTCCTTCAATGGGGTGTTTTCTTTACAATATGACAATCCTGCTGTGCGACAAAGCATTATAGCCCCTATCTGGTAGACAATAAGAAGCGAAAAGCGCCCGTCAAGGAGGAAGGACGTTTTCGCTTTGCATGGGGAGAGTGGAAATGCAGGGCTGTTGAGAAAGAAGCGCATTTTTGGTACATATGTTTTGACCTACAACAGAGGGGGGTCTATGGATGTTGTAATGCTTTCGCGGCTGCAATTCGCCGCCACGGTTTTTTTTCATTTCATTTTTGTGCCACTCACGCTTGGTCTTTCTATTCTCGTTGCGTGGATGGAAACCCGCTATGTCAAGACAGGCAATGAAGCCTGGCTGCGTCATACCCGTTTTTGGGGAAAACTCTTTCTTATCAACTTCACCCTCGGTGTTGTGACCGGCATAACCCTGGAATTCCAATTCGGCACCAACTGGTCACGCTATTCAGAATACGTCGGGGATATTTTCGGTTCCCTTTTGGCCATTGAAGCGACGGTCGCCTTCTTCTTGGAATCGACCTTCCTGGCTGTCTGGGTGTTTGGCTGGAAGAAGCTGAGCAAAAAAGCCCACATGATCTGTATTTGGCTTGTGACGCTTGGGGGCAACATCTCAGCCCTTTGGATCATTTTAGCCAACGGCTTTATGCAGCATCCGGTTGGCTATACCATCAACGAAGCAGCCAAGCGCGCTGAGCTCACGAGCTTTTTCGATGTCATCACCAACGGCTTTGCCTGGAACATGTATTGCCATACGGTCTTTGGCTCGTGGGTTTTGGGCGGCTTTTTTGTGCTTGGCGTCTCAGCCTGGCATATTCTGCGCAAACACCAAGAAGACTTTTTCCGTATGTCCTTTAAGATGGTTGCCCCCTGGACTTTGATCATGGTGCTTTTGCTCGCCATTTCCGGCGATTTAAACGGCAAGGATGTGGCTGTCCATCAACCCGCCAAGCTCGCTGCCATGGAAGCCCATTGGGACACAGCACGCAATGTGCCCTTCCATCTTATGGTCATTCCTGAAGAGGAAGCCCAGGCCAATTCCGTGGAACTCTTTGGCATTCCAGGGCTTTTGAGCTGGATCTCCTTTGGTTCGCCCGACGCCGAAGTCAAGGGCTTGAAGGATTTCCAAAAGGAAGATCGTCCTCCGGTTGCCGCAACATTTTGGACATTCCGCCTCATGGTAGGCCTTGGGATGCTCTTTCTTCTCCTCGCCTTTGCGGCCTTTTGGACCAGAAAAAACGCCATCATCTCCCCAACCCTACTCACCTGTCTTGTCTGGAACATTCCCCTGCCCTACTTTGCTCTGGGCTTAGGCTGGGCGGTTGCTGAAATCGGCAGGCAGCCGTGGATCGTCTATGGTCTTATGCGCACCAATGAAGCGGTATCCCCGCTTGCTGCCGAAACCGTCTCCTTCTCCCTGATCGCCTTTATCATCCTCTATACGCTCCTTGGGGTTCTCGACATTTTCCTCCTCAGAAAGTACGCCATCAAGGGTCCTGAACAGCCAATACAGGAGGCATGATCATGCTTGAATCGATTTGGTTCTTTCTCTGGATGCTTCTGTGGGCTGTCTATTTTGCTCTGGACGGCTTTGATTTGGGCATTGGGATGCTCCACCCGATTTTGTGCCGTACCGAAGAAGACAAACGCATTCTGTATGGCGCGGCCGGACCTTTCTGGGATGGCAACGAGGTATGGCTGATTGCTGCTGGCGGTGTCACCTTTGCCGCCTTCCCCAAAGCCTACGCCGTTATGTTCAGCGCCCTCTATGTCCCCCTTCTTGCCCTTCTCTTTGGCCTGATTTTGCGGGCAGTCTCCTATGAATTCCGCAACAAGGTGCACCACGATCTGTGGATTTTCTTCTGGGATGTCGTCCATTTTTTTGCCAATCTCATTCCGCCGCTCCTTTTAGGCGTTGCCTTTGCCAATCTCTTCATGGGTATTCCCATCGACGCCGATGGGGTCTTCCATGGCACCCTCATGGGTCTCTTGAATGGCTATGGCATTGCCGGTGGCATCTTCTTTATCTGCCTCTTTCTCCTGCACGGTGCCCTTTGGCTTGTCATTAAAAGCGAAGGCAACCTCCAGATTCGCGCACTGACCGCAGCCAACTGTCTGTGGGTCATTGTCACCATCGTTTTGCTCGTCTTCTTGTGGATGACAGCCACCCACACCGCTCTTTGGGACAATTATCTCGCCAACCTCGCTCTCCTCATCCTTCCCCTTGGGGCGCTTGGTGCCCACTTTGCCACCCCCGCTTTGCTTCGGGCTGGCAAAATCTGGAAGGCCTGGGGCACGAACGGTCTCTTTATTATCCTGGTCACCTTCTTCGGTGTGAGCGGCCTCTATCCCAATCTGATTCTCTCCTCGCTGGATCCCAAGGCTTCGGTCACCATCTTTAACGGCGCTTCCAGCGAACTCACCTTGATGATTATGCTCGGCGTCGCCCTTGTGATGGTGCCCATTGTCATTGGCTACCAAGTCTGGATGTACCGCTTGTTCTCTCATCCTATTACGGAAAAAGATGTGCAAGACGAAATGCTCGAAGAATTCGACCATTAACGTCTTGTTGTGAAGGATTCCGTTCCCATGATTTCCTATGACGATCTCGTTCATCGTACAAAAAGCATAGCTATTGTCGGCCTTGGCTATGTTGGTCTTCCCCTAGCTGTTGCACTTTCTGAACACTTTGCTGTTATCGGCTTTGATAAAAAAGAAGAACGCATCAAAGAACTCCGAGCTGGGCACGACAGAACCATTGAAGTTGCTGATGAGGCTCTTTGCAATGCCAAGATCACCTATACCAGTAACCCACAAGATCTTGCCCAGGCTGGGGTTATCATTGTTGCTGTGCCAACGCCTATCGACGCCCACAGAAATCCCGATCTCACACCCGTTGTCGGAGCAACGACAACCGTTGCTCGCGCCATGGCCAAAGGCACCATCGTCTGCTATGAATCAACGGTCTATCCCGGGGTCACCGAAGAGGTCTGCGTGCCGCTCTTGGAGAAGCACGCAGGGATGACCTTTGGCCGAGATTTCACCGTGGGCTATTCGCCTGAGCGCATCAATCCCGGAGATCGCATCCACAGGCTTGCGACCATCCGCAAGATCGTCTCAGGCTCTGATCCACAAACCGCCGATATTCTGGAAAAAGTCTATGGCAGCGTCGTTTCTGCCGGCATCCACAGGGCTTCGTCGATCAAGGTTGCCGAAGCGGCAAAGGTCATCGAAAACACCCAGCGCGACATCAATATAGCCTTGATGAACGAGCTCGCCTGCATCTTCAACCGTATGGGCATTGACACAACCGAAGTGCTTGAGGCGGCAGGGAGCAAGTGGAACTTCCTGCCCTTCCGCCCGGGTCTTGTTGGTGGCCACTGCATCGGCGTAGATCCCTATTATCTCACCTACAAAGCCGAAGAGATGGGCTACCACCCTGAGGTTATCCTGGCTGGCCGCAAGATCAACGACTCTATGGGCAAATATATCGCTGAAATTACGGTCAAACGCCTGATCAACGCCAATAAGCAAATCAAGGGCGCACGGGTTGGTATTTTGGGCATCACCTTCAAAGAGAATGTCCCTGACATTCGGAACACCCGTGTCATCGATATTGTTCACGAATTGGAAGAATACGGCATTCTTCCCCTGGTGCATGACCCCTTGGCCGATCCACAGGAAACCAAGCAAGAATACCACATCGACTTGCTTCCCATGGAAGCACTCACCAAACTCGATGCCTTGATTTTGGCTGTTGCCCATCACCCCTTTGCTGCCATCAAAGCGGCGGATTTACCCCCGCTTTTTGCTTCAGAGCCCTATACGGTGATTGACATCAAAAGCATCCTCAATAAGGAGGATGCGAAGCAAGCCAAAATCGACCTTTGGCGACTGTAATCGAAGACAAAAAAAAGGAGCGTTATGCTCCTTTTTTTTTTGTGCTTTCCTTTTAATCTCGCTGATAGATATCGCGACTATAGACTTTGTCCATATAGGGGAGTAATTCTTCCGTGCACCTATTGGCGACAATAACATCGCTCTTTTTGGCAAAGGCATCGAGATCCTTGATCACCGGATACGTTTCAAACGTATCCGAAGTAACGATCGGTTCATAGATGCAAAGCGCTACGCCTGAGGCTGCGAGCATGCGCAAAATATCCATGATCGCTGACTGGCGGAAATTGTCGCTCTTGGCCTTCATAATCAGACGATAGATTCCCACAGTCTTTGGGTGTTTGGCGAGAATTTGCGAGACGATAAAGGCTTTGCGGGTTCTGTTTGCCGCAACAATGGCTGGCACAAGGCTTGCCGGCGTCTTATGAAAATTGGCTTCGAGCTGTAAGGTGTCTTTAGGTAAGCAATACCCCCCATAGCCAAAGGAGGGATTGTTGTAGTGGAAGCCTATGCGCGGATCCAAACAAATGCCTTCGATAATCTGTTCACTGTCAAGGCCGTATTGTTCGGCATAGGTGTCCAGCTCATTAAAATAGGCAACCCGCATCGCCAAATAGGAATTGGCAAAAAGCTTGATGCACTCAGCCTCTGTTGTGTGGACGATCCGAATCGGAATATCGCTGTCAAGCGCTCCTTCCGCCAAGAGATCGGCAAATTGTTTGGCCAAACGGCATTGCGTTTGATCGGCACAATCGCTGATACCGACAATGATGCGCGAAGGATGGAGATTGTCGTAGAGCGCATGGCCTTCGCGGAGAAATTCTGGGGAAAAAAGAAGATACGGAAGCGTTGAATAGCGTTTGACAAGGCTCTGCATATAGCCAACAGGAATGGTCGATTTAATGACAATACAGGCCTTGGGATTCACCCGGGTTATCACATCTAAAACCGCTTCAATGGAGGATGTGTCAAAGGAGCGGGAGGCAATGTCGTAGTTTGTCGGCGTGGCAATAATAATGCACTCAGCTGCTTTGTAGGCGCCTTCGCCATCGAGCGTTGCAACCAGATCCAAATCCTTTGTCTGCAGATACGCTTCGATTTCGGCATCGCGGATCGGCGATTGTCTGGCATTGATGGCGTCTATTTTTTGCGAGAGGATATCAACAGCCGTTACGGTGTGATGCTGTGCCAAAAGCACAGCTAAACTTAAACCGACATATCCAGTACCAGCAATGGCTATTTTCACACCATCCTCCCACAGCAAGAGACAAAAAAAACGTCCGCAAATGCGGACGCAGACAAAATGGGGCGAGAGACGGGACTTGAACCCACGACACCCTGGGCCACAACCAGGTACTCTGCCAACTGAGCTACTCTCGCCATGCACAACAAAGGCACTGTACTCAAAATACCGGGGCTATGCAAGTCTTTTTTCGCACGCGTGCTTTTTCCGCCATTTGACAGAGATATAGGCTCTCTGTAGGTTCAGTTTTTTCTTCTTTTTTGCCCAACGAGTTGTCCATGGATAAGTTACGCATCGAAGGGGGTGTCCCCCTTCACGGCACCATCGCTGTGAGCGGCTCCAAAAATGCCGCGCTTCCCATTCTCTTTGCTTCTATCTTGCTCGATTCCCCTGCCTCCTTTCTCAATGTCCCTCATCTGCAGGATATCGAAACAACCCTCCGTCTTTTGCGCATGATCGGGGTTTCGTGCGAAAACGAAGACCATGTGGTGCAGACTGAACCAGGAAATCTCCTTCCTGAAGCCCCCTATGATCTTGTCCGCACCATGCGTGCCTCGGTTCTCTGCTTAGGCCCCTTACTGGCTCGTTTAGGGCGTGCCCGGGTCTCTCTGCCCGGAGGCTGTGCCATCGGAGCCAGACCCGTTGACCAACATCTGAAGGCCTTTGAGCAGATGGGGGCGCGCTTTGATCTTGAGGGCGGCGATATTATCGGACGCACATCCCGCTTACGAGGCGCGCATATTGTTTTTGATATGCCAACGGTTGGGGGCACAGAAAATGTCATGATGGCCGCTGTGTTGGCCGATGGAACAACGATTCTGGAAAACGCCGCCCGTGAACCGGAAGTCGTGGATTTGGCCAAATTTTTGATCAGCTGCGGTGCCAATATCGTTGGCCATGGCACTCCCATCATCACCATCAAAGGGGTGAGCTCGCTTTCAGCCAATACCTATTCCATCATGCCCGACCGCATTGAGGCTGGAACCTTTCTGGCAGCAGCTGGTATCACCAAGGGCAAATTGCTCATCAAACATTGCCCCTATCAGGAGCTTGAGACCGTCATCAACAAATTGCAAGAAATGGGCATGCAGATCACCAAAACCAGTGAGGGTGTTTTGGCGGAATTGGGGAAAGCCGGTCTGCACGGCACCGATGTCAAAACCCAGCCCTATCCGGGATTTCCCACCGACATGCAGGCGCAAATTATGGCGCTCATGAGTGTGGCGTCGCAGTCGAGCATTGTCGATGAACGTATTTTTGAAAACCGCTTTATGCATGTGCCTGAACTGATTCGCATGGGCGCAAAAATCACCATCAGCGGCCATACGGCGATGATCCGAGGGGTCAGCCACCTGATCGGCGCCCAGGTCATGGCTTCTGACCTTCGGGCGAGCGCCTCCCTGGTTTTGGCAGGCCTCGCTGCCCACGGCACCACCAATGTCCGACGGATCTATCATCTCGATCGTGGCTATGAACAGATTGAGAAAAAATTAAACGCTGTTGGCGCGAGAATCACGCGGGAACAACAGTGAGTATGTGGAGGAGTTGTGATCAAACGCATCCTTGCGGTTGTCATTCTTTGTTCGGTGCTTGCCTCGCTGCTTTCTGGCTGCGCCTACTACGGCATCTACGAAGACAAACGTCTTCTTGACACCATGTCCAATGACAAATCCAAGGCCACCAGGATTAAAACCGCGATCCTCAACAAAGACTTTACAGAAGGTCTTTCGCTGTCTGTCTATTGCTTCTACAACAAGGTCTATATTGTGGGTGAAATTCCGCAAAAGCTCATAGAAACCATCGAAAATATCGCCAAACGCTACCAACCCGATTCCGTAACCATCCACAACTTTCCGCCCAAAAAAGGCGTAGAAAGCGATTTCCTCTTGGCGACACGCCTTCGGACTCATCTTATCAAGGCAAAAGGGCTCTCCTCCACCCGCATCGAAACCGAGGTCAATGCCGGTCGCTGCGTTCTGCTTGGCGTGGTTGAAAGCGACCGCGAACGCGCCATCGCCAAAAAAACTGCCCACCGCGTGCCAGGGATTCAATCGGTGACAAGCTATCTGCTCTTGCCGCCCAACAATGCACCTGCGAAAAGCGAGGAGACCCCTTAATAATCGATCCCCTTCAGCGCCTTCTCTCCCTTTTGAAAGGGGTGCTTTTCATTCTCCATCACCGTCACACAATCCGCCATGGCGCACAACCAGGGAGGCGCCTTGCGGCCAGAGACGATGACATGACAATGCTGGGATCTCGCAAAGGTCAAAAGGTCTATGCACGCTTGTGTATCGATCAAGCCAAAAGAAAGTGCCACACAGAGCTCATCCAAAATAAGCAGCCAGGTTGTGGGAATGTGTTGATGGGCAAAGAGCAAGACTTGTTGGGCGCGTTTTTTGTGCTCGCTTCTGTCTTTTGCCTGGGACACCATGCCCACCCCATTGGCCAGAAAGCGATCACCTAAAAGCCTCTTCAACATACTTTGTTCGCCGCTTTGGTGGTCGCGTTTGATGAACTGACAAAAGCACACACTATACCCATGGCCCAACGCACGAAGTGCCTGTCCAAGACAGGCACTTGTTTTTCCTTTTCCCATTCCGGTATAGCAAATAATCACGCAAAGACTCCGGCAATGGCGTTGCCGCAGGAGGGGCACGTCCCTGTGGTTTGACAGCGTATGCCGTACGGCGAACGCTCAATCACAGGCCTTGCGCAGGAAGGACACAAGGTATCTGCGCCAAAGCTAAAGCCGATATTGCCAGCATAGACAAAATGGAGGCCTTCTTCCTTGCCGATATCGTAGGCTCTGCGCAGTGTTTCCTTACTGGTTGGCGGATGCTGCTCCATCTTGTAGGCAGGGTGAAAGGCCGAAATATGCCAGGGCACAGAAGCCCCCAGGGACTCTTTGATAAAGCGGGCACAGTCGCGCAATTCCTCGTCGCTGTCATTGAGATGGGGAATGACAAGGGTTGTCACTTCAACCCACACCCCCTTGCTGACAAGCCAAACCAGATTGTCTAAAACGGGAGTGAGACTGGCTTTGCAATAGGTGCGATAAAAAGCATCCCGATATGATTTCAGATCGATATTGTAGGCCGAGACCTTTGCCCCCACATACTCCAAAAATTCGCTGCTCATAAAGCCATTGGACACCAAGACAACAGGCAGAGCAAAGGCCTGTGCCCTCTGGACGGTTTCGTTGATCAATTCCAGAGAGAGCGTGGGTTCATTGTAGGTAAAGGCAATACTCTGTGCGCCATGGGCTTTGGCCAGTTCCAAAAGCCTTTGCGCCTGCACGGCTTGCCCATCGACGGTGTTCCGCTCCCGTATCATGGAAATGTGCCAATTTTGACAAAAGGCGCACTGCAAATTGCAGCCAAAACTGCCAACACTGAAGACAGCGCTGCCTGGGAAAAAATGGTATAAGGGCTTTTTCTCAATGGGATCCATCTGGATGCTTGAGACAATATCCGACAACAGCGCCGTCATCCGCCCGTTTTTGTTCATCCGCGTTCGACACACGCCATGCGCACCATTCTTCAAAAGGCAGTGGTGGCTGCAAACCAGACACCTGACGCTGTCTCCTTCCTTTTTTTCCCAAAGGAGTGTCGGTAGCATGCTTTCTCTCCTTATCCCCAAAGTCCCTTTTAGGGGCGTATGATGGGTTCCAGGTACATGGGCGGTTGGGCGGGTTGCGGTTGTGAAAGCTTTGAACGCACGGAAATCACGCGATCGCCCGAATCAGGATCCCGGTAGACAAAAATGCCTTCCTGATTGGGATCCGTTGCTTGTTGCTGAGGGCCTGTATTGTAGATGGTGGCATTGTGGTATTCATTGTGGATTGTTGTCCCCGCATTGTCCGCAAAACTCGCGTTGGAGACACACACAAGCCCGGCAATCCCAAGGCCGACGCCCAGCATGTTGATGAACCGCCATTGCATAGTCTTACTCCTTCGTTCCAAAGATTCTAAAGTACTTCTCGAAAAAAATTTGCATTTTTCACCAATTTTTGGTATCTTAAAGGCATTCTTCGATACCGATTGTCGGTTGCTCTCCACCAACGCTTGGCTTGACCCCTTGGGAGAACACCGCAAAGGAGATTTGCATGCCCAATGAAAGAGCAAAGGCGTACACAGAAGCCGGTGTCAATATCGCTGCCGGAAATGCTTTAGTGAGTAAGATTAAACATATTGTTGCAAATACGCAAACTCGTGGCGTTGTTTCTGAAATTGGTGGATTTGGGGGCTTATTTAAACCCGATCTGGCAACCATAAAAGACCCCTTTCTTGTCGCCTCAACCGATGGCGTCGGCACAAAACTGAAAATAGCCTTTGCCAGCAATTGCCATGATACTGTGGGCATTGACTTGGTCGCCATGAGCGCCAACGATATCCTCGTCCAAGGAGCTCTCCCGCTCTTCTTCCTCGATTACTTTGCCACAGGCAAACTCGATGTTTCCATCGCCGAAACCGTCATCCAGGGAATAGCCGATGGCTGCAAACTCGCTGAATGCGCCCTTTTGGGCGGTGAAACCGCTGAAATGCCGGATATGTACAAAGAAGGGGAATACGATTTAGCGGGTTTTTGCGTGGGGATTGTGGACAATAAAAAATTGATCGACGGCTCCTCGATCCGCGTGGGCGATGCCATCATCGGCATTGCATCGTCAGGCCTCCATTCCAACGGCTACTCCCTTGTTCGGAAAATCCTCGCCCAAAGCGGTCTTGCCCTGACAGATCCCTTCCCAGGAGTCGATGGCAAAACC
The DNA here is from genome assembly GCA_017450275.1 of Desulfovibrio sp. GTDB lineage: Bacteria > Desulfobacterota > Desulfovibrionia > Desulfovibrionales > Desulfovibrionaceae > Desulfovibrio. Next base: position 20,873 of record JAFSVD010000020.1, on the reverse strand, counting down.
GTGAGCCAAGAACTCTTAATCCCCACCCGCATCTACGTTGAGCCCATCCGCCATCTGCTTCGCGATATGCCCATCCGCGGTATGGCGCATATCACTGGGGGTGGCTTCTACGACAATATCCCTCGCATCTTGCCCGAACGCATTGAAGCGATCATCCATTTCGATTCGTGGCAAATCCCCCCTGTCTTTCACTGGCTCAAAGAAGAAGGAAAGCTTTCCTGGCAAGAGATGCTGCAGATCTTCAACTGCGGCGTTGGCTATATCCTTGTGGTGCCCCAGGAGCAGGCCGAAGAAACAATCAGCCGTATTCGTGCCTTTACCATGCCAGCCTGGCAAATCGGCACCATCGACAGACGAACGAAAGACGAACAAATTATTATCGATTGTCTCTAAGATGCCAGTAAAAAAAACCGCCTCAAAAGACGGTTTTTTTTATAAGAAGGCGCCTTATATCCACGCCCCTTTTCTGGGTGTGGATATAAGGCGCACACTTTCTTGGAAATTTCAATAGGAGATTGCGAGACTTGACCAACACTATACGCGCCTATCTGAAAAAGATATTGTGAAGAGTGTGGTCGTTTTCGTATTTGCTTAGATTTCCTTGTATCTGCCGCCGTTTGATGCCGAACTCACCAATTTTGCGTAGCGACGCAAAACCGAGTACGGACAATCCTTTGTGGGCGCAACAAAGTGTTCCCTGCGTTTGGCCAAAACCTCGTCAGCGACCAAAAGCTCCAGCTTGCGCCCCGGAATATCGATGCGAATCATATCGCCTTCTTCCACCAGGGCGATGGGGCCTGCATCGGCAGCTTCCGGCGAAATATGCCCGATGGCAGCGCCATTGGTGCCACCGGAGAAGCGGCCATCGGTGAGCAGCGCAACATCCTTCCCCAGCCCCATACCGGTGATTGCCGCGGTTGGCGAAAGCATTTCACGCATGCCAGGACCGCCCTTTGGTCCCTCATAGCGAATGACAACACCGTCGCCAGCATGGATCTTGCCGTCCAAAATGGCTTGCATGGCCTCTTCTTCCGAGGAAAAGACGCGTGCCCGAACCTCTCTGCACATCATCTCAGGAGCAACAGCCGATTGCTTCACAACAGCGCCATCAGGAGCAAGATTGCCGTGGAGAATGGCAATTCCTCCCTCCTTGGAATAGGCCTGATCGATGGGGTGGATGACAGTTGGATCCTTGATGCCGGCATGCAGACTGGCAAGATTTTCACCCACGGTCTTCCCCGTGACCGTTATGCACTCGGTGTGGATGGCGTTGATTTTTGTCAGTTCGGAAAGAACGGCAGGAATGCCACCAGCTGCGTTTAAATCCACCATGTAGGATGAACCAGCAGGCGAAAGCTTACACAGATTCGGGACTTTCCGACTGATTTCATCAAAAAGATCCATACCCAGCGCGAGACCGGCTTCCCCGGAAATCGCCGGCAGATGCAAGACCGTATTGGTGGAACAGCCCAAGGCCATGTCAACGGCAACCGCATTGCGCACCGCGTTTTCGGTCACAATATCGAGCGGGCGGATGTTGGAAGCGAGCAAATCCATCACGCGCATGCCAGCTTGCTTTGCCAGACGAACTCTGGCTGCATCAACAGCCGGAATAGTTCCATTGCCAGGCAGAGCAACACCCAGCGTCTCAGCTAGACAGTTCATCGAATTGGCCGTAAACATCCCAGCACACGCCCCGCAACCCGGACACGCATGCTCTGTCATCTCCTCAAGCTCTTCCTCGCTGATCGTCCCCCTCTTCACCCCGCCAACAGCCTCAAACACGCTGATCAAATCCGCCTGCTTCTTGGGTCCTTTTGAACCAGGAAGCATGGGGCCTCCCGAAATAAGCACTGAGGGCAGATTTAAACGCATCATGGCCATCAGCATGCCAGGTACGCATTTGTCACAATTGGGGATAAAGACAAGAGCGTCAAAGGCATGCGCTCTGGCCATAATTTCAATGGAATCCGCGATAAATTCTCGGGAGGGTAGGGAAAAACGCATGCCCTCATGATTCATGGCTATGCCATCGCACACCGCAATAGCGGGAAATTCGAGAGGGGTTCCGCCTGCTATCCGCACCCCTGCCTTCACGGCATTGGCGAGAATGTCCAAATGAATGTGCCCCGGAACAACTTCGTTGGCAGCGTTGACAACGCCAACCAACGGTCGGTTGATCTCTTCCTTCGTCAAACCGAGGGCATACAGTAAGGATCTGTGCGGTGCTTTTTCGAGCCCGCATTTCATCAGCCGGCTTTTTTCATCCTGCATCGTGCTCTCCATAGGGTTGATGTCCAGGACAACAAGCCCTCACACAACGGGGGGCTGTCTGTGACAATACGACACTTTTTCGCTATCGTTGCATCCTCGCAAAGAGTGTACGGCTCAATGGCAAGGGCACACAACACCCAAGACAAATTGCTTTTCCGACTACTCTTTCTGCTATTCGATATTCCTATTTTTAAACATTATATACAAAAGGTCTATGTCATTGTCAAGAAATCTCGTTTATATCTGTAACGATTAAATAAAACAATGACTACTTTAATAAAATTATTACACACTCTACAGTACATCGTTTCCATACAATTGTCATATCGTTTTTCTGTTTCCCGCTGAGAGAGAAGTATTTCATGCAACAAGCCACACTGGCCAGCCGGTATTTTTTTAAATTACTCGCCAATATTGCTTCTGTTCCCGTGTATCTGATCATGGAAGCCTTGCTGCCCCGTGCCTTGGGGCCAGCCATGTACGGGAACTATAATTTTGCCACAACGCTGTTTTTGCAATTGTTCGGCTTTCTCGACATGGGCACCTCGACCTGTTTCTACAACGCCCTGTCCAGACGCCAGGACGATGTTTCGCTCATTCGCTTCTACCTTGGCGTCAGTTGCCTGGTGCTCCTTATTGCCACCATCGTGGCTCTTGCCCTGCTATGGCCACCGCTTGGCACCCTCTTTATGCCCAACATTCCGCTGTGGCTTGCGCCCTTGGCCATGATTTTTGCCTATCTGACCTGGATTGGTCGCGTCTTGCGCTCCATGAACGATGCCATCGGCGCCACCATCCACTCAGAAATCGTTCGAACAACGCTCTCTTTGACCTGTGTCTTTTTGCTTGTTCTGCTCTTTCTGTGCGATCTTCTCACCATCTACACCCTCTTTCTCCAGCAATATCTCATGCTTTCGGCCATGGCCTTGGGATTTTGGTTTGTGACCATCAAAAGCTATCACAACGCCCATCGCACGGTTTTAGGCTCGCTCACACATACAGAAATCAAAAGCATGGGCAAGGAATTTTTCGCCTACAGCCATCCGCTCTTTGTTCAAGCCCTGCTCTCTTTTTTCATGCTCACCTTGGAACGCTGGCTTTTACAATGGTTCAATGGCAGCACAGAACAAGGTTTTTTTGCCCTCTCCCAAAAAGTCAGCATGGCCTGTTTTTTATTTGTGTCGGCCATGACACCCCTTATCATGCGCGAATTCTCCATAGCCTGGGGACAAAAAGACACACAAACCATGGGGCGTCTTCTCACCCGATTTGCCCCCCTTCTCTACTGCATTGCCGCCTATTTTTCCTGCTTTACGATTGCTGAAGCCAAAACCTTAGTCAATCTTTTTGGCGGAGCGCAGTTTGTTGAAGCGCTCATTCCAGTGCAAATTATGGCTCTCTATCCGCTCCACCAGGCCTATGGGCAATTGGCGAGTTCGGTCTTTCACGCAACCGGTCGAACCCATATTTTGCGCAATATGACTGTTGCCGAGTGCTGTTATGGCCTTCTGATCACCTGGCTCCTCCTTGCGCCCTCACAATACTATGGCTTTGGGCTGGGTGCCACGGGACTTGCGATAAAAACCGTCTTCGTCCAATGCATTACGGTGAACTGCTATCTTTGGCTGGCCAGCCACTGTATCCCCTTTGGCTTCTGGCGCAATCTCCTCCATCAAGGCCTTGCCTTGATCGTCTTTCTCGCGGTAGCCTATATTTCACGTGAAATAACCGCCTTTTTCCCGCTCGGAGAATCCTTTTCTCTGTTGCGCTTTCTGGCAAGCGGTCTCCTCTATACCATAGGCACGTGTGTTCTTTTGCTCTTTTTTCCCCAAATCTTAGGCTTTTCCCGGACAGAATTCAAAGAGCTTGTCTCCCGTTTTCTTGCGCATGCATGGCATTAAGATGACACTACGGCAAACCGTGTGGGAGGTTCTTATGCACATTATTGTCAATGGGGAACCGAAACAGACCAAGGCAGAAACACTTCCAGCTCTTCTCGAGGAATTCTCCCTTGATCCAAAAACGGTTGTTGTTGAAATCAACGGCAAGATTGTCGATCGTTCGCTTGTCCCAACAACATCCCTGGCCGAAAACGACACTCTCGAAATTGTCCATTTTGTCGGGGGAGGCTAATATCGCGTTCATGAGCATTTGTCATTCCCCGCAATCGTTGGATAAGGAGGTAGTATGGAGGATGCCCTCGTACTTGGCGGCATATCCCTGCAAAGTCGGCTTTTTATCGGGACAGGAAAATACGCAAGCGATAGCCTTATTCCCGAAATCATTGCGCAAAGCGGAGCCGAAGTCATCACTGTAGCCTTGCGTCGCGTAGGTATGCAGCAGGAAGGGGTGATGGATCACATTCCCAAAGGCATGCGCCTTTTACCCAATACCTCTGGCGCCAGAACAGCAGAGGAAGCCGTCCGTCTGGCGCATCTGGCAAAGGCAGCAGGCTGTGGCGATTGGATTAAAATCGAAGTGATTTCCGACACCAGACATCTTTTGCCCGATGGCTACGAAACCTGTAAAGCCACAGAAATTCTCGCCAAAGAGGGATTTACGGTTTTACCCTACATGAATCCCGATCTCTATGTGGCCAGAAGTCTCGTTGATGCTGGAGCCAGTGTTGTCATGCCTCTTGCCGCTCCCATTGGCTCCAATCGCGGGCTGCAAACCAAGGAAATGATCGGCATTCTCATTGAAGAACTCGACGTGCCGATTATTGTCGATGCTGGCCTTGGCAGTCCCAAAGATGCCTGTGAGGCCATGGAAATGGGAGCACAAGCCTGCCTGGTCAATACCGCCATTGCCGCGGCCGACAACCCCGTGCTCATGGCCAAAGCCTTCAAGATGGCTGTTTGCGCAGGCCGCTCCGCGTTTCTAGCCGGAAAAGCGCGTGTTCACGGATTGGGGCAGGCCAACGCCTCATCCCCCCTTACTGGCTTTTTACGCTAGTGTCCCATTTCATTAAAAGAGAAACGCATGACGCGCACCGAGCCCTGGGGCGGATGCGGGTTTAGGAGAACCGTACATATGCAAGCCTTGAGTGAACTTTTCGCGAAATGGCCGAGCGAGCGCAGAAGAGATGTTTACGAAAACGCGAGCAAAGAGCAGGTCTTGCGCGTCTTGGACAAACAGATCCTCGATCCCATGGATTTTCTGACCTTGCTCTCAAAAAGCGCGTTGGAGCTGCTCGAACCTATTGCACAAAAAGCGCATAGCCTTACGCTGCGGTATTTTGGCCGAGCGGTCAATCTCTTTACCCCGCTCTATATCTCCAATATCTGCACCAACCAGTGCCGCTATTGTGGCTTTAACGCCAAAAATCACCTCACCCGTATCCATCTCTCGGTCGATGAAGCCTTTCAGGAGGCCAAGGCGCTCCACGATGTGGGGCACAGGCACATTCTCCTCCTCACAGGAGATGCGCCTAAACTCTCATCTCCCAGCTATATGGCCGATGTTGTCCGCGCCATCAAGCCCTTCTTTGCCTCCATTGGCATTGAGGTCTATTCCCTCACCGAGCAAGACTACGCCATGCTTGTGCAGGCTGGCGTGGACAATATGACGATGTTTCAAGAGACCTACGATCCCACCCTCTACGAATGGCTCCATCCAGTAGGCCCTAAACACGACTACCACTATCGCTTGAACGCCCCAGAGCGTGCGGCCAAGGCGGGTATGCGCTCCCTCGGCGTTGGAGCGCTTTTGGGACTCGCCCCGTATGAACAGGATACCTTTGCCACGGGACTGCATGCATGGTGGCTGAGCCGCAGCTATCCCGGCGTGGATATAGGGATCTCCATCCCCAGAATCTGCCCCCATGAAGGCGAGTTTACTGTCAACAATGCCGTGGACGACCGCCACTTTGTCCAATATGTTATGGCGTTGCGATGTTTTCTGCCCAGATCTCCCATCACCTGCTCAACTCGGGAAAGCGCTTTTATGCGGGATCATCTGATCCCCCTTGGCGTGACCAGAGTGTCTGCCGGTGTATCCACCGCTGTTGGCGGCCGTGGCAGCGATACCCAAACAAGCGAGGGACAATTTGAAATCACTGACCATCGGAGTCTTTCGCAAATGATACAGGCTATCCACGATCTGGGCTATCAGGCGGTTATCAAGGATTGGGAAGATCCCACAGCAACAAACAGCGCGTGTGCGTAGTATGCATCCCTTCCACCAAGGCCTTGCGCGCTATTTTTCGCCCAACGAGTTGGCTGTTCTTTCTTCGGTGACCATTGGCATTGCCGGCGTAGGCGGTCTTGGCTCCAATGCCTGTATGCTGTTAGCACGCTCTGGCATTTGTCACTTTGTTCTTGTTGACTGTGACCGCGTCGATGCCTCGAATCTCAATCGGCAGCACTTTTTTCCAGAGGATATCGGCAAGGAAAAAGTCAAAGCCATGGCAAGCTATCTCACCAAGCTCAATCCCGCTATAGAGGTCGAAGCGCTGCCCATTCTTATTAACGAGGACACCATCGATACCCTTCTCCCCAAAGCACCGATCTGGCTTGAAGCGCTCGATGGCGCTCAAAATAAGGCTCTCTTTGTCAATGCTGCCTTGATCCACAAGGCAAAGGTTGTCAGTGCCTCAGGCCTTGGCGGCTATGGCGGAGGTCTTTTCAGCAAAAAAACCCTGGGCAATCTCGTCCTTGTCGGGGATTTTGAGCGGGATATAGCGACCCACCCGCCCTTTGCCCCCCGTGTTGTCTGGGCTTCTGCCATGATGTGTGACAGTGTTCTTGAACTCCTGCTTGGATGCCGGTAAACAGTGGGCAATAAAAAAGGCTGTGCCTTCTCTTGTGGCACAGCCTTTTTTGCGCTCTTGTTCGCAAACTATTTCGATGCTGGTGCGGTCGATTTCATTTCAGCCTTGGGTTCTTCCTTTTTTTCAGAGCTTTGTTTTGGCTCAGTCACAGGCTTGAATTCAATAGGCTCCTTATTCATGGCCGCGGTAATCTGGCTGGTCACATCCACACTCTCTTCAAACGACAAAACAACATCGGAAAAGAGAATCATCGTATACCCGTTGGCCTTCCGAAAATTTTCCACGGTTCTGTGCAAAACATCGTTTAAAACATTTTGTACATTTTGCTGCTCGGTTTGCAACGTGGCGTAGGCCATCTGCACTTCTTTTTGGATCTTTTCATCCGGTGCCTTGGACTCTTTTTCTGTATCCCCTGTGCTTTGCAAGCCGGTCAACTGATTGCGGAGCGTATCCTGCAGATTCTCAATATATTTCGCTGCAGCGCGACCCGCATTGCTATCAACCATAAGGCGATTGATATTGACAACACCAATTTTTTGTATTCCTTGCGCTTCTCCCTGTTGACATGCTGCAAGAAAACAGCACACGATAAGGCTAAGAGCTAAGAGCGTAAACCGTGGCATACATTCTCCTTCAAAGTATTCGACACACCACTGCCGTCAACCAGTTGTCTCTGCACAATGGGGTGACGCGCCACTATAGGCAGCTTTGAGGCGGCACGCAAGTCAGTGACAAACCATCGTCTTTCTCTTACTTCAACCCCAGCGCCACATACTGCTCTTTCGCCCGCCGAACCTTGGCCAAATACCCCTTGGTCTCTTCCCTGGGCAGGCGTTCCATAAGCGTTTGATAGACCTCTTCCGAAGACATCGTATTGAGTTTCGCCCACGCCTCTTCCATGGTTTGGCCAAAAATCTGGTACACGCGTTTTGGTCCCATATTATAGGAGGCAATAACACAGTATTCCCGTGTCTGTCTGTTGGTCACACCGACAAAATACCGATTTTGCAAAAGAGAGAGATAGCAGGTGCCGTAGTGGATGTTGGTTTCAGCATCAAAAAGCGTGTCGGCATCAATGCCCTTTGTGCGTCCGTGCAGATGACGGGAAATATCAACGCTGGCTGTTTTTGGCAAAACCTGCATCAGTCCCACAGCAGATTTCTTGCTCACTAAATGCTGCCGAAAGGTGCTTTCACTGTAGATAATGGCGTTCACCAGCGCGATTTCAAGACCGAATTTACGGGCATAGGTGCGCACAAGAGGTTGAAAGGCGTCAGCTCGCAAAAAACCCGTTCCTGTTACACGAATGACCACTCTTGGGCTTTTTGCGCGCTCCGTATCCTTGGAGGCTGTGTGCATCGCTTTTTGTGCACGAACGCCTTTCTTGTCTTTGGATGCAAGACGAGGGGATTCCTCTTCAGCGATAAACGGGCGCTTCAGAGCAAGAGGGGTATAGCCCTTCTCCAGACTCTCGTTGGCATACCACCGAACCGGCTGACCCAAGGTATCGCAAATATCGGCATAGACAAGAGGCACAAAGCCAACCAGGGCAGGGAGGGAGATGCCATCCTGGGCGAGCAAGGGGATTGTGATCTCAGCAGGCTCATAGCAAAACACCAAGGGATCCGCGTTGGTTGAGAGTATCATCTCTTCCTCAGAAAAGCGCGCTAAACCCTTTGCCTGCTTTTCCTGCCAACTTGGGCTTTTGTGAACAACCGATCCCCGATACGCCCACAGATGCTCTGTATCTCTCCAGACTTCGATTTGCATGGGCATATCACTGGCAGCAAGGGTCACAACCGCATTCCGCACAAAACGACGAATTTCCGGTCCTTCATCCTGGGGCACAAAGCCAGCCAGACAAAAAACCAGGCTCACCAAGGTCGACATACTGACAAGCATTGCAAGGAGTGTCTGCCGCATCATCGTTCAACCTCCTGCAAAAAAAGCGACAAAAAACTGGCATACACTCTGGATTGTGCAAACTTCCTGCCATTTACCCTGTTTTTCTAGACTTTTTCACATCTTTTTATGTATCGAGCCCCGATGCCCCCAAAACGCCCGCCAAGGCGTGCGGGGCATAAATTCCCGGCCAAAACCGTATTTACATTGCTCCCCAAGTGAACTATACCTAAAGAGTGTCTTTAGATAGTATTCTAAAATTCTCTATACAAAGTTAGAACCCATCAAACCGCATGTCCACCCATCTTCCCTTTGCACCCAATACCCCCTGGCTGGCGCCCCTCGCTGGCTATAGTGATCTGCCCTTCAGGCTTTTGTGCCGGGAATATGGAGCAGCGTGCTGCACAACAGAAATGATCAGTGCCAAGGGGCTCTTTTATCAAAGTCCAGGCACCAAACGTCTTCTTGCCACCAACGAACTCGATCAACCGCTTATCGTGCAGCTCTTTGCCAGCGAACCCTCCATGCTCGCCTGGGCTGTCAATACCTTATGCGAGCAGGGATTTCGTTATTTTGACCTCAATATAGGCTGTTCAGTTCCCAAGGTGATGCGCCAGCACGCCGGAGCGGCGATGCTCGAAGACCCTGACAACATCCTTGCCTGCGCCAAGGCCATGATCGCCGAAGCCGGTCGAGGCCATGTGGGCTTTAAACTGCGTTCCTCTCTGGCTTCTGATACCTCGCTCATCCCTGCTCTGCCCTTGGCCTTAGAAGACGCGGGAGCTGGCTGGATCACACTCCACCCCCGATCGGCCAAACAGGGCTTTCATGGTACAGCCAATTGGGATCTTCTTGCCAAGACAGTGGCAAACCTGCACATACCCGTTGTGGCCTCAGGAGATCTTTTAACAGCCCAAGACGGTCTCAGGTGTCTGAGCCAAACCAAAGCCGCCACCCTCATGTACGCCAGAGGCGCCTTGGCCAATCCCACCATTTTTCGCGATCATATCCTCCTAAGCCAAGGCATCGAGCCTACGCAACAGACACCCCTGGAACTGAAAGCCATGCTTTTTCGGCATCTCCACCTGGTTGAACAATATGGCCAGGGCACCAATCCCGTTGCCCGCATGCGGGGCATCCTCTCAGCCTATGTGCGAGGTCTCCCCTTTGCCCGCAACCTTCGGATGGAATTGTGCCAAGCAAAAACCTGGGATGCTCTTCCCCAAATTTTAGATCATTGGATTTGCGGATAATCCCTTGATCGTATATTGCTTTGTCGCACGCTTGTTTCGTTGCGACATTTTCCTGTGAAAGAGTCGATACACCCGTGAGATCCACGGGACATTCCTGCTCAGTGAGAGATCCTTGCAAAAAGATGTGACTTCACCCACACAATCTCAATACCGCAGGAAGCTCACTAGCCAACAACCCCAATCTAGGAGGAATCAATGGCTGGTATGAAAACCATGGATGGCAACAACGCCACCGCATACATCGCCTATGCTCTGACTGAAACCGCTGCAATCTATCCTATTACGCCCTCATCCGTGATGGGCGAAGTGATGGATGAGATGGCGACCAAAGGGAAAACAAATATCTTTGGACAAAAAGTTCTCATCCGTGAAATGCAGTCCGAAGCAGGTGCAGCAGGCGTTGTGCATGGTATGCTCGCCGCTGGTTCGCTGACATCAACATATACGGCATCACAAGGCCTCTTGCTGATGATCCCGAATATGTACAAAATTGCCGGCGAAATGCTTCCCGGTGTCTTCCATGTTTCTGCCCGCGCTCTCGCAGCCCATGCCCTTTCCATTTTTGGTGATCATCAGGATGTCATGGCCAGCCGTGCAACAGGCTTCTGCTTCCTCTGCTCATCCTCCGTCCAAGAGTGCATGGATTTAGCGCTTGTGGCTCATCTCTCTGCTCTGGATGCCAGTCTGCCCTTCTGCCACTTCTTTGATGGCTTTAGGACATCCCATGAAATCCAAAAGATTTCTGTCATCGACTACGAAGATATCAAAAAGATCGTTCCTTGGGACAAGATCGATGCCTTCAAAGCAATGGCGCTCAATCCCGAACATCCCCATATTCGCGGTACCGCCCAGAATCCTGATATCTACTTCCAGAACATGGAAGCGAAGAACAAGAATTATGACGAAGTGCCGGCCATTGTTTTGGAAAACATGCAAAAAGTGGAAAGCATCACCGGTCGCAAATACCACCTCTTTGACTATTTCGGTGATCCTGAAGCAGACCGCGTGATCGTCAGCATGGGTTCTTCCTGCGAAGTTATCGAAGAAACAGTGAAGTACTTGAACAGCAAGGGTGAGCGCACAGGCTTGGTCAAGGTTCGCCTGTTCCGTCCCTTCTCTGCCAAAGCCCTTCTGGCTGCTATTCCTGCTTCTGCCACCTGCATCACTGTTCTCGACCGCACCAAAGAGCCCGGTTCCTTGGGTGAGCCGCTCTACGAAGATGTCTGCACTGCCTTCCTGGAAAACAAGGAAGCACCCACCATTCTCGCCGGTCGCTATGGCTTGGGCTCCAAAGACTTCACCCCTGGCATGGCCAAAGCCATTTTCGACAATATGCGCGGCCTGCAGCCCCGCAACCACTTCACCGTCGGCATCAACGACGATATCACCCACCTTTCCCTGGCTGTTGAAGAAGAAATCGACACCGTTCCTGCCGGCACCGTGCAGTGCAAGTTCTTTGGCATCGGTTCCGACGGTACTGTCGGCGCCAACAAACAGGCCATCAAGATCATCGGCGACAACACCGATCTCTATGCTCAGGCCTATTTTGCCTACGACTCCAAAAAATCCGGCGGTTTCACCGTCTCCCACCTGCGTTTTGGCAAAAAGCCCATCACTTCCTCCTATCTGATCACCCAGGCCGACTATATTGCCTGCCACAAGAGTTCCTATGTGACCATGTACGACCTTCTTGAAGGCGTGAAAGATGGTGCCACATTTGTCTTGAACTCCAATTGGTCTGATGCGGATCTGGAGAAACATCTGCCTGCTTCGATGAAACGCACCATCGCGCAGAAGAAACTGAAATTCTACAATATCGACGCTGTGGCGGTTGCGCAGAAAGTGGGTCTTGGTGGTCGTATCAACATGATCATGCAGACCGTCTTCTTCAAACTGGCCAACGTGATCGACTTTGAAAAGTCGGTTGAGCTTTTGAAGGCTTCTATCAAGAAGACCTACGGCAGCAAGGGCGATAAGGTTGTCAACATGAACATCGCCGCTGTCGACAATGCCCTCACCTCCTTGGTGGAAGTGAAGTATCCCGAATCCTGGGCAACAGCGAAAGATGAAGCTGCTGCTTGCGGCACCTGCGGCTGCAGCTGCGATCACGATGATTACATCGAAAACTACGTCAAACCCATCCTCTTCCAGCATGGCGACAAGCTGCCTGTCTCGGCCATGGATCCGGCTGGTTTGGCGCCTACCGGCACAGCTGCCTGCGAGAAACGCGGTGTTGCTATCCTTGTGCCTGAATGGCAGAGCCAGAATTGTATCCAGTGCTGTCAGTGTTCCTTCGTCTGCCCCCATGCCGCCATTCGTCCTGTCTTGGCGACTGATGAAGAGAAGAAGGATGCTCCCGCAAGCTTCGTGACCGTTGAAGCCAAGGGCAAAGAGCTGAAAGGCCTCCATTTCCGCATGCAAGTCTATCCTGAAGACTGCTTGGGCTGCGGTTCCTGCGCCGATGTCTGCCCGGCCAAGGAAAAGGCTCTGGTCATGAAGCCGCTTGAGACCCAGATGGATGACCAGAAAGCCAATTTGGCCTTTGCCGAAGAGAATGTCGAAATCAAGGACAACCTCCTTGCTCGCGACACCCTGAAGGGCTCTCAGTTGCAGCAACCCCTCCATGAGTTCTCCGGCGCCTGCGCGGGCTGCGGTGAAACCCCCTATGTGAAGGTTTTGACCCAGCTCTTTGGCGAACGCATGGTTATTGCAAACGCCACCGGCTGCTCCTCGATTTGGGGCGCCTCTTCGCCGACAACCCCCTACACCGTCAACAAAGACGGTTTTGGACCGGCTTGGGGCAACTCCCTCTTTGAAGACGCTGCTGAATACGGCTGCGGTATCGGCTTAGCCTATGTCCAACGCCGCAATCATCTGGCAGCGCTCGTTGCCGATGTGGCTGCTGACGCCAATGCTCCCGAAAGCCTCAAGGAAGCCTGCAAGGGCTGGATTGAGAACAAAGAAGACGCCAACCTTTCCCGCGAATTCGGCGAAAAGATTCTGAGCAGCTTGAGCGACTACGACAGCCCCTTGGCTGAACAACTCGCCAAGGCCGACGATCTCTTCACCAAGAAGAGCGTGTGGATCTTCGGTGGCGACGGTTGGGCATACGACATCGGTTACGGCGGCTTGGATCACGTCTTGGCCTCTGGCGACGATATCAATGTCCTGGTCATGGACACCGAAGTGTACTCCAACACCGGTGGCCAATCCTCGAAAGCCACCCCACTCGGCGCTGTTGCGCAGTTTGCTGCAGCCGGTAAGAGAACAGGCAAGAAGGATCTTGGGAAGATGGCCATGTCCTATGGCTATGTCTATGTGGCCTCGATCTGCATGGGTGCCGACAAGCAAGGCGTTATCCGTGCTTTCCGCGAAGCCGAAGCCTACAAAGGACCTTCCCTCATCATCGCCTACGCCCCCTGCATCAACCAAGGTGTTCGCAAGGGCATGGGCAAGAGCATGGCCGAAGGCAAAGCCGCGGTCACCTCTGGCTACTGGAACCTGTATCGCTACAATCCCGACCTGGTGAAGGAACGCAAGAATCCCTTCCAGCTCGACAGCAAGGCTCCGACCACCGATATGGAAGAGTTCCTGAGTGGTGAAAACCGCTACGCTTCCTTGAGCAAGGCTGATCCTGAGACCAGCCGCAAGCTCCGCGACGAACTGATTCAGTCCTACAAGGAACGCTATGCCGCTCTGAAGCAATGGGCTGATCTCGAACTCCCCACCGTTGAAGAGCCGAAAGCCTAGTTTACCCATTTGACGTGCGTAAGTCCTCGACTTGCGCACGTCTTTTCTCTTTGTATACAGGCGAAAATGGTTCAAGAACCCTCTTGCGACTAACCTAAGGAAAAGATACGAGGCAGCGTTTCCTCCTCGACCATCGAGGCATATACGCTGAAGGTTTGATGAAAAGCAATTCTCTCACGCTTGTGAGCACAGCTTCCAAAGAAGCACTTTTGTCCGTTCTTCCTGAATTTATGACCATTGCCAAAGACCACGGCAAAAAAACAGCCATCCTGGCGTTCGAAGGGGCTCCCAAGGCCGATCTCGAAGGCGTAAAGGGTGCGACCGTGCATGCGGCAACGGCTGCTGATGTTGAGAAACAGTACAGTGCTCTTAAAAACGATGACACACTGCTTTTGTGTGTGGGGCATGCTGGTGCGGATATCGCAACCATTGCGCAGGATGCCCAATGTGCTGCCAAGCTTACAAGCCCTCTTCTCTTGCTTCTTGATGCAAAAGGTGCCTCTGTCGATGCCATTGCTGGGACAATGACCAAAACCCTGCAGACCTTGGCTCCCTTAGGCTGCTACCTCTTTGCAACCGTGCTTTTTGGAGCCTCGTTCACAAAGGCTGAAGAGGAATGCCTGAATGCTCAATTTGGCAAAAAAGGCGAATCCCCGATCTATTGCATTCCTGGGGATTGTGCGACATCTGAGAGCTTTGCTCGGGCTGTGAATACCAAGACCTTGGGGGATCGGCTCTGCGCTGGTTCCACGCTTCCCATGGCGCCGGGTCTCTTCGAACTCGAACTGGCTTTCCGCGCCCAACAGGCAAAACAGAAAATCGTTTTGGCTGAAGGCGAAGAAGAGCGCATTTTGCGGGCAACCCACATTCTGCTTGAGAGAAAGGTTGCTGATATTGTCCTCTTGGGCAATGTCGACACCATCAAAGCGAAGGCCAAAGCCTGCAATCTTTCGATTGAAGGGGCTGAACTCATTGATCCGGCCACATCCCCGCTCTTTGAGTCGTACGCCAACACCTATTATGAGCTTCGGAAGAAGAAAGGCGTGACCGAAGAAGACGCCAAAAAGACGATGCGTGACCCCACCGTCTTTGGCACCATGATGGTGAAGAAAGGCGATGCCGATGGTATGGTGAGCGGTGCGATCAACACAACAGCCCACACCATTCGTCCCGCCCTGCAGTTTGTCAAAACCAAACCCGGTTTCTCTGTGGTTTCTTCCTGCTTCCTGATGTGCTTGGCTGACCGCGTCCTCGTCTTTGGCGACTGCGCTGTCAATCCCAATCCGACAGCCGAACAGATTGCGGAAATCGCCATTTCAACAGCACAAACCGCTATGGCCTTTGGCATTGAGCCCAGAGTGGCCATGATCTCCTACTCCTCTGGCAATTCAGGGAAAGGACCTGACGTGGATCTCGTTGTGGAAGCCACGAAATTGGCCAAGGAAAAAGATCCTACCTTGCTTATTGATGGGCCTCTGCAGTACGACGCGGCCTATGATCCCACTGTGGCGAAGACGAAGATGCCCAACAGCCCTGTGGCCGGCAAAGCCACAGTCTTTATCTTCCCCAATCTGACCTGCGGCAATACCACCTACAAGGCCGTGCAGAGAGCCTGCGACGCCATTGCCATTGGTCCTGTTCTTCAAGGACTCAACAAACCTGTCAATGACCTTTCTCGGGGATGTCTGGTTCCTGATATTGTCAATACGGTTGCTATTACCGCTGTGCAGGCTGCGAGCGAAAAATAACATTCGGATCATTTTTGTCACATTTCATTAAAAGAAAAACGCATGACGCGCACCGAGCCCTGGGGCGGATGCGGGTTGCGATGAAGTGTGGCACACAAAGACGTGATACGACAGGGTAAGGCAAGCTTGTTCTTACCCGTTCCCCCTATTGCTGATGCCAAGCTGGCAACTCTACCAGCACGTATGGTGCTGTGTTCACCTGTGCATTGTACCCGTTTCTTCGCGGTTCCGAGGCCACGAATGACGGATTCAGATTCTCCCCAGTTCCTCAGATGAGGAACTGGGTGCGATCTGCGGCTGTGGATTTTCTACAATGTGAATGAAATAGACCACTAGGGAAAACAACGCATGAAAATTCTTGTTCTCAATGCTGGTTCCTCTTCCTGCAAATACAAACTCTATGATATGGCGGATCAAAGCGTTCTGTGCTCAGGCCTCGTAGAACGCATTGGCGATCCTCAAACGGGTAATCTCACGCATAAAATTGCACCAGATACGGATAAAGAAGAAAAAATCGCCCGTGAGAAAGTCTTCCCCGATCATGCTGTCGCGATCCGAGAAGTTATTGATCTTATAACAGACCCTCAAAAAGGCGTTATCAAAGATATCAAAGAAATCGCCGTCATCGGTCATCGTGTCCTTCATGGCGGATTTTACCAGACAGAACCAGCCCTTGTTGACAGCAAAACCAAGGATACCATTCGCAAGGCCTTTCCCTTAGGTCCCTTGCACAATCCCGCCAACTTGACGGGCATTGAGGTTGCCGAAAAATTGTTCCCCGGTGTCCCCAATGTCGCGGTTTTTGATACAGCCTTTGGCATGAAGATGCCCAAGGAAGCCTATACCTACGCTCTGCCTCAGGATCTTTGCGAAGAGCTCCAGATCCGCCGCTATGGCTTCCACGGCACATCCCACACCTATCTCACCCATCGTGGCGCTGCCTTTGTTGGGAAGAAACTGGAAGACTTTAACTGTATTACCCTCCATCTGGGCAATGGCTCTTCCCTTGGCTGCGTGAAAAATGGCCGCTGCTTTGACACCAGCATGGGCTTGACACCGCTCGAAGGCCTGATCATGGGTACCCGCTGCGGCAGCATTGACCCAGCCATTGTTCCCTATCTTATTCAACAGAAAGGGATGTCTCCTGAAGAGGTTGACACCCTTATGAATAAGAAATCAGGTCTGCTCGGCCTGTGCGGGAAAACCGACCTGCGCGATATTCATAAGATGGCCAAAGAAGGCGATGAAAGCGCCAAACTCGCCGAGAGCATGCTCATTCGCTCCATCAAAAAAATGCTCGGTGCCTTCTTCTTCCTCTTGGAAGGAAAAGTGGATGCCCTTATCTTCAGTGCCGGCATTGGCGAAAACGACGACCTCATCCGCGCTCGCGTTGTTGAAGGCCTCGAAGGCCTTGGCATCTGCCTGGACAGCAAGAAAAACGCCACTCGCAGCGGCGAAGAACGCGCTATTTCGACCGATGATTCCAAGATCAAAATCTTGATCATCCCCACCAACGAAGAGCTGCAGATTGCCTTGACTGCCCAAGAAGTGCTTGCAAAATCGAAGAAATAGATTTTTTTCATTCATATAAAAAAAGATCCGGTAGTTTACATACCGGATCTTTTTTTTATGACTACTGTTTAGTGCTATACGGAATCCGTTCAAAAATCTTCTTTCGAAGAGACATACTTATAAAATAGTACTCATTTTGTGGAATATGAATATAGGGGATATCTGCTTCACGACACCGTAAAAAAAGCGAAAGCAAAATTCTGTTGATCGCTTGATGGCCAATCAGCAAAATCGGACTGTCCCCTGCCAAAAACAGGGCTCGACGCAAGCCTTTTTTGACCCGTTCAAAGAGCATGGCATAGCTTTCGCCGTTGGGATAGCAAAAGCCAAACTTGTCTTGATTGCGCCCTTTTGTCACCTCAGGCATTTTTTCTCGAATGTCTGCATAGCGCATGCCTTCACAATCCCCTGCCCACAATTCATCAAATTCTGTCATAGCCAGGGTGTGCACATTCGGCCGATCTCTGAGTACGGGTTCAGCCGTTTGATGGGATCGACGCCTGGTTGAGGTAAAGACCCAGTCGATACGGGTATTTTTCAAATGCTCTGCCAAAAGCTGGGCTTGACGAAGTCCTTTGGCTGTCAGCAAAGGATCTCCTCCGATACGCCCCTCCACATTAAATTCTGTCTGACCATGGCGTGCCAAATAGAGCTGAGATGCTGGCAGTTGCACAAGAATTTGCCGAATCGCCGAATAATACGGACTCCCTTCCAGAGCATGCTCTTCGAGAATCCTGTTGGCTGTTGAGTCAACACGAATCCAAAAGGGCTCATCTGAAAGGGGTGTATAGATCGCCTCATAGTAATGGATGCGCCGCATAAAACTCGCAAGCGCCTCCTCCGTCGAATAGGTGGCAAATTCGGGAAGGGAGGTCTTTCGACGAATGCAAATATTTTGCAGCATTTCGTCTTCGTTGACGCATTCAATGAAGAGAATCGGATAATCATCGAGGGTTTCTTGAATTATCAAACGCCGTTCACGACTGGCATTTGTCGCATCCAAGACAGCGACATCCCCCTCTGCAGCCAAAAAAGCCCGAGCACGCCCAAAATTGCGTAAAGCAATTTGTTCGCGTGCTTTTTTATGTTCATGATCGGAAGGATCATAGAATTCGGCATCAGTAGACTGTGCACCATACAAGGAACGTCGCAACTCTCCGTTGTTGAAGATTTTTGCAAAACAGCCTTCCTCTTTGAGTCCCTGACAGATGCGTTTTGCCAGCGTGGATTTTCCACGCGCCGGAAGCCCAACCATAACAACATACAACTTCTGCACAAGGCCTCCACAAGGTAAAATGTCCAATATATCAAAAATACCATGCCATTGTATTCTATTGTCTGAATTTGAACAGCAAAAAGAGAGTAAGCAAAATGGCGTTTTTTATCCCTTGTCCATAAGTTTGTTCCCCACCAACGATAAGAAAGTGATGTTCTGGCAGATAAAACCAATGGCATAGCTATGCAATGTATTATAATTTAATAAAAATTGAGTCTCTATTTTTCACAATTCTATAAACTAAAACATACTTTTAAACTACTCTATTTTCATACCAAAACGATCAAAACGGATATCCGAGAACCCTCCAGCTCCCCAGGAAAAGTATATTCGCCAAGCCTTTGCACGAATCGCCTCCCGCTTGATACAGCCCCAAAAGCGAGAATCATGAGAGTTATCCCGATTATCCCCCATCACAAAGTATTCCCCCTTGGGTACAGTGATAGGACCAAAATTATCTCTAACAGGACGTATTTGATCAGGTTCTTTAAAGATAACATAAGACTCTTTTACAGGTTCACCATTTCTATAGAGTTGTTTATCTCTAACCTCAATTACATCACCAGGAACACCTATAACGCGCTTAATAAAATCAATATCTGGATTTTCAGGATACTCAAAAATAATAATATCACCACGTTTGGGATCATCGCCTCTATAAATATACTTATGCGTAAAAGGATACTTCAGCCCATAAGCAAATTTAGTAGCAATAAGTTGGTCTCCTACTAAAAGCGTATCCAGCATCGATTCTGATGGTATTTTAAACGCCTGTATTACAAACGTGCGAATAATTATAGCGAGGATAAGCGCTATACCAATTGCTTCAATAAAATCACGGATAACAGATTTATTTTTCTCTTTTTTATCATCATACGTTGAATCAAAAGTATTTTGATCCATAAAAAACCTCTTTTATAAAAATGTAGAATAAAGTTTATACCAAAACATAATCTTTACAGACCATCAGCTTTTACGGCAAAGAACATTCCCCGTTGGAATCCCTCTCGCTTGCCAGAATCTCACAGCCTCTATGGCTTGCCCATCCAAGGAGGGGAGAAAAATACTCTTTCCCACGAGCGAGCCAGAATCTCCCGGCCTCCATGCGATTGAACCCTCTGTGGCAGAATCATTTGATAGTCGGGGGGCGAAACAAGATAGCACCGCCTCCTATTGAGAGGGAAGCAAAAACGATGGCAATCAGGAGCCATCTCCTTCTCGACCTTGAAAAGGTTGGGGGCAAAGAAGAGCCTGCCGTCCGGCCAACTTTTCTACGAAGACGTGTTATACAAATTTAAAACAACTTTGTAAAGTCTGAATTCTTATATTCTAATAAAATATTTTTGCTCAATAAAAAATAGTACGTTTATATGTATTTTCGATCGAATTTTACACCTATCCTGTCAAACATAAAAAATATTTATAAAAAACAACAAGATACGATCGACTACTTGGAGAAATCCCTTCAGAACTATCGACCAGCTTATCCCACCCCCATTTCTTACCCAAAGCATCACAGACGCCCCTGCCTCTTGGTCTACGCAGGGAATGATCAATGCTTCCTCGTGTCGCATTGCAATCACATTCTCGAAAATGAAGCAGCGACAGGCAAGTGCATTGGAGGGAAAATCATTGCAACGGAACACAAGCAGGAAACGTCTGCCCATTGAGAGACGGAAGCCAGAAAAAATGTGCCCCCTCCCGATCAGCTGTCTCACGTGGTCGCTGGCTGCTCTTTCTCCCCACAAAAGATCCTATCATGCCAAGGCATACGCAACTTTATCTCCATGCTTTTTTTGACACAATGCCCAAAGAGCAAGGCCAAGGCTGCTCGTCCTTTCTGAAACGGCTCAAGCACACTGCCTGCCCCCCAAATTTTTTGCCCTTTCCCAAGGTTTGGCCTAATCAACGCTGCGTTACCAACATTTTACCAACATTGAACGAACAAGAACCGACAAAATCCCAGAGAAGCCTGGAGCATAGCCCCCATTGTGTCGCTTGTGTTGGCAAAATGTTCATAAAATGTTCGTATCTTTTCGGCGCCCCTCCTTGCGATTCCCGACTTACCAACAAAACAACAGCCCTAAGAGAAGCAATAAGATTGTATACATCCTTATTACAGGAAAAAGCGCCTCACCCTCCCTGTTTTTGGCACCTTTTGGCAATCGACCACCATCACCTGATCGTCAGGGAAAAAGCAGCCCACACTGTGAACTGTACCCCTTGTCAAGGACACGTTTGATTTTTAGGCTCCCTTCATTTAGACATCCTTATTTCCTGTTCCCATAAGAGTGGACAGTCACATTTTGAGCTTAGGCACCCCACTA
>JAFSVD010000019.1 GCA_017450275.1 Desulfovibrio sp. | reverse complement strand
CGTTTATCGGTTTGTACAAAGAGCGTACAAACCCTGCCAACGTAGTTCAGATGGCAAAAATGCCATCTGAACTGAGGCTGATTACGAGCAAAAATATCCAACCACCTTAGTGGTGGGATATTTTTGGAGAACCGTAATATTCTCTCTGAATAGAGTTTTTATATTTAGATAATATCTTTAATATTTCTAAAAACAATGACAATACTTTAGAAAAAGCCTTTGTAAAAAAGCTTATTTCGTTTACTATACGAGGATAAACAAAAAGCCCCCCTCAATCGGGGGGCTTTTTGTTTATCCTAACGCCTGGGCAAGATCGGCGATAATATCGTCCACATGCTCAAGACCAACGGAGAGGCGAACTGTGCCCGGATCAATGCCACATTCGGCCAATTGCTCATCCGTCAGCTGCCTGTGGGTCGATGAGGCCGGATGCAAAATACACGTTCTGCAGTCTGCCACATGGACTTCGAGCGAAATAAGTTTCAAGGCATCAATAACCCTGGCTCCTTCTTCGCGTCCGCCCTTCAAAATCAAGGAAATGACGCCCGAACAGCCATTTGGCAGATATTTTGTGGCAAGCGCCCGATCGGGATTGCCCGGAAGCCTGGGATAGGTGACTGCCGCAACCTTGGGATGGGCTGCCAGATACGTGGCCACGATCTCGGCATTGCGACAATGCCGCTCCATGCGCAAGGGCAAGGTCTCAATCCCCAGATTGAGATAAAAAGCGCCCTGCGGTGTTTGGCAGCAGCCCAAGTCCCGCATGATCTGCACCCGCGCCTTGACAATAAAAGCCGCTTTGCCAAAGGCCTCGGTATAGACAAGACCATGGTAGGAGGGATCGGGCTCGGTGAATTCGGGAAATGCGCCCTTTGTCCAATCAAAGTGCCCGCTGTCAACAACCACCCCGCCCATCTGCACAGCATGCCCGTCCAGATACTTGGTGGTCGAATGAACCACAATATCCGCTCCGAACGCAAAGGGTTGGCATAAAACAGGGGTTGCAAAGGTATTATCTATAATAAGAGGCACATTGTGCTCGTGAGCGAGCGTGGCAAAACGCTCAATATCCAAGACATGCATCGAGGGATTGGTCAATGTCTCCCCGAAGACAGCCTTGGTATTGGGACGAAAGGCCTTTTCTATCGTGGCATTGTCCGCCCGCTGATCGACAAAGGTCACATCGATGCCAAAACGCTTCAGCGTTACGGCAAACAAATTAAATGTGCCCCCATAGATGCTTGAGGAACTGATAATATGATCGCCTGCCTTGGCGATGGTCAAAATGGCCGTGAGGGCTGCCGCCTGACCTGAGGATGTGCAAAGCGCTCCCACCCCACCTTCCAGAGCGGCAATTTTTTTCTCGACCGCATCCACGGTGGGATTGCCAAGACGGGTATAAAAAAAGCCCGGACTGGCCAAATCAAAGAGTTTGGCCACTTCCTCTGTCGAGGTATACCGAAAGGTCGTACTCTGCGCGATGGGAAGCACGCGGGGTTCCCCGTTTTTGGGGACATAGCCTTCATGAAGACATTGGGTTTCTTTGTGCATAACACCTCCCATATATGATAGGGATTAACAAGACCGCTGTGTCAATCCATTGCGTCAACGCCAAACAGTACTCCGAAACGCGTTCAAAGACACCGTTGCGTGTATACAGATCTTCCACGATTCAGAAAAGCAACGGCCACTGTTTGCAAGTTCTGTTGCGCAATGAAGCTCTCTGACTCGCAATACAATAGGGGATGGGTGCGTATACATTGGATAAAACAAGCGAAAACGCCTCTTGGCAAAGAGCACAAACAACTCATACGCCCCAATTTTTGCTCTTCTAGTCACAAGAAACGTCTTCGTCAAGCATTGTCTCTCTTCAAACGACTGTGCCCCTTTGAGCGGAAATGGCCTGACTCTTGCCTAAAGGCCAAGCAAAAGCTATACTCTGTACCAAGCATATGTTTTTCCAAAAAAACTATTTATGTGTTTTTGGATCACACAAGAACAACCCTATGCTCGTTGTGGAGGTTTTTTCCATGAAACGCTTGACTGCATGCATTGCTGTCTGTGCACTGCTTTGTGGACTCTCGCTGTTTTTCGCTCGGTCTGCCGAAGCGGCAACGCTGATCAAAATCGCCGGAATGAAACCCGAAGGCGAACCCGAAACCATCAGTATGCATAAATTCGGTGAACATCTGACCAAGCTCTCCCATGGCAAATACGTGGTCAAGGTCTTCCCGAACAGTATCTTGGGCAAGGAAGACTCCTATATTGCACAGACCCGCAAGGGCATCATCCAAATGTGCGCCACCGGCACCCAGACATCAGCACTCCATCCGGCCATGGCTATGCTCGAGACCCCCATGCTCTTTGACAGCTATGCCCATGCTCGCCGTGCCATGGATGGTGGTAAAACCTTCCAATTGATCAATAAAGGTTTTCCGGAAAAATCAGGCTTACGAACTCTGAACGCCTTTCCTCTTGGATTCAGACATTTCTACACCAAGAAACCCTTGACCAAGGTCTCTGATCTTATGGGTTTGCGCCTGCGCGTGCCCAATATCCCGCTCTACATCCGCTTTGCCAAGGAATGCGGCATCAGCGGTCAGGCCATGCCTTTTGCCGAAGTGCACGGCGCTCTTGATCAGGGAATCATCGATGGTGGCGACTCTCCTCTCGCCGATATCGTCAGCAAGAAGATGTATGAGATCACCCCGGAAATCACTTTGACCGGCCATATCCTCGTCATCCACTCTCTCTATATCAATAAAGACTTCTACGACAAGCTGCCTGCCCAAGACAAGAAATGGTTTGACGAAGCCGCTCGTCTGGCAGCCGACTATGTGTGGAAGGAAATGGAAAAGATCGACAAGGAAGCAGAAAAAACCATCATTGCCCACAAGGGACATATCTCAACTCCCGACAAAGCCTTCCATGCGCACATGGTCAAAGCAGCAGAACAGACCTGGAATCTTTTCCGCGAAACCGTCCCCAACTGCCAGGAAATCCTGGATAGTGCAGCAGCTCTGAAGTAGTAATTGTATGAAAAGCCGGAGCAATCCGGCTTTTCTTTTCTTTCTCCTTGCTCCCCTCCCCTCCAAGGAAAGGATATCTCGCATGCAACAAGAAGAAACCGCTCGTGAGCAAACGCCACCGACAACGACTGAGACAAAACGGAGTTCGGCGCAATTTTGCTTTGAAGTGTTCTGTGCAACGCTCTTTCTTGGAATGATCGGCCTTGTTTTCTACAATGCTATCTTGCGCAAGGTGTTCAATTCGAGTTACCCGCCAAGCGAAGAATGGGCTCGTTTCCTCTTTATCTACATCACCTTCTTTGGTGCTATAGAAGGCTTCTACCGCTATCGACACATTGCTGTGGATATGTTTGCCAACATGCTTGGTAAAGGGGCGCGGAAAATCGTCGACATTATTGCCATGATCTTGGGTATTTTAGCTATGGTGCTTTTGCTGTGGGGCGGCATTGTCAACGTGCTGCAAACCATGGACACCTACTCCCCGGCCACAGGCTTTAATCTCGGTTTGATCAACAGCACCCTCCCCATCATGGCGTTTGCCGCCCTTCTTCTCCAGCTTCGGGATCTGAAAAAGCGTATTGCATCGGATCCAAACGATACACAGGAACCAAGGGGGTAGCATGGAACTCTTTCTCTTTTTAGGAGCCCTCTTCTTCTTCCTGGCTCTGGGGATTCCGATCTGCCTGGTTTTAGTCTTGTGCGCAACCGTTCTTATGTGGCACTCAGGCTTCTGGGATGCCATGACCATCCCCGGCTCCATGCTGGACGGGGTCAACAACTATCCGCTTCTGGCAATCCCCTTCTTTGTGTTTGCCGGTGAAATCATGGCGGCAGGTGGCCTCTCTGAGCGCGTGGTCAAACTGGCCATGCTCATCATTGGCCGCATCCGTGGCGGTCTTGGCTATGCCGCCATCGTCTCAAGCGTGCTCTTTGCTGGCCTTATGGGCAGTTCCGTGGGTGAGGCGGCAGCCTTGGGAGGCCTCTTGCTCCCCATGATGAAGGCGCAAGGCTACAATCCCGGTCGTGCCGGTGCCGTCATTGCCTCGGGTGCTATCTTAGGTCCCATCATCCCCCCGAGCACCAACTTCATTCTCCTTGGCGCAACCATCAGCAGCCTCTCGATCACCAAGCTCTTCATGATAGGCCTTATGCCTGGTATCTTTATCGGGCTCGCGCTCATGATCGGCTGGTTTTTCATTGTCCGCAGCGACAACTACAACGACACAGCCACCTTCACCCTACAAGAAAGCATTAAAATTCTGGTCGATGCCTTGCCAGCCTTTTTGATGCCTGTTCTCTTGCTTGGTGGGATCCGCTTTGGCTTCTTTACCCCCACCGAAGGTGGTGCCTTTGCGGCCATCTACGCCATTATCGTTTGTATGTTCTACTATCGGGAGCTTACGTTCAATCAACTGCTCAAAGTCAGCGCCCGGGCGGCCTCGACCACAGCGGTTGTCATGATGATCGTGGGATCAGCTACGGCTGTCGGCTATTTCATCACCATTGCCGATATCCCCAATCAGATGACGGAAATTTTCCGACCCCTCATCGATAAGCCCGTTCTTTTGCTTATCTGTATCAATATCTTTCTCTTCCTGATCGGCATGGTCATGGATTTGACCCCCAACATCCTGATCTTTGCTCCGGTCTTCTTCCCCTTGATTCAGGAAGCCGGCATCAACCCCTACTATTTTGGCCTGCTCTTTGTCCTGAACCTGGGCATTGGCGTTATCACCCCACCGGTTGGAACCATTCTCTATGTTGTCTGTGGCATAGGGGACATCAAGATCGCAGAATTGATCCAGAAATTGATTCCCTTCCTTGTCATAGAAATTATCATGCTCTTTGTCCTTCTCTTCTTCCCCGATCTCTCCATAGTACCTATGAACTGGCTTATGGGTGAGTAGACAAAAAGCACGTTTTACCAAAAAGAGCCTGGTATTTCAATACCAGGCTCTTTTTGATGATACTCTTCCCTTTGCAAACTGAAGTTGTTTACTATAAAACAGGCTTGGCTGAATGACGTCGTCGGGATCCTGCCAAAAGCGTTATTCTCTAAGCATTCAACTACCCAACAGCAGAAGGTGGTCTTTTGGAGTGGAATGACATAGCCAAGAGTATACAAAGTATTATTCATACTAACAATACAATTTTTATTCGATAATTTCTTGACAAAAATCATGAAGGATCATCTTTTTCTCTGATGAGATAACCATCCCAACCCGATAGACTTCATGACTTTGTGAAAAAAGTAGCCCATATTGATTATTTTTTACTTGCTCAACGGCTTTTTTCAGGGATAGTTCTGGCCCACGGTTGGGATATGTTCGTTTGAACTCAATAACCATACATGTTTTATCCGTAACAAGCTCCAAATCAGACATCCCTTTTGCTGTTTGGCGCTCTTTTATTTTTTGCAAGGAGGAGATTCTTATAAGTGCAGCATAAATAATATCGCGAATAGATCTTTCATCATCAAATATCTTACTCTGCGTGGAAACACATTCATTTAAAATGCTATTAAACAAATTTATTATTCCTGAAATATTTCTATTGTCGATATCACGAGAGAGCTTCTTCATCTTTTGTGTAAGATCAGACCTTGGACTTAAATTATTTGCCGTGAGATATAATCTAAAGAGACTGTCTTCTACCTCGCTATTTGGTAAAACAAGTGAGGCAATGCCATCGTCATAACCTATTGTAAGGTACCCAGCTTGAAAAAGCAAAACATGACGAGGAATCTGATCTATTTCATAAATACCAGAAAGTTCATCTTCATCAATAAAAATAGTACGACTATCATAATCAATAAAATCAAATGAATTGCTTATTTTAAGGTACTGTGATATTATTGATGATACTCCTCCTGATTGAAACCAATAATTTTTAAAACCATCTTGAGGGCTGTCAAGAAAATTTAAGATAGACCAAGGATTGTAGAGCCTTTGCTCTGCATCAAACGCAAACTGATAGCCATCATAATATTGCTGTACCTTCGCATAGACATCATTTCTTGTCATCCGTAGTATTCGAGCAGCATTTTCTATAAATAGATCGAAGTATTGCCCTAGTTCATCTTGAGTAAAACCAAGAATTGTATTAAACTCTTTTCTTAGACTTAGATCTTTAATATTGTTAAATGCCGAAAAAATAGAGACGTGACTTGCTCTGGTAACACCAGTGATAAATATAAAGCGAAACTTATCTGTAAACTGTTTTATAGTTGCATAAAAATTATTCAATATTCTCATTATTTCTTGAAGCTCATCATGTCTATCGATGTGGTGTGTGAGTGGTGCATCGTACTCATCGACCAAGAGAACAACACTATTATCGTCCAAATTTTGTGCTATTTCAGCAAGCACCACACTCGGATTTCGTATACCCAAGGTATCAAAGGAAGAAACAGCTTGCTCTACGTTAAATTGACGAACAATTATTTCAACTAAATCTCTTTTAAATTCTTGTGGATCATCATCTGCTATGCCTGAAAAATCAAAATGAACAACCTTATAAGTTGTATCATCCCAAATTTTCTCTATGGAAAGCCCTCTAAAATCATCTACTCCTTTCTCGAAAAGACTATGCAATGTATTGACAAGAAGCGATTTGCCAAAACGTCTGGGGCGCGCTAAAAATACTGGTACATCTTGCTTTGCAATTGTATATATGACTTGCGTTTTATCAACATAGATCTTTTCTTTTTTTCGAATACTCGAAAAATCTACCCGCCCCAATGGCAAACTCTTCGTATCTAGAACATCATTATCCATACATATCCTTTAAAAGACACAATAAAAGAAATACTATTCTTTTTCGTATTAGAGGAAAGATCCTGACCCAAGTCAAGCATCGATCCATTTTCGTCTGACAGGCAGTGTGCGTTTTCAAGGGGATTGGTGAAAGCTTGGTGCTGTATGCAATGCATTGCGTCTGTCTCTACCACGACTGCTCGGCACTTCCCAGGGTATCGAGAATAACGGTTGGCTGAAATCCCTTGGGATCAATATCCTCGCGTTTTGCCTCGCCCGACAAGACAAGCGCAAAATCGATACCGGCATTTTTTGCCAAAAGCATGTCGGTTGTCAGTCTGTCACCAACCATGACCATGGAGGACTTTGCATAGCGACTCATGAGGGGAGCGAGAATCGCGGGATCGGGTTTGCCAAAAATGTGGGACGGCGTCCTTCCGGTTGCGGTTTTATAGAGAGCGAGCATCGAGCCGACATCAGGAAGAGGACCTTCCACAGAGGGACAAACCAGATCCGGATGCGTTGCCACAAACAAGACTGCCGGATCTTGCAAAAGCAGGGCTGATTGAGCCAATTTCTGGTAGGTGAGCTCGGTATCGTAGGCAAGAACAACCGCCTGAACCGCAGTATCGGCAATGATACAATCTGGCAAAAGGCCTTTGAGCTCGTTCGTAAAATCCGTATTGCCCACCAAATAGATGCGATGGATGGCGTTTTTTTGTAAAAAATCCACTAAAGGATAGATCGGCGAGATAAGGATATTCTTTTGAGCCGGAATCCCCATTCTATTTAATTTTTTGACATATGTTTCCAATGACTTTGACGTATTATTTGTTAAAAAATAAAAATCGAGATCCTTCCAATGCTTTTGAATAAAAGCCACTGATGGTACAATCGGCCTGTTGCCAAGATAGACCGTCCCATCCATATCGAGCACAACACAGCGTTTCTCTGACCAACGCATACATCCCCCTCTGCAATAATCGAAATGAGTCCGTAGAAACCATACACACGGTACAGTGTGCCTGTGACCCTCTTGCAAAAAGAAAGATATTCCTTTTTGCTCTTGCGTTTGTCAAATGCGCCGTGCGCTGAGCAGGCCAACAAAAAAGCCCCTTGCGGCTGCAACAGTTGCAAGGGCGAAACGACGAAATGGCATCGTGGCTGCGTGCCTTTGCTGCATTGACCACACAATGGCGCGCTTCAATGCGAGGAGTCACACAAAGAGTGCCAAGGAAGGATAAAAAAAACTCTCCTTTTTTTTCTCAAAGGAAAAGACAAGGCTCGCGCCGCAATCTTCTTCGCTCTTGTGAAGTCCTTGGATATCCCGTATCCTCCCTTTTTTCCAAGCGCCCCAGGCGCAGACGTTTTGAACAATGGATGTAGTATGAAGACTGTTAGGGAAACCACTGCCCTTGTGATCGGAGGCGGAGCAACAGGCATTGGAACACTGCGTGATTTGAGCCTTCGGGGCATTCCCGCTGTTTTAGCTGAACAGGGAGGCATTGCCCACGGCACAAGTTCCCGTTTCCACGGCCTGCTCCATAGCGGCGGTCGCTATTGTGTCAACGATACCCTCTCTGCCAAGGAATGCATTGAGGAAAACACCATCATCCGCCGTATTGGTCGCCACTGCGTCGAAGAAACCGAAGGCTTTTTTGCCCTTCTGCCCCAAGACGATCCAGACTATGTTCCTGCATGGATAAAAGGCTGTGAACAGGCAGGGATTCGGGCTGAAGAAATCGACGTTGCCCAGGCACGCCTTCTTGAACCCGAACTCTCAAGCCAGATCTCCCGCATTTTCCGAGTGCCCGATTCCAGCATCGACGGCTTTCGACTGGTTCTCCACAACGCCATGAGCGCTCAAAGGCATGGCGGCACCGTTCTGCTCTACCATCAAGTGACAGCGCTGGAACGGATAGGCGACCAATGGCTGGTACACCTTGTCAATACACAAACCAAGGAAACAACGTCCATCATGGCGCAGGTGGTCATCAACGCCGCAGGATCCTGGTCTGGCATTGTGGCGGCCATGGCTGGTCTCGATGTGCCTGTTTCCCCGGACAAAGGCACCCTGATCGTTTTCAACCACCGCTTCTCCCAACGTGTTGTCAATCGCCTCCATCCTGGCTCTGACGGTGACATCTTTGTGCCCCACGGCTCCATCACGATTTTGGGCACAACCTCTGTGCCAACCGACAAACCCGATGACACCACCCCCAGCCGGGAAGAAATTCTCCGCCTCTTGGATATCGGGGAGCCGCTCTTCCCGCATTTGAAAAGCTACCGTATTCTTCGCGCCTTTGCCGGCACCCGCCCGCTCTATACCCCGGGCTCAGCCCAGGGCAGAAATGCCAGCCGCAATTTCCAGGTCTTTGACCATGGCTCAGACGGCTTGCCCGGCTTTTTCTCGATTTTTGGCGGCAAGCTCACAACCTACCGTCTTATGGCCGAACGGGTGACCGATGCGGTGTGTCAGTATCTTGGGGTGAACGCCCCCTGCACCACAGCCGACACCCCCATGATCGAAGAGAAACCAGTGGAGCGCATTCAACAGGCCAAACGCTTCTTCCCCATTCCGGATCTCTCGCTTCTGGTGGATCGAGCCGGCGACGATCTTGAAAGCATTTTGGACAACGCCCAACAGCGCGATCCAGCAAGCCCAAACAGCAATCCACTCATCTGTGAGTGCGAAATGGTCAGTCTTGCTGAAATAGCGGCCATTGCCCAATCCAAAGACACCCATTCCTTAACCGATATCCGCTTACGCACCAGACTGGGCATGGGCACCTGCCAAGGCACCTTCTGCACCCTTCGTGCGGTCACAGCCCTGGTGGAAAACGACATCAAAACCGCCAACGACCCGCTCACAGAAATCACCAAATTCCTGCAAGAGCGTTTCCGCGGCATCCGCGAAACCGTCTGGGGAACTCAGGCTCAGGAAATGCAACTCAACAACGCCATCTATTGCGGTGTGCTCAACCTAAATGGACAACAGTATGCAAGCACCAAGTGATGTCGTCGTCATTGGAAGCGGCCTTGCAGGACTCACCGCAGCTATCGCCTGTGCTGAATGTGGCTGCAATGTGACCGTTGCCTGCAACGGCCAAGGGATAATCGCCATAAGCTCTGGCTGTATCGACCTGTTGGGGGTGATCGAGGGGAAGGTGTGCGACGATCCCTGGGCAGCGATGGCGAAGCTGCCCAGCGATCATCCGTATTCCCTGATTGGGCAAGACAATGTCCGCAAGGCACTGGATGCCTTTGAAGCCTTGCTGGCCAAATACCATGCGCCTTTTTGCGTCAATACAGCCAATGGCGAACGGGTGAACACCCTGGTTCCGACAATTCTAGGAACTGTCAAACCAAGCTATCTGATCCCCAAAAGCGCTGACGCAACGATTTTGTATACCGCGAAACGCGCGCTCGTATGCGGTGTGGCTGGACTGCGCGACATAAGCCCCAAACTCTGCCAAATGATTCTCTCGCAGCATCCCATGCTCTCACACACGCGCATAGAGCAAACAACGCTTCCTTCGCCCTTCCCTGCTTCTCACAGGGGCATAACAGCCTTGGATATTGCCCGGCATGTCAATACCGAGAACGGTCAATCCTGGCTTCTGACCTGCCTTGGACGCTTTGCCCATGACTATGACGTGATTATGCTGCCCCCCATCCTCGGCACCTCCTACACCCATGGCCTCTGCGAAAATCTTAGCCAAAGCCTGGGGTGTCAAATCCGAGAATTGATCTCCATTCCACCAGGGGTTGGCGGCATCAGGCTTCGGGAGATTTTGCTCAAGGAAGCCACAGCCAAACAAATCCGTTTCGTCGAAAACTGCAAAATCGACAAGGCCGATATTGTAGATACGCATTGCCAAGAGGTTTTTGCCAGCGACCATGGGGTGCGTCTTGGCGCCAAAGCCTTTGTGCTCGCAACAGGCGGTATCTTAGGCGGTGGCATCCAGACGGATCCAACAACCTGTACAGAACCCCTTTTCCGTTTTCCGATTCCAAACGCCACAACCCTCCCTCGCTGCGACACCAACGCCTTGGGCAATCATCTGATCAATCGACTGGGAGTCTCTGTAGACGCAACGCTTCGTGCTCTCGATGCCGACGGCACGCGCTGCCTCGACAATGTCTTTGTGGCAGGCCGCACCCTGGGTGGCTATGACTTCACCACAGAAAAAAGCGGCCATGGCGTTGCTATTGCAAGCGGATGGTATGCCGGAATACAGGCAGCACATTCTATAGGTATGGGTGCATTATGAGCGTTCATCTGAATCCCGATACGTGTCTTGCATGCTCTGGATGCGTGGTTCATTGCCCGGTTGCAGAGGCTACGCCGGCATTCTTAGGCCCCCGCATGATAGGACCTGCCTTTGAACGCTTCCGCCTCCTGGGCATTGTCGAAGACGCCTCGCTGCATTATTGCGCGAACTGCAAAAATTGCGAAATCAGCTGTCCGCAAAACGTGCCGGTTGCAACCATCAACATGCTTGCCCGGCTTGAACAGTGCCGCAAGACCCCACCCAGCCTGCGCGACTGGATCGTCGCCCACGGCGAACTCTTGGCCAGAACCACCAAGTATGTGCCAGCCTCTCTCAGAAACTGGGCTCTTGGTCTCTCCCTCACCCGATTGATTCTCGATGGCATTGGCATTGCCAAACAATGCCCCATGCCCTCCTTTGCCAAGGAGCCCTTTCGCGACCATATTCAACGCATAGATCAAGCCCAGGGCAAGGTTGTTGCCTTTTTTCCCGGCTGCTATACCAATTACTACGATCCGCAGACAGGCTTTGACCTGGTCTGGGTGCTCAACCAGGCAGGCTACCGCGTTCTTGTTCCCAAAGACTTTGTCTGCTGTGGTATCCCCCTGATCAGTGGCGGCTTCAAAGACGATGCCTTGGCCAATGCCACCCAAAATGCCAAGGTCGTGGCAGAACTCACCAAAGCATCCATCCCCGTTATCACCACCTGCCCAAGCTGCCGCCTCATGCTCACACGAGAGCTTGCGGCCTTTTTCCCAACTGTGACCAAGACCTACGGGAATCCAAACGTCATCGATGCTATGGATTTTCTTGCCAGACTCATCGCCTCGTCAGAACTTGCGCTTTCGCCCAATCCCCCCACTCTCAGCGCCCTCTACCACGCGCCCTGTCATCTTCGGGCGCAAGGCGAAGGCTTGCCAGGCTTTGACCTTTTGCGATACTTCCCAAGCCTTTCCATCACCAACCTCAATGCGGGCTGCTGCGGCATTTCAGGAAGCTATGGCTTTAAAAAGGAAAAATACGCCATCGGCCAAACCATCGGTTCCGCTCTCTTTCATGCGGTCAAATCCTCCCCGGTTTCGGTTGTCGCCTCTGAATGCGGCACCTGTCGTCTGCAAATCGCCGGTGCAACAGGCAAAACCTGCCTCCATCCCATAACCCTTGTTCGAACCCTGCTTGAGGGAAATGGCGTGGCATAAGACTTGCTTTTCCAACGTCCCTTTTCTATACTTTGCCGTTAGAATAGAAATAACCTTTGGAGAACCACAAGCGAACGGGAGCACGAATGCTTCGCAGCATGACCGGATTTGGCCGTTGTCTGATAGAAAACGCCACCATGACCCAACAATGGGAGATCAAAAGCGTCAACGGTCGCCATTTGGATATCAAATGGCGACTTCCCCCTGCCCTCCACGGGCTTGAGCCACGTCTGGAAAAAGAAGTGCGCAACCATGCCCAGCGTGGTCGCGTGGAAATAAGCCTTTTTCTCCAATTTGCCGAGGGCATCGGCGGTACTATGCTCTTTAACACAAGCCAAGCCAAAAGCATGCTTGACTGCCTTACCTCCTTTGCCCAACAACAAGGCCACCCCTTTACCCCCGACTACAATACGCTTCTCACCATCCCCCAGCTCTGGCGGGATGCCAACGAGGATGCGGCTGAAGACCTTCTGGACGATCTTCTGGAAGGCTTGACGGTGGCGCTGGAGGATTGGAATGAAGGCCGATCGACCGAAGGCAAGGCCTTGGCCAATGATCTCACCCAACGCATCCTCGCGATGGAAGAATGGACAAGCCTGCTCCTTGAGCGCGTGCCAGCCATCAAGGAAGAACGCCTCGAAAACCTCAAAGAACGCCTCAGCGAAGGCCTCGCAGCCGTTGGGGTGGAACTCGACGAAGACCGCTTTTTGCAGGAAATTGTCATTCTCACCGACAAAATCGATGTCACCGAAGAATTGACCCGTTTGTCCGTGCATCTTGACCGCCTCCATGAACTGCTTCGCACGGGTGTCGACGCGGGACGGAAACTCGACTTCACCCTGCAGGAGTGTTTTCGGGAGATCAATACCTGCGGCAACAAAATTTGCGATGTGCAAATCTCCCACTTGGTGGTCGATTTTAAAAACGAACTCGAAAAATGCCGTGAGCAGGTGCAGAATCTGGAATAAGGCATGGCAAACGACCCCTTGCTCAACATTGGCTTTGGCAATTACGTTGTGCAAAGCCGCATCGCAGCCATTGTTGCCCCAGGATCATCGCCCATCCGCCGCATTCGCGAGGACGCGCGAGAGGCAGGCCGCCTGATCGATGCAACCCAGGGTCGAAAAACCCGCGCCATCATCATTTTGGATTCCAACCACGTCGTCCTCTCTGCCATCCAGACCGAAACCCTCAAAGCACGCTTCAGTCAGGAGGAAAAAGCCTGATGCCCAACCCAGGGATTGCCTTGGTTTTGAGTGCCCCGTCAGGAGCCGGGAAAAGCACCTTGATCGCCCTTTTGCGCAAGGATTTCCCCGATTTTTGCTATTCTGTCAGCTGTACAACACGGCCTCCCCGCGCCCAGGAAATCGATGGGGTCGACTACCATTTTATCGACAGGGCGACCTTTGAACAGCGCAAGGACGCAGGGTATTTTGCGGAATGGGCGCAGGTGCATGGCAACTACTACGGCACCCCCATCGAACCTGTGCGTCACGCTCTCGCCGAAGGCCACAATCTCCTCTTTGATATCGACGTGCAAGGCGCCAAACAACTCAAACAAAGCCTCCCTGAGGCTCTTTTCGTCTTTATCGTGCCCCCCTCCATCGCCGAGCTTGCCAAACGCCTGCAAGGCCGGGGCGCTGATTCGAAGGAAACAATCGCCAAACGCCTTGCCAATGCCACCCAAGAAATCAGCGAGGCAACCTGGTACGACGCGCTGATTGTGAACGACGATCTGTCAAAGGCCTACGAATCCTTGCGTTGCCTTGTGTGTGCGAAAGCGCTTGCACCCAACCGACAGACAACGCTTTTGCAAAATCTTATGCAAGAAGGTGCATCATGGCTGAACTGATCCTGGCTCTTGATCTACCCAGTGACACCCAGGCCATCGCCCTCGTGGACACCCTTGTCCCCCAGCTTCGCTGGTGCAAGGTGGGGATGGAAATGTTCACCCGCTATGGACCGGCCTTGATCCAAAAGCTTCTCGATCGCCATCTCTCTGTCTTTCTCGATCTCAAGTTCTACGACATACCCCATACGGTCGAAAGAGCCGTGTGTTCGGCTCGATCCCTTGGCGTTTCCATGCTCACGCTCCACTGCCAAGGAGGAGCGCGCATGCTGGCTGGCGCTGTTGCGGCAAAAGAAAAGGCCGCAACCCCCCTTCTTTTCGGGGTGACAGCTCTCACCAGTTTTGGTCCCAACGAAATGCCGGGTATTGCCAAGGATCCGTCGCTCTTTGCGAGTGATCTGGCAGACCTTGCTGCAACAAGTCATCTCGACGGTATTGTGTGCTCGCCCAAGGAAGTGCCAGCCATCAAAGCCCGCCATCCCCATCTTTTATGCCTGTGCCCGGGCATCCGTCCCGCATGGGCCTGCGCCAACGACCAGCGCCGCGTTGCAAGTCCGAAAGAAGCCGTGGCTCTGGGCTGTGACTATCTTGTCGTTGGACGCCCCATCCTCGAAGCCCAGGATCCCAAAAAAGCCACAGCATTGATCCTTGACGAAATAGCCTTATCCTAGTGTTACATTTCATTCATATTCGAGAAAATAGCAATGTATGACCCGCATCGTAGCCTTTGCTTGGATGCGAGTTGAGATGAAGTGTGGCACACAAAGACGTGATACGACAGGGTAAGGCGAGCCTTCTTACCCGTTCCCCCTATCGATGATGCCAAGCTGGTAGATCTGGGAATGGCAACGCTACCAGCACTTTCTCGTGCTGTGTTTTGTGTTTAATTTTACTATTTTGCCTTATGAATGCAAAAGTTTACGTAAAAGGATATAACGGAAACACATTATATCCAACAAAACGCTGCGGGCATGTCCGTTGGCTTTTGAAAATCAGATTCACAAAAAAATGCAACAGCGAGCAAAGTATCGGCGCAGCCTGCGATCAGCGAATCTTCGCTACCGTGCACCGCGTTTTAAGAACAGAAGTGGCGTGATATTTTAGGAGAACCGTACTATGCACCAAAACCAATCCAACGATATGCAAGCTGAAACAAAAACGCCCCGCATCCACGGGGTCTTCTCCTCCCAGGAAGTGCGCAAGGTCGGCACAGGCACAACAACCAGAAAAAGCGTTCACAAAACCTTCTGGTTTGTCGACCAAAAAGAAGATGCAATCGTCTGTCAGCCCCTCAACACCAACTACGTGCCGAGCGGTCCCAAACGCACGATCTCCATGGAGGATCTGCTCACCAAGTTCGCGCCTGAGCCGGAATTCTATCAAAGTTCCGTCTTTCCCAAGATGCAGAAGCTGAACGATACCATCAACAAAGGCGACGATCATCTCCAAAAAGGCGAACACTTCAGCGCGGAACACCAGTATTCCGCAGCCCTCAAGGTCGACAGCGACAATGTGCGCGCCAATTTTGGCATTGGTTTGACCTATCTTGAACGGGGCGATACCAGTAAAGCCCAAAACATCTTCGACCGCCTTGTCAAATTAGACAGCGCCTTTGAAACCGAGCATAAACATCTCTTCAATGAATTTGGTATTCAACTTCGCAAAAATAAGATGATTCCCCAGGCCATTGCCTATTACGAACGGGCGATTGCCTTGACGCAAAGCGACGAAAATCTTTATATGAATGTGGCACGCGCCTATCTTGAAGGCAACAACATTCCCAAATGTATCGACAACCTTCTTATGGCTCTGGGTATTGCCCCGCACCATGTGCCTTCGCTCAAATTTCTTGCATGGTTGATCCAACGCAACCTTGTCCCCCAGGATCGTCTTCCGGCCGTCAACCAAGTTATCGCACGATCGCAGGAAGAGGAACCTGCTGCTGTCGATGAAAGCGACGTGGTATCAACACCTCCTCCATCCCAAGCCGTACCGCAACAAGCCGTCCAGTCACTCCCTCGCGTTGAACCCGAAGCCATGTCGCTGCCGCAGCTGCTCGAAAACGCCAACAAATAAATGGGAGAGAAACGCCTAGCCAAGGATACCGTTCCAGTGACGAGAGAAAAATACTGGCAATTCAGGGAAGCACCGCATACGGAACACCTTGCTGATCTTGCCAAAACACTCAATATATCGCCTTTTCTGGCGGACATCCTGCTGCGACGAGGCTTTCAGGATGTTCGGGAAATGGATGCGTTTCTTTCGCCACGCTTAAAACGCCTGACCCCGCCCAATCAATGGCCTGATGTTCCCTTCGGCGCCCAGCTTTTGGCGGACAATCTTCTCCAGGGCAAGAAAATCTTGATCTGGGGCGATTACGATGTCGATGGCATCACAGCAACCACCCTCTGCCTCGATGTGCTCGAACACTACGGCATCCACCCAGGCCATCATCTCCCCCATCGCCACGCCGAGGGATATGGCCTCAATCTGCCCTATCTCCAAAAGATGCGGGAAGAGGGCTATGAAGTCTTGCTCACAGTGGACTGCGGTATTTCCAATCTCGCCGCTGTCACGCAAGCCAAAGACTTGGGCATGACGGTCATCATCTCCGACCACCATCTCCCCCAAAAAGAATTGCCCTGCGCCGATGCCATTATCAATCCCCGCATCATGCCCAAGGACAAAACACCGTGCCAGGAATTAGCCGGTGTGGGCGTTGCCTTCTATCTCATGGCTGCGGTCAACCATCTTTTGGCAAGCCGTCTCAAGGTTGAGCCCTACCGCATGGACACGTGCCTGGATTTGGTCGCTCTCGGCACCTTGGCGGATTTGATGCCCTTAACCGGGGAAAACAGACTCTTGGTTGCTGGCGGACTCAAACACATAACCCAGGCCAAACGCTTGGGTATTGCGGCGCTCAAGGTGGTTTCGCGCATCAATATCGCCGCGGAAATGAAGAGCACAGAGATAAGCTTTCGGCTTGTGCCGCGTCTCAACGCCTCTGGCCGGATGCAACACGCGGAAACAGCGCTGAAGCTGTTGCGCACCAAGGATCACAACGAGGCCATGAAGCTGGCTCAAGAACTGGATGCCTTGAACACCCAGAGGCGGAGCGAGGAAGAAAAAATCCTCCAGGAAGCCCGCCTGCAGGCCAAGCAATCGCTCAAAACCTATACCTCTTCCCTCATTCTCTACGGCAGCCATTGGCATCCGGGCGTGATTGGGATTGTGGCCTCGCGCATTGTCGAAGAATTTGCCCGCCCGACCTTTATTCTCTGCGATGCGGGTGACCATTTGAAAGGCTCAGGCCGAACGGTTGGCGACCTCGACCTCCACGGGATGCTGACAGAAATCTCTTCCTGCCTTCTCTCCTTTGGTGGGCACAAGGCGGCTGCGGCCTTAAATATCGCGCCAACCATGCTCGAAACCCTCCGAAAAAAATTCGACGCCTGCGCAGCCAAACATCTGGCCATGCAGCCCCAGCAGCAGAAAATTTTGCTCGACGGAGAAATCTCCTTAGCCCATGCCTTTTGCGCCGAGACCCTGGCGGAAATAGCCTTGCTCGAACCCTTTGGCCAAAAAAATCCCGAACCGATTTTTTCGTCGCCACCGCTTCTGGTCGAACGCCACGACTACTTAGGCTATGACCAGCGCAACATTCTGATGACCGTTTTTGACGAGAAATCCAATATCAGGATGACAGCCAAGGGCTGGCGTATGGCCGAGGCCTATCCGCCACAAACCTTGGTCGGCAAATACGTGCAACTGGCCTTTGTCCTTCGGCTCAATATGTTTCGGGGCATTGCCAATCCAGAACTCGAAATCAAGGACATCCACACCCTTGCCAACCAGCACACATAAAAAAGTGCCACAGATTGGTGTATCTGTGGCATTGCTGTATCGATTTTCTTAGGGCAAGGCGTGTTTCTGCACGATCGTGCCTTCCTTGCCAAGCCCCTTTTTCGCGGCCTTTGCAAACCATTCTTTGGCGAGAGCAAGATCAACAGGGGTGCCAATGCCGTTTTCATAGCAGGCGCCAACATAGCGCTCTGCTTCGGCATAGCCCTGGTCGGCACTGCGTTTGGCCCAGGCAAAACTGGCGTTGAAATCCTTGGCCTTGCCGTATTTGCCCAAGTTGTAATACATTGCCACATTGAACTGCGCCTCAGCCGATCCTTTGTTGGCAGCGCCTTCCATCAGGGATACGGTTTTTGCCGTATCTTTCGGCACCCCAAGGCCATGTTCATAGCAATACCCTAAAAGCACCATGGCCTGCGGATTGTTTTGCTCTGCTGCCAGGGCATACCACTTGGCGGCTGTCTCCATATTCTGGGGCACGCCAAGCCCGTTTTCATAACAGCGGCCAACGAGAATCTGCGCTGTTGCATTGCCATTGCTCGCCAAGGGCTGCAAAAGCGTCATGGTCTCCTTATAATGGCCGATATTGTAGGTCTCCCAGGCCTTTTGAAGCGTAGCCGTATCATCGGCAAAAGAAGGGCAAGCAACGCCCAAACAAACCATCACACAGACAAAAAAAACACAGAAACGCATAGACTCCTCAAAAAAACAAAGAACAAAAGAAAAAAAAGTACCTCGTAACCACTAATCGGCCTCTTCTCTACGCTAAAACCAGTCCCCTTGCAAACAACCCTTCTACCCAGCAACACAGAAAACCCTATGCAGCAACACCCCTTTCATCTTCCCCTGCTTGAAATTCCAGCAAGCGGAGCCCAGCTCACCATCACAGACCAAACCCTTTGGACAGAGGGCATTGCCGAATTCCATCTCGCTATCGAGATACAGACGCCGCTTCGGGCAACGGTCTCTATCCAAAAAACCCAAGAAGGCTGCCTTGTCGAGGGGACAATCGAAGGGGCTCTTTGTATTCCCTGTAACCGATGCCTTGATCCGTGCGTTTTTCCCTTGTCCACCCATTTCCGGGATTTTGAACCCCTCCCTGGCGAGGACGAAGGGGATTTGGTCGAAGAAACCCGCATAGCCGAAGAAAACGGGAACCTCTTTCTCGATCTTTCGGGGCTTTTGTGGGAAGAATTTGTGCTGGCAACCCCCATAAACCCTCTTTGTACGCCCGACTGCAAAGGCCTCTGCCCTCAGTGTGGCGCAAACCGCAATCGCGAAACATGTCAATGTCACGAAGGAGCAGGGGATCCTCGCCTGGCTGTCTTTCGTTCGCTTTCCATCCCAAGCAAATGACAGAAGGGATGCTTGTCAAAGTGTGATAAAAAGGATATGGCTATTGCGGTTGTTGTAGCATACGCCCTCTCACAACAACGACTTGTATTGAACCACGTTTTCAACACGATCAAGATCGCTGTAACGATTCCAAAGCGCTCTTGGCTTTGACCAAGATCTTGATGTTTTTGATCTGTTTGGCAAGACACGGGTAAAAATTGTTTCAACAACGCTTTGTTGTGATGTGCCTTGCCTTATTGAATATCAATAAACTTTTAAAAAAAGATAGAGTTCTATGGAAAATACTTTTTCAGAAGAAAGCCTCTTTAAAGAATACGTAGGCATATTAGATTCTTTTTGGTTTTTAATTGAACCGTTAATAAAAATTTATAGCAACCCCCGGTTTGGTGTGGAGGATGATTTTTATTTCCGCAAAAGAGGCTCAGGGGCAAAACCCAAAAGCATACGAAAAGCATTAAACACCATCCTCTTTGTTTTGATCATGGGCAAAACCTGGCAATCAGTGAATGAAGATGCAGAGGGGATCTTAACCAAGGGCTCAAACTCTCACGTGTGGCATTTGCGTTGGTATGACAATGATTTTTATCATGCAATGAACATCCTGCTCGTCGCCATTCTGAACCAGGTGTACAAAACCGGTATCGATTGGCAAGCCGTGAAGAATTCCCTCCAGAAAGGGCCGTTCGCCCTCGAATGTGAGGGCAGGGTTCCTGCTGAAAGGGCGAAAAAAGGCTTAGAGCGAAGCGTCCCGCTTTTCCACGACAAGTTCAATCTTCAGGACGCGGCGCAATTGGAACACACCCTTTCCAAAGAGACCCTCGAGGCAATCCTGAACGACGTGGGTGCCCATCTTCCCTTGGATAAAAACCTTTTTACAGAGTATCGGAAAAACGTCTTGCAAAAGATCCAACCATCCGAAAACGCTTAAACCAAAAAAAACCTCTAAAAAATCCTTTTTAGAGGTTTTTTTTGTTATGGCCACACCCCCAAGACTCCTGCGCTGCAACACGCTTTCTGGCATGCGGCAATTCCCTTTGACAAAATCGGCCAAAGGACATACACATTGCTCTTTGCATGACCATTCCTGTCTGCGTCCCCTTGCTTTGGACGCACACAGTTGTCTCTTTTTTTGTGAGGAGTTCCCATGGCTGTCCAGCAGAATAAAAAATCTCGTTCACGCAAAGGCATGCGCCGTTCCCACGATCGCATTGCCGTGCCTTCTGTCATTGTTTGCACCTGTGGCTCGTATACCCTTCCCCACAGGATCTGCCCCACATGCGGCAAATACCATCAGGTTTCCTACACCAAACCAAAAGCTGAATCGACGAACGTCTAATGAAGGACAAACCAGTCATAGCTGTCGATGCCATGGGGGGCGATTTCGGCCCCCAAGTGGTTGTTCCTGGTGCCATTGATGCGTCCAAGCGGTATGATCTCCACGTGCGCCTTGTCGGAGACACCCAAAAGATCGAGCATGAATTGGAACGACTCGATCTCACGGGTGCCATGTATGATGTGGTTCATGCAAGCGATGTTGTTCGGATGAATG
Organism: Desulfovibrio sp.; assembly: GCA_017450275.1. Taxonomy (GTDB): domain Bacteria; phylum Desulfobacterota; class Desulfovibrionia; order Desulfovibrionales; family Desulfovibrionaceae; genus Desulfovibrio. Next base: position 35,734 of record JAFSVD010000019.1, on the reverse strand, counting down.
ACAAGGCCAGTGATGTCTTACGCCGCAAGAAAGACGCCTCAATTCAGGTTGCATGCCGTTTGGTCAAAGAAGGCACAGCCAATGGCGTCGTCAGCGCAGGTCACTCCGGGGCAGCGGTTGCCTGTGGTATCTTTACCATAGGACGCCTGCCCGGTGTGGAGCGCCCTGCACTGGCAGCTATGCTCCCGACAGAAAAAAATCCTGTTGTTGTCATCGATGCCGGTGCCAATGTCGATTGCCGACCCTATCATCTCTTCCAATTCGGCTTGATGGGCGACGCCTTTACCCGCGACCTTCTGAATTATCCCTCCCCCCGCGTGAGCCTGCTCAGCATCGGGGAGGAAGAAGGCAAGGGCAATTCCCAGGTCAAAGAGGCCTACGAATTGCTCAAAATGGCGCAGCACATCAATTTTGTTGGCAATGCAGAAGGTCGAGACATTTTCACAGGCAATATCGATGTCGTTGTGTGCGACGGCTTTGTCGGCAATGTTGTGGTTAAGATGAGCGAGGGATTGGCCTCATCGCTTGTGCGCATGCTGAAACGGCTCTTCACTTCGGGTATTCTCCCAGCGCTCGGCGCCATGCTGGCCAAGGGCGCCTTCAAGGAATTTGCCCGAACCATTGATTACGCTTCCTACGGTGGAGCCCCGTTGCTCGGCCTCCAGGGGCTGGTGATTGTCTGTCACGGACGGTCAAACAGCCTGGCTATGAGCAATGCCATTAAAATGGGCGGCACCTTTGTCCGCAAAGAGACCAATGCGCGCTTAGCTGAAGCCATTGTGGCCAATGAGGAATTGACCCGCTTCTCGCGATCGCTCTGAGATCCATCCTCTCCCTTCTCCCTCCGCCTCTTCTCTTCGTGTTCTCCCCAAGCCACTTTGTGCAGCGATTCCATGGAAGCGCCTCATGGGGAAGAACGTATTCGAAACACCTTTTTTACGATGGAGACAGGGATCGACAACAGACACGCTCAGTGCTGTGGCATGCATTTTTTCGACCATTGACCCAGGTTCTTCTCGCCGAGGTTTGTCATGGATGCACACCCTTTCTCGCACGCTTTGGATCCGCAGAAAAAAATAGCCCTCGTCACCGGCGGCTCCCGAGGCATTGGCAAAGCCATAGCGCAAGCCCTTGCCGCCCAGGATTTTCAAGTTCTCATCACCTATCGGAAAAAAGAAGAGGAAGCGCTCGCCTGCGTTGCGGACATTGAGCAGGCAGGAGGCGTTGCCGCATGCCATATCCTCGATATCGAAAACACAGACGCCATCCGCGATCTCTTCAGCCATCTGAAAACGCTCAATCTCGCCTGCCTGGTCAATAATGCCGGGATCACCAAGGATGGCCTGCTTGTGCGTATGAGCGAAAACGATTTTACCCATGTCATTGACGTCTGTTTGCGCGGCACCTTTGTCGCAACACAAGAAGCTGCAAAAATCATGATCAAGCGACGCGCTGGTCGCATCATAAGCATTGCCTCGGTGGTCGGCCTTATGGGCAATGCGGGGCAGGCCAATTATGCTGCGGCAAAAGCCGGTATTATTGCCTTGACAAAATCCTCGGCCAAGGAATTGGCCGCACGGAATATCACCTGTAATGCCGTAGCTCCAGGCTTTATAGAAACCGACATGACGGCCAACCTGCCTGCCGCTGTCAAAAGCCAATATCTTGCCGCCATCCCCCTGCAGCGCATGGGAACCCCTGAAGACGTTGCTGCAGCGGTTGCGTTCCTCGCGAGCGATGCGGCAGGGTATATCACGGGGCAGGTTCTTTCGGTGAACGGCGGTCTCTACTGCTAACCACCCAAACCCGTACTCAACCTCAGGTTGAGTACCCATCATGGATCGTGTACAAGCAAAACATCGTCTTGGAGGAGCTATGTCTGATATTGCTGAAAAAGTGCAAAAAATTATCGTGGATCAACTGGGCGTGGATGCCGCCAATGTCAAGCCCGAAGCGTCCTTTGTTGAGGATTTGGGTGCCGATTCTCTGGATCTCACCGAGCTGATCATGGCCATGGAAGAAGAATTCGACATTGAGATCGCCGACGAAGATGCTCAGAAAATCCAGAAAGTGCAAGATGCTGTTGCCTATATTGAGAATGCCAAAAAATAACGCCAAGGGCACGATCTCTTAGGAGGTCGTGCCGCGAGTTTCCCGTTTTCTTTCCTCTGCCACACACAGCATTGTCAAAAGGATTTCTCATGGTGCGCTCTCGAGTTGTCATTACTGGTATTGCCGGCGTCACACCCCTTGCCAATGATATTGAAACATCGTGGAATCGCCTGCTTGAAGGACAGTCCGGAATCGGCCCAATCACCTTGTTTGATGCCAGCAATTTTTCTTCCAAAATCGCGGGCGAGGTGAAAAATTTTGCACCAGAAGCCTATATGACGGCCAAACAACTGAAACATATGGATCGTTTCACGCAGTTTGCCGTTGCCAGCCAGGCAATGCTGTTCAAAGATGCCAATTTCACGATCACCGACGACAACGCCAGCGATGTCGCGGTGATCTTGGGCATTGGGCTGGGTGGCTTAAAGACCATCGAAACCTACCACACCAAATTGCTCCAGGCAGGACCTGCCAAAATCTCACCCTTCATGATCCCCATGCTGATTTCCAACATGGGCTCAGGCCAAATCGCCATGCAGAGCAAGGCCAAGGGCGCGAATTTTGTCACCTCAAGCGCCTGTGCCTCTGGCATCCATGCGGTGGGCACAGCCTTTGGCGAAATTTTGCTCAATCGGGCGAAGGTGGTTGTAACAGGTGGTGCCGAATCAACCATCACCCCGCTCGGCGTGGGGGGCTTCACCGCCCTCAAAGCCCTCTCAACCCACTATAACGACACCCCTGAACTGGCCTCACGTCCCTTTGACAGCAAACGGGACGGCTTTGTGGTTGGTGAGGGCGCGGGCTTGCTCTTGCTCGAAGACTATGAGCACGCCAAAGAGCGCGGTGCCCGCATCTACGCCGAAGTCGTTGGCTACGGAGCCTCCTGTGACGCCTACCATATGACAGCGCCGCTCGAAACCGGTGAAGGCATGGCGCTCGCCATGCAAAAAGCCTTGAAAGACGCCAATCTGCCAGCTGAAGCCATCACCCATATCAACGCGCATGCCACAAGCACCATGTTGAACGACGCGACCGAAACCAAGGCTATGAAGCTGGTTTTTGGATCGCATGCGAAAAAGCTCTTCATCTCCGCGACCAAGTCGAGCACAGGGCATTTGCTCGGTGCAGCGGGCGGCATTGAAACCGTGTTTACGGCTCTTGCCCTGCACACAGGTATGCTCCCAGGCACGCTCAATCTGCGTGATCCTTCACCGGAATGCGATCTCAACTACATGGCCGACGGCAGCAAGAAGATCGCCTGTGAATACGCTATGTGCAATTCCTTTGGTTTTGGCGGCACCAATGCCAGTGTTATTTTGCGACGCTACGACGCCTAGACTCCTACCAATGCCGGCACCCCTCTCTTGATACCACTTCCCTCAGAGCACTGAGAGAAGGAGCCCACGCAACGCAAAAAAGGGACTCATGCATGGAAGAAATATTCTTACAGGATCTCGAACTGGCCAAAGCCATTGCGCAGGAAGCCAACCGTCAAGTTTCCAAACTGGAACTGATCGCCTCGGAAAACTTTGTCTCTGCGGCTGTGCGACAGGCGCAAGGCAGTATTTTGACGCATAAATACGCCGAGGGCTATCCGGGAAAGCGCTACTACGGCGGCTGTGAATTCGTCGACCGCATCGAGGAGCTGGCCAGATACAGAGCCAAGGAACTCTTTCACGCGAATTTTGTCAATGTCCAGCCCCATGCAGGCTCCCAGGCCAATATGGCTGCCTATTATGCCTTCCTGAAACCCGGCGACACCATCATGAGCATGAATTTGAGCCATGGTGGGCATCTGAGCCACGGAAGCGCGGTCAATTTCTCTGGCCGGCAGTTTCACATCGTGCCCTATGGGGTGGATCGGGAGACAGGTACCATTGACTACGATGCGCTCATGAACCTGGCCAAGGAGACCAGACCCAATCTGCTCATTGCCGGTGCCAGCGCCTATCCCCGAGCTCTCGATTTTGAGCGCTTTGCGGCTATTGCCAAGGAAGTGGGCTGTTATCTTCTGGTCGATATGGCGCATATCGCGGGTCTTGTGGCAACCGGCTTGCACATGAGCCCCATTCCCTATGCCGATGTCGTGACAACAACCACCCACAAGACCTTGCGAGGACCGCGTGGGGGCATGATTTTGACCCAAAACGCCGACTACGCCAAAAAAATCGATTCGCAGATCTTCCCTGGTATGCAGGGCGGCCCTCTTATGCACGTTATTGCGGCCAAGGCTGTGGCCTTTAAAGAGGCCTTGCGCCAGAGCTTTGTCCACTACCAGAAACAAGTGGTCACCAACGCCCGCGTGCTCGCCGAAGAATTGACCAATTTCGGCTTCACCCTGGTCTCTGGCGGCACCGACAATCACCTGCTTTTGATCGACCTCACCAACAAAGACCTGACAGGCCAAGAGGCTGAGATCGCCCTCGACAGCGCCGGCATTACGGTCAATAAAAACACCATCCCCTTTGACACCCAACCGCCCAAGGTCACGAGCGGCATCCGTTTGGGGACTCCTGCTCTCACCACCCGTGGTTTCAAAGAAGACGATATGCGCATCATCGCGGTCTTTATCATGGAAGCGATCGAACACCACAATGAACCAGAGGCGCTGCGGAAAATCCGCGACAACGTCCAGTCCTTTGTGCGTTCCTTCCCCCTCTTTGCCTGGTAACTTCCATGGAACGCCTCCCCTGGTCAGCCTATTTTATGCGCATTGTCTACCTTGTTGCCGAACGCTCAACATGCCGACGCAGACAGGTGGGGGCGCTGGCTGTCTGGGACAATCGGATCATAGCCACAGGCTATAACGGCATCCCCAAGGGGCTGCCGCACTGTCTTGAAATCGGCTGTCTGCGCGAGGAGATGCACATCCCCTCAGGACAGCGCCATGAAATGTGCCGCGGCATCCACGCCGAGCAAAACGTCATCATCCAGGCAGCGACAAGCGGCATCTCCTTACTCGGCACGGATCTCTACTGCACAACATTTCCCTGCGTGCTGTGTTGCAAAATGCTCATCAACTGCGGCATCAAGACCATCTACTACGCCGAAGCCTATCCCGACGACCTCTCCAAGGATCTCTTGCGCCAGGCGCATATTCCTGTCATCCAAGTGCAAAAACCCACAGACCAAGCGGAGGCAGCGTTTCCTCCCGAACGCTGAAAAGACGGCATGAGTGAAGCGTATGCAGACTGCATGCATGAGGCACTCGCGCAGGCAGAACGCGGCAAATGGCAGACCTATCCCAATCCCTCGGTAGGGGCTGTCTTGGTGTCTGAGCAGGGTATTGTTGCTCGCGGCTACCATGCGAAAGCCGGCTCCATGCACGCTGAAGTGGCGTGTTTACACGCAGCCAAAGAGGCTGGCATTGATCCCAAAGGCCTCACCATGGTGGTGACGCTCGAGCCCTGCAGCCATTTTGGCAAAACCCCACCCTGCACAGAGGCTTTGCGTGCAGCGGGGATTCGTCGCGTGGTTTTTGGGATGCGGGATCCCACCCTCGAAGCCGCTGGCGGCAAAGAGATTCTCGAATCCTATGGCATTGAGGTGATTGGCCCTGTTCTTGAGCAAGAATGCCAGGATATGCTCGCGGATTTTCTCGCCTGGAAGAAAGACAAGCGTCCCTATATTCTCCTCAAAATGGCCGCGTCCATGGACGGTCGCATCGCAACCCGAAGCGGCCACTCCCAGTGGATCAGCTGCGAGGCTTCACGCGAACACGTGCATCGCCTTCGCGAAGCCATAAGCCGCATAAACGGCATGGTTCTTGTTGGCGGCAACACCTTTCGCACGGACAATCCCAAGCTCACTGTTCGCACAGCCAACAATCCCAAGCAGCCCCTGGCCGGTGTCATAACAAGCCATTTGCCAAAGGCGCAGGACGCCTTTGCTCTTCTCACCCATCGCCCCACCGAGACCATTTTTTTTTCCTCGGCAGCGTGCGCCGCATCCACGCTTGCCCAGGAGCTCCGAACGCTCGGGGTGCGCGTTTTTCCCATACCCCAATGTGCCGACGGCGCAGCTGATTTGAACGCGCTCTTCCAGTTGATCTTGGCCGAGCTGCATTGCCCCTACGTTTTGTGTGAAGGCGGAGGCCTCCTTGCCCGAAGCCTTCTTGAAGCCAATCTTGTGGATGAATTCCATCTGCATCTAGCGCCCATCATTCTCGCCGACAACAGCGCCCTTCCTCTTTTTTCCGGTCGCACCCCCCTCACCCTCAAGGACGCCATCCACCTCCGCACAAGCCACGTCCACCTCTGCGGAGACGATGTGCACATCCTTCTGCGGCCAAAGCCCCTTCCCGAGGTCTCATGTTCACCGGCATCATCGCGTCCCTAGGTATTGTGCAGAAAGTGACTCCCTTAGGCGCTGACATGCGCCTCAGTATCTGCCCCACGGTTGACGAGGCCTTCACCAATATCGTTGACGGCGAATCCATTGCTGTCAACGGCTTATGCCTCACCGTGGAAAAGCATGCGCACACCACCTTCAGTGTCTATGCCTCCAAACAGACCCTTGCCCGCTCAACCCTTCAAACCATGCGCCAGGGCACATGTGTCAACCTTGAGCGCGCGCTTCGCTTGTGCGATAGACTCGGGGGTCATCTTGTCACAGGCCATGTGGATTGCCTGGCAACGATCCAGCGTATCCGAGCACAGGGGGAATCCAAAGAAATAACCCTCACCTTTCCCTCCCAGCACGCGAAGGAAATTGTGGAAAAAGGCTCTGTTGCGCTCGATGGGATCAGCTTGACGGTGAACAGCGTGGAGAACACGACCTTTACGGTCAACATCATCCCTGAAACCGTCAAAAACACCACGGCCAAAGACTGGACCCAAGGTCGCACCCTGCATCTTGAGACCGACATTCTCGCCAAATACGTTGCCAAGCATTGTCAACAACCGACGGCTTCCCTGACCCAGGATTTTCTCGCCCGCCATGGCTTTTTCTAACCAACAGGACTACCTATGCCCACTCTTCACACCATCGATGGCTCCCTCCTTTGCGACCATCACAAGATTGCCATTGTCGCAACCCGCTTCAACAGTTTTATTGTCAACAATCTTGTGACAGGTGCCCTGGATTGCTTGGAACGGCATGGGGCAAGCCAAGAGGACATTACGCTCATCCATGTGCCCGGCGCCTTTGAGCTGCCGCTTGTGTGCCAGAAGGTGGCCAAAAGCAAGCGCTACGACGCCCTCATTGCCTTAGGCGCGGTGATCCGCGGCGCAACCCCCCATTTTGACTACGTCTGTACCGAGGCGAGCAAGGGCATTGCCCAGGTGATGCTGAACTACGAGATTCCGATCGGCTTTGGCCTGCTCACCTGCGACACCATCGACCAGGCCATTGAGCGGGCAGGATCGAAGGCCGGCAACAAGGGCGTTGAGGCAGCGCTGGCCATGCTCGAAACGCTCCACGTCCTGGAGCAGCTTTGATTTATGGGAAAAGAAAAGACCAAACGGCATCAGGCGCGTGTTGCGGCCTTTCAAGTCCTCTACAGCCTCTCCTTTACGCAGGCGCCCACCGAAGACGATGTCAAAAACAGCTATCTGGCAATCCCGACCAACGAGGACAATCCGCAGGAAGAGACCAAGGAAACGAGCGGCTTTGCCTGGGAACTGGTGCATGGTGTGTGGTCTCAATGCCAGGCTATCGATGCCCGCATCCAGGAGCGACTCACAAACTGGCGGATTGAACGCTTGGGAACCATCGAGCGAACCCTTCTCCGCCTGGCTTTTTTTGAACTGTTCTTTCTCCACCAAACCCCGCCCAAGGTCATTATGGCTGAGACGCTCGACCTGTGCAAAGAATTTGCCGAACCCTCTGCCAAAAAATTCATCCACGGCATCCTGGAAGCAGCCATGAAGCAGGAATCCTGATGCCGCTGAAAGAAACAGGATTCTCTATGCAAAAGACACCCTATGTACCTGGTGCCATTGAAGAAAAATGGCAGCGTGTATGGAAGGAGCAAGGCGTTTGTCGCGCCCAACTTGATCCCAGCACCCCCAAATACTATGTGCTGGAAATGTTTCCCTATCCTTCCGGAAACATCCACATGGGGCATGTGCGCAACTATTGCATCGGCGACGTCATAGCCCGCACAAAACGCATGCAAGGCTACAATGTCCTCCATCCCATGGGCTGGGACGCCTTTGGCCTGCCGGCGGAAAACGCGGCCATCAAACACCATGTCCATCCGGCTGCCTGGACCTACTCCAATATCAGCACGATGCGCAGCCAGCTCATGCGGCTGGGCTATTCCTACGACTGGGATCGAGAAATAGCCACCTGCAGACCCGAATACTACCGCTTTGAGCAAGAATTTTTCTTAAAGCTCTACGAAAAGGGCTTAATCTACCGCAAAAAAGCCCCGCAGAACTGGTGCCCCTCCTGCATGACCGTCTTGGCCAACGAGCAGGTGATCGAGGGCAAATGCTGGCGATGCGATAGCACAGTCGAGCAGAAAGAGCTGACCCAGTGGTTTGTCAAAATCACCGCCTATGCGGACGAACTGCTTTCCGATCTGCCGCTCTTAGCCAATGGCGCCTGGCCTGACCGCGTGCTCGCCATGCAAAAAAACTGGATCGGCAAATCCATTGGTTGCCAGGTGACCTTTCCCTTGGAAAAGCCTGTTGAAGGGGCTGATTCCATTACGGTCTTTACCACCCGCCCTGACACCCTCTTTGGCGTAACCTTTATGACCTTGGCGCCAGAACATCCCTTGGTTCCTCTCTTGATCAAGGACAGTCCCAACTTCGAGGCTATCAACGCCTTTATCACCAAGATCCGCAACATGGATCGCCTCGATCGCCAGTCCGAAACCTTGGAGAAAGAGGGCATACCCATCGATGTCTTTGTCTTGCATCCCATAACCAAGAAACGCATCCCCATTTGGCTCGGCAATTTCGTGCTCGCGAGCTACGGCACAGGAGCGGTTATGGGCGTGCCCTACGGCGATCAACGCGATTTTGAATTCGCCAAAAAATACGACCTGCCCATCATCCCCATCATCTGCCCAGAAACAGGCATTCCCGATCCGCAAACGTGTGCTATGTCGGATCCCGGCACCATGATCAATTCCGGTCAATTTACGGGCATGCCGAGCGAAGAGGGCAAGGAAGCAGTCACCCGTGAGCTCGAACGCCTCGGCCTTGGCAAAAAGAGCGTGCAATACCGCCTGCGTGACTGGAATATCTCGCGGCAACGGTATTGGGGAGCGCCGATTCCCATGGTCTATTGCGAATCCTGCGGCCTTGTGCCGGAAGATCCAGCGCATCTGCCGATTGTGCTGCCCCTCGATATCCAGGTTCGCCCTGATGGCAAATCCCCCCTGCCCGAAGAGGAATCCTTCTACGCAACCCGCTGCCCCCGATGCGGCAAACCAGCCAGACGAGAAACCGACACCATGGACACCTTCATGGAATCGTCCTGGTATTTTGCCAGATACACCGCAGCCAGAGAGGAAAAAGCCGCCTTCAATCCCGAAGCACTCGAATACTGGCTGCCGGTTGATCAGTATATCGGGGGCGTGGAGCACGCCATTCTCCATCTTCTCTACGCGCGCTTCTTCACCAAGGCGCTGCGCGATCTTGGCATCTACCCCAAAACCTTGCGCGAACCCTTCTCCCATCTGCTCACCCAGGGCATGGTCTTGAAAGAAGGGAGCAAGATGTCCAAATCCAAGGGCAATATCGTCAACCCCCAGGAGATGATCGACCGCTTCGGCGCTGACACAGTGAGACTGTTCTGCCTCTTTGCCGCCCCGCCTGAACGCGATTTTGACTGGTCGGATTCCGGCATCGAAGGCGCATCCCGCTTTCTCGCCCGCGTCTGGCGCCTGTACACAGAGACCCAAGAGCACTGTCTCCCCCTCCGCGCTCTCCAAGCCACAGCCGCAGACGCCAAAACCAAGGAAGCCACAGCGCTTCGACGCAAAGAGCACACCACCGTGCAAAAAGTCAGCGAAGACATGGGCGACCGCTTCCAATTCAACACCGCCATCGCCGCGATCATGGAATTGGTGAACGATATGTACGGGGTGAAGGACAATCTGGCAGCCGTTGGCGATACGGTCTTTTCCTCGGCCATGGCAACGGTGTTAACCGTGCTCTTTCCCATAGCCCCCCACATTGCGGAAGAACTGTGGGAAAAAACAGGCCATACCAGCTCGCTCACCAAGGAGCGCTGGCCTGAAATCGATCCGCAAGCCCTTGTTGCCGAAGAAAAAACCATTGTGCTCCAGGTCAATGGCAAGGTGCGGCAAACCATCACAGTCCCAGCCTCTTCGACCGAAGAAGAGCTGAAGACGCTCGCGCTGAACAATCCAACCATTGTCCGCCATATCCAGGGCAAAACCGTGCGCAAGGTCATTGTCGTGCCCGATAAACTGGTCAATGTGGTTGCTGGATAAGTTGGGGTATGGCGACCGCAGCAGAACGTCCGGCCTTTTTTTGCTTTCTCTGCCCTGATTCCTATTTGTGGGAAGAACAGCTCAAAACGCTTCTTGCGCAATTTCCCCCCACAAGTGGCCAATGGGAGAAAAAAAGCTATTGGGGGGATGAAGATCCCCCTCCGAGCTTTTGGGAGGAATTCAACGCAACCGGCCTTTTTGGCACATTCCACTACCTGCTCGTGCATCAGGCGGAAAAATGGGGCGCCAAGCATTGGAACAATATCGATATCATGATCCATCGCCTCTCCCCCTTTTGCTGGCCGATCTTCTGCCTGGAAGGAGCCTGGGAATGGGGCAAGCCCAAGCTCAATCCCTGTATCACAAAGAGCAAATGCTTCACCATCGCGGAGAAAAAAGGCTGGATTTGGAAACACGAAGGCATCACCGAAAAAACCCTGCGCAGCTATCTTGCCCAACAGCAGCCGAGATACCCCAACCTCCCCAAACCCGTCTTTGACAAGCTGGCTCTCCAGGGCATAACCGATGCCCGAACGCTCGAAAACGAATTGCGCAAGCTCACCATCTACTACGATGGCCAAAAAACCATGCCAGAGGGAGAATGGGGGGAGGTGCGCGAGCAGGAATGCAATTTTTTCTCCTGCATCAACCACATCAAAGCGGGCAAGATCGGCCTTGCGATCAAGGACGTGCTCTATGACCGCGAGGTGGAAAAGGTTTTCTTTATTCTGCTCTCCATGCTCGATCGCGAGTTTCGACTGCTTTGGGAACTGAAAACCGGCCAGACCACAGTCAAAGGCCCCTCCAAGGTCTATAAGGAAAACGACGCCAAAGCCGTCAGTCTCCCCACCCTGGCCAAGGCCATGAGCGTCTTGCTGGAGGCCGATTGGTCGGTCAAACGGGGAGAGGCGAGCGTTGCCCAGGCACTCGATACCCTGCTTGTCGATCTCAGTACGCTTTTTGCCAAAAAATAACACACCACAAAAAAGCCCTCGCAGGAGGGCTTTTTTTCATAGGCTCCCTTGTCAGAACAAAAGAAGGCCTTATATTGAGGCAAAGAGTGTGGAGGGAGCCAGCTTGGCTCTTCCACCGTGTTCTTTTTGCCGGGAGATCCCAATGTCGGAAAAAAATACAAATAGAAACGACGAACGTGTCCATGCAGCCAGTGGCTCTATGCAAAACGCCTCTGCCAAACCTGGCCACGAAAATACTGAAGATATCTTGGAAATACCGGGTGTGATGCCGGTGCTTCCGGTTCGCGATATTGTCATTTTCAATTATATGGTTCTGCCCCTGTTCATCAGCCGCGAACACTCGATAGCCGCTGTGGATGAAGCCTTAGCCTGTGGCCACCATCTCTTGGTCTGTGCGCAAAAAGACGAGACCGTCGACGATCCCTCCCCCAAGGATCTCTACACCATGGGCACAGTGGTCAATGTCATGCGCGTGCTCAAGCTGCCCGATTCCCGGGTCAAGCTCTTGGTGCAGGGCGTTTGCCGAGCCAAGGTGCTCACCTTCGAAGACGGCGAACACTATATTGCGGCAGAAATCGAGCCCGTCATAGAAACCAAGGTGCCCCACACAACGGCTGTGGAGGGGGCTCTGCGTCAGGCACGAGCCCAGAGCGAAAAAGTGCTTTCGCTGCGCGGCATCATCTCGCCCGATATCAATGCGGTTCTTGCCAGCGTCGATGATCCAGGCAGACTGGCTGATCTCATTGCCGCCAACATCCGCTTAAAAACCAACGAAGCCCAAGAGCTTTTGGAAACCGTTGACCCCATCGATCGGATCAATCTCATCAATATCAAGCTGCAAAACGAGGTGGAAATCGCCACTGTCCAGGCGAAGATCCAACATTCCGCCCGCGAAGGCATGGATAAGGCGCAAAAAGACTATTACCTGCGCGAACAGATCAAGGCCATACGCCAAGAACTGGGCGAAAAAGACATCGATTCCGACGATGAGATCCAAAGCCTCAAAAAAGCCATTGCCAAGGCAGGCTTTCCGGCCGAGGTGCGCAAAGAGGCGGACAAACAGCTCAGCCGCCTGGCCGGCATGCACGGCGATACCGCTGAGGCGAATATCATCCACACCTATCTCGACTGGTTGCTCTGCCTGCCCTGGAAAAAAGTCTCCAAGGACACCATGGACATCACCAAGGCCGCAGCCATCTTGGACGAAGACCACTGCGGTCTCGAAAAGGTCAAGGAACGCATTCTCGAATTCTTGAGCGTGCGCAAACTCAATCCCGAATCCAAAGGCCCCATCCTCTGCCTGGTAGGCCCTCCAGGTGTTGGCAAAACCTCTCTTGGTCGCTCTGTCGCCCGTGCCATGGGACGCAAATTCCAGCGCATATCCTTGGGCGGCATGCACGACGAGGCGGAAATTCGGGGACACAGACGCACCTATATCGGCTCCATGCCCGGTCGCATCATCCAGGCGCTCAAACAAGCAGGCACCAAGAATCCGGTCATCATCTTGGACGAGGTCGATAAAATCGGCACCGACTTCCGCGGTGATCCCTCTTCCGCCCTGCTTGAAGCACTCGATCCCGAACAAAACGCCACCTTCAGCGACCACTATCTGAATGTGCCCTTCAATCTCTCGAAAGTGCTGTTTTTGTGTACAGCCAACCAGATGGACACCGTGCCTGCGGCCTTGAAAGACCGCATGGAGGTAATCAAACTCTCGGGCTACACCACCCAGGAAAAACTCGATATCGCTGTCGAGCATCTTGTGCCCAAACAAATCAGCGAAAACGGCCTCACCCAAGAGATGCTCACTCTCACGAGAGACGCCCTAACCCGCATCATCACCGAGTACACCCGAGAGGCTGGCGTGCGCAATCTTGAGCGGGAGATCGCGAAAGTCTGCCGCAAGATCGCCCGGAAAAAAGCCGAAGGCGATACCTCCTCCTTTGTGGTGGACAAAGACGATGTGGCAACCTATCTGGGCATTCCCCGCTATCTTGAAAACAAAAACGAAAAAAGCCTCTTGCCAGGCACAGCCCAGGGTCTTGCCTGGACAGCGGTTGGCGGCGTTGTCTTGACCATTGAGGCCTGCCTCATGAAGGGCAAGGGAACCCTCACCCTGACAGGACAATTGGGTGATGTCATGAAGGAGAGCGCCAAGGCAGCGGTGAGCTTTATCCGAAGCCGCGCTGATGTCTTTGGCATAGCGAACGATGTCTTTACGGACGCCGATGTGCACATCCATGTGCCTGAAGGCGCAACACCCAAGGATGGGCCCTCAGCTGGGGTCACCATGACAACAGCCTTGATCAGCGCGATCACCAAGAGCAGGGTTCGCTCCGATGTGTGCATGACCGGCGAGATCACCTTGCAGGGACGCATTCTGCCTGTTGGCGGCATCAAGGAGAAGATCTTGGCCGGTGTTGCCAAAGGCCTCTCCCATGTGCTCATCCCCGAAGAAAACACCAAGGATCTCGAAGATATCCCCCACGATCTCCTGGATAAAATCGAGGTGCATACGGTGCACAAATACGAAGACGTGATCCCGCTGGCCTTTGAGGATCCCGCATCCATCCATGCTGCTTCGTGACCTTGTGCAAGAGGGAAGTGATGCCCTTGCGCGCGCCCACAGAGAGAGCCCACGCCTTTGCGCTGAACTGCTCATTGCCCATGCGCTGCACAAAGAACGCATCGATATCCTCACCAATCCCGACCAGAGCGTTGATGAAGAGCAACGACAACGCTGTCTTGCTCTTCTTGAGCGCAAAAGACGCGGCGAACCCGTGAGCTATATCCTTGGGGAAAAGGAATTCTACGGACTCCCCTTTTCGGTGACAAAAGACACCCTCATTCCGCGCCCAGAAACCGAAGGCCTCATCGACTGGGTGCGAGAACACATTCCCAAGGAGCGCGCCTTCACCTTCGCCGATATCGGCACAGGCTGCGGCAATATCGGACTCACCCTTGCCACATACTTTCCCAACGCTCGGGGCATTCTCCTCGACTGCCAATGCGCTGCGCTCGCTGTTGCCAAAAAAAACAGCGAACGCCTTGGCATTCGTACCTGCGTGCTTGTGGCTGGCGATCTCAACCACCTGCCCCTTGCGCCCAAAAGCCTTGATCTGCTTGTGGCCAATCCGCCCTATATCGCCCTGCCTGAAGAACACCTCGTCATGGATGAGGTCTTGGCCTTTGAGCCCTCAACAGCCCTGTTTGCGAAAAAAAACGGCCTTTTTTGCCTTGAACGCCTCATCGATCAAGCCCCCACGCTTCTGCGAGAGGGCGGCTGCCTCTGTCTTGAGCACGGCGCAGAACAGGGAGAGAGCGTGCGCACACTTCTTGCAAAGCATTTTTTTTCGGTGGGGACCAAAAAAGATCTTGCAGGTCGCGAGAGAATCAGTTATGGTACGCCGTGTTTGGGCAACAAGAACAATGCGACATGAGCCTGTACATTTTCTTCTTGCCTTTTTTCCCAAAATCGTTTAGAAAGCATTCACCGCTGGCGTAGCTCAATTGGTAGAGCAGCTGATTTGTAATCAGCAGGTTGCGGGTTCAAGTCCCATCGCCAGCTCCACGCACTGTGGTGTCTTCTGGAGGGGTTCCCGAGTGGCCAAAGGGAACAGACTGTAAATCTGTCGTCGTACGACTTCGGTGGTTCAAATCCACCCCCCTCCACCATCCCAATCTGACCCACAGATTCATTTTGCCATATGCCTTGACTGTAGGAGACTCACGTCGAAAACTACGGGACATGGTTTTCGGGCAAAAGCCCTCATGCGGGAATAGCTCAACGGCTAGAGCATCAGCCTTCCAAGCTGAGGGTTGCGGGTTCGAATCCCGTTTCCCGCTCCACATCCCACCATTTCCTCGGCAACTCTCCTGCAATTTCAATCTCCTAGGTGAGATTTGGTGACTGAAAAAAGGCTTATGCATTTAGACGAATGCGTGAGTAGGATTTCTCTTGCGCAAAAACGTTGTAACCATTTTTTAGATTAGGAGATGTAGAATGGCAAAAGCGAAATATGAACGTACAAAACCACACGTGAATATTGGTACCATTGGTCACATCGACCATGGGAAAACCACGCTTACAGCAGCCATCACAAAGATTGCCAGCCTGGAAAAAGGCGGCGAATTTGTTTCCTACGATCAGATCGATAACGCTCCTGAAGAAAAAGAACGTGGCATCACCATTGCAACAGCCCACGTGGAATATGAGACCCCGAAACGTCACTATGCCCACGTCGACTGCCCTGGCCACGCTGACTATATTAAGAACATGATCACCGGTGCTGCCCAGATGGATGGTGCCATCCTCGTTGTGGCTGCCACCGACGGCCCCATGCCGCAGACCCGTGAGCATATCCTGCTCGCCCGTCAGGTGGGTGTGCCCCGCATCGTCGTCTTTTTGAACAAATGTGACCTGGTTGACGATCCGGAATTGCTTGATCTGGTCGAGATGGAAGTGCGTGAAGAGCTGTCCAAATACGATTTTGACGGCGACAACACCCCGATCATCCGTGGTTCCGCGCTGAAAGCCCTCGAATGCGACGATCCCAAAGCCGAAGCCGCCAACTGCATTCACGAGCTTCTGAATGCCTGCGACGACTATATTCCTGAGCCCGTCCGCGAAATCGACAAACCCTTCCTTATGCCCATTGAAGACGTGTTCTCCATCTCCGGTCGTGGCACCGTTGTCACGGGTCGTGTTGAGCGCGGCGTGATCAAGGTCGGCGACGAAGTGGAAATCGTGGGCGTCAAAGAGACCCAAAAGACCACCTGCACCGGCGTCGAAATGTTCCGCAAACTCTTGGATCAAGGCGAAGCTGGCGACAATATTGGTGTGCTTTTGCGTGGTACCAAGCGCGACGAAGTCGAACGCGGTCAGGTGCTCGCTGCACCCAAGTCCATCACCCCGCACAAGAAATTCAAGGCCGAGGTGCTCGTTCTCTCCAAGGAAGAAGGTGGCCGCCATACCCCGTTCTTCTCGGGCTATCGTCCCCAGTTCTATTTCAGAACAACCGATATCACCGGTGTCATCACCTTGCCTGAAGGCGTTGAGATGGTTATGCCCGGCGACAACTCGCAGTTCATCGTGGAATTGATCGCGCCTATCGCCATGCAGGAGCAATTGCGTTTTGCTATCCGCGAAGGTGGCCACACCGTTGGTTCCGGCGTTGTGACAGAAATTATTGAGTAAAAAGGCCTGGTGGTTTCATGCGTATCAACATTATTCTTGCTTGCACGGAGTGCAAACGCCGTAATTACAGCACGCAGAAAAACAAGAAAAATACCACTGGCCGTCTCGAGATCAAAAAATATTGTCCCTGGGACAAGAAGATGACAGTGCATCGCGAGACAAAGTAAGACAAGACAAACTCTCCACTTGGAGTTCTCTCCAAGTGGTGCGCAGGGCAGTAGCTCTAACGGCTAGAGCGGCGGTCTCCAAAACCGCATGTTGGGGGTTCGAATCCCTCCTGCCCTGCCATTTTTATTGCCAAAAACGGAACTTGCCTTGGTGGGCTATGAGCAAAAAGCAGGAAAAAGTCGCTGACGTGGTTGAGGCGCCCAGGGAGAATCCCCTCAAACGTTTCACGAAATATGTCGAAGAATCGCGCGTTGAGCTGCGCAAAATCACCTGGCCAACCCTCCAGACAACCAAGAAGGTCTCGATCGCAGTCCTTGGTTTCGTTGCGGTCATGGCTGTCCTGCTGGGACTTGTCGATCTGGGGCTCTCGAGTTTGATCAAAGCACTTTTGTCGTAGGACATCCTCCACAGAGAGGTAGAAAGATGACTGCAATCGATACCGAAGGCTTCCTGGAACCGCACCAAAACCCAGAACAAATCGAGGATGATGCCCAGAGGAAGCCGCGCTGGTATATTGTCCACACCTATTCTGGCTTCGAGCAGCGGGTGCAGAAAACGATCAACGAGCTGAAGCGGACAGGGCAGGATCAGGGTCTTATTGAAGAAGTGATTGTTCCCACAGAGAAAGTGATCGAAGTGAGCAAGGGGGGACAGAAGCGGACAACGACCCGCAAGTCCTATCCAGGCTACGTGCTTGTTCGGATGGTGATGACGGATCTTTCTTGGCATCTTGTGCAGTCCATCCCCAAGGTCACGGGCTTTATCGGTGGCAAGAACAGGCCAGCCCCCATGCGGGACAGCGAAGCCCAGCATATTTTAAACCTGATGAAGACAAGTCAGGATGCGCCCAGACCCAAGTTCAGCTACGAGGCCGGTGAAGAGGTTCGAATCATCGACGGTCCCTTCAGTGGTTTCAACGCCGTTGTGCAAGAAGCGAACTACGAGAAAGGCAAACTGACCGTCTCTGTCTCCATCTTCGGCCGGCAGACGCCCATGGAACTCGATTTTTCCCAGGTATCGCGCGGCTGAGCAGACCACAGCCTTGTGCTTTACAAGGCGCATCTATTACTCCCTAGACCAGGATTGAGCAATCATGGCGAAGAAAGAAGTCGCAAAAATAAAACTCCAAATTCAGGCTGGTGCTGCCAACCCCTCCCCGCCCGTGGGTCCAGCTCTTGGTCAACATGGTCTGAATATTATGGGATTCTGTAAGGAATTCAACGCCAGGACGCAGGATCAAAAAGGGATGGTCATCCCTGTGGTCATCACCGTCTATGCGGATCGCTCCTTCACCTTTATCACCAAGACCCCTCCGGCATCGGTTCTGCTCATGAAGGCAGCCAAGCTCGAGAAAGGATCTGGCGAGCCCAATAAGAAGAAGGTGGGAACGCTCACCATGGCGCAAATCGAAGAAATAGCCAAGACCAAACTTCCCGATCTGAACGCCATGTCGTTGGAGTCGGCGATTAAGTCCATTGCGGGTACAGCACGCAGCATGGGCATTGAGGTGAAGTAAGAGACCCCCTCTCGTTGGAGTCAATTGTACTGCCACAGGGCAGGAGATGAAAAACGACAAGGACAAGAAGATGCCCAAACACGGAAAAAAATTTCTGACAGCGTGCAAAGCAGTGCCCAAAGAATGGACAAGCGTTGAAGACGCGGTTGCAAAATCTCTGGCCAGCGCCTTTGCCAAATTTGATGAAAACGTCGATGTCGCCTTGCGCCTTGGCGTTGATCCCAAATATTCCGATCAAATGGTTCGCGGAGCGATCACCCTCCCCCATGGCCTTGGCAAACAGGTGCGCGTTGCGGTGTTCTGCAAAGGGGAGAAGCAAAACGAGGCGAAAGAGGCCGGAGCCGACATCTTTGGTGCCGAAGATCTGGTGGCCAAGGTGAAAGAAGGCTGGCTCGAATTCGACGCCGCTGTGGCAACCCCTGATTGCATGGCGCTCGTTGGCCAAGTCGGTCGTATCTTAGGACCTCGTGGCCTTATGCCCAATGCCAAAACAGGCACCGTCACCATGGATGTGGCTAAGACCGTCCATGAACTGAAAGCCGGTCGTGTCGAGTACAAAGTCGACAAAGCCGGCATTCTTCATGCTCCGCTTGGCAAAGTTTCCTTTGGCACGGAAAAGATTCTCGACAATTTGAAAGCCCTGCTCAAAGCCGTGAACCAGTCCAAACCCTCTGGCGCCAAGGGTACCTATATGGTGACCATGTCCATTTCCACGACCATGGGGCCTGGTTTTAAGGTGGATATGGGGCAAGTGAAAAAATTTCTCGATGCGTAAAAGCATCATTGGCCAAGGCACGAAATTCCAGTCGAAGACGACAGGGGCGAACGCTTAATTTCCTGTCCAGACTATCTTTGGCATGGCGTTTCTTCCGACGAACTTTGAACATGTGGGAGTTCACATGGACAAATCTGGGAAAGCAGCGATTATTGAGGCTTTTCGCGAGCAATCGACGAAGGCTCATTTAGCCTGCATTACCAATTTCAAAGGGATGACGGTAGAAGAGCTTACAAACCTGAGAGTGTCCATCCACAATGTCGGTGGTCAATACCACGTCATCAAAAACACTCTCGGTCGCATAGCTGTCACTGATACCAACCATGATGTGCTCAAGGATTCCTTCCACGAGAACACTGGTGTTGCCCTTGGGTTTGACGACCCAGTCGCTGTGGCAAAGTCCCTTGTCGATTTTGCAAAAGGGAGCCAATTGTTTTCCCTTAAATGCGCGAGCCTCGATGGCAAACCCATGGATGTCGCGCAAATCGAAGCTCTCTCCAAGCTCCCTGGGCGCGAACAATTGCTGGGTCAGTTGCTTGGAACCATGAATGCTGTTCCAACCAATTTTGTCTCCCTCTTTGCCAACATCATCCGCGGCTTGCTCTACGCTCTCTCTGCTATCAAGGAGCAAAAAGAGCAATCCCAACAAGCCTAACCTACTATCACGGAGTTCATCATGGCTGCTACGAAAGAAGAAGTTATTGAATTTATTTCCAATATGACCGTTCTTGAGCTCTCCGAATTCATCCACGAGCTCGAAGAGAAATTCGGCGTCTCTGCCGCTGCTCCTGCTGCCGCGATGATGGTGGCAGCCCCTGCCGGTGGTGCTGATCAGCCTGCTGCTGAAGAAAAGACCGAATTCGACGTTGTTTTGAAAGAAGTTGGCCCCAACAAGATCAACGTCATCAAGGTTGTCCGCGCTCTGACAAGCCTGGGTCTCAAGGAAGCCAAGGAAAAGGTTGACAGCGCGCCCTCCACCATCAAGGAAGGCGTGTCCAAGGAAGAAGCGGAAGACGCGCAGAAGCAGCTCTCCGAAGCCGGTGCTGTTGTCGAATTGAAGTAAAAGAAATCGCTCCCTGTGCGCTGCCTTCGGGCAGCGCTTTTTTTTTGCCAAAAAGCACTTGCCTCTTGACAAATTTGAGAGTACTTTAAAAAATTCAAGCGCATAACATTTCTCTCGTATACGATGGCGTGACCTTGCCTCCTAGCCAATCACCTATCTTTCTTTTGAGGTACTCATGCGGCAGCTTACTAAGCAGTTTGGAAAAATCAAAGTATCAGTTCCTATTCCGCATCTTTTGACGCTTCAGATAGATTCCTACAAAAAATTTCTTCAAGAAGGCGTTCCCAGCGAAGAGAGGGACACAACGCTTGGTCTTGAAGGCGTATTTCATACGGTTTTTCCCATTGAGGATTTCAACGGCGCCTCGAGCCTTGAATTCGTCAAATACGAAATTCAAGAGCCCAAGTACGACATTCCCGAATGTATAACCAAGGGTCTCACCTATGAAGCTCCCTTGCGCATCCATGTCCGCCTTGTGCTCTACGATGTGGATGAGCAGACCAATACCAAGACACCGCGTGACATCAAAGAACAGGACATCTATTTCGGCACCATCCCCTTGATGACAGAAAAAGGTACCTTCATCATCAACGGCACCGAACGCGTCATCGTCAACCAGCTGCAGCGTTCTCCCGGTATTATTTTTGAACACGATGAGGGGAAGACCCACTCAAGCCATAAACTTCTCTACTCCTGCCGCATTATTCCCATGCGCGGCTCCTGGCTCGATTTCGATTTTGACCACAAAGACATTCTCTATGTTCGAATCGACCGTCGCCGCAAAATGCCCGCAACCATCTTGTTTAAGGCCATGGGCATGACCGACCAAGAGATTTTGGACTACTTCTATAAAACCGAGACCTACTATCTCTCCCAGGACGCCCGCCTCTTTTGGCGCGTGGAAAAAGACCTCTTCCGCAAGGAGCCTGCCTTTGCCGACATCACAAACAAGGAAGGCAAGGTTCTTGTGCGTGAAGGCAAGGAAATCACCCGCGGCAAGTGGAATCGCATCGTTGAAAGCGGTATCTCCCAGATTGAAGTGAGTCCCGATGCCGTTGTGGGCATGTTTTCCGCTGAAGAAATCATCGATACCGAGACAGGCGAAGTCATTGCCCATGCTGCCGATGAAATCACAACGGAGATGCTTGAGCACATCCGCGAGGTCGGCTTTCAAGAGCTCCATGTGCTGCACACCGAAGGCACCGACACCTCCTCCTCCATCCGTGACACCCTTGTCATGGATCATATCGAGGATATACAAAAAGCCCAAGAAGAGATCTACCGCAGACTCCGCCCATCCTCACCCCCTACCCCTGAAATCGCTGCCTCCTTCTTTGACAATCTCTTTCGCAACGAGATGTACTACGACCTCTCCCTGGTTGGTCGCTACAAACTCACCCAGCGTTTAAAACTCGACCAGGGCTTGAGTGATGAGGAAAAAGAAACGCTCAAAGGGATTCGAACCCTGCGCAACGAAGATATTTTGATCGCCATCAAGAGCTTGGTGGAACTGAAAGACAACCACGGTCCTGCTGACGACATCGACCATTTGGGCAATCGACGCGTGCGCTTGGTGGGGGAATTGGTGGAAAACCAATACCGCATAGGTCTTGTGCGCATGGAGCGGGCGATCAAGGAGCGGATGAATGTGCAGGAAAGCACAACCCTCATGCCCCACGATCTGATCAATCCCAAACCCGTGGGAGCGGTGCTGAAGGAATTCTTTGGCACAAGCCAGCTCTCCCAGTTTATGGATCAGACCAACGCCCTCTCTGAGGTCACCCACAAGCGCAGACTCTCCGCCTTGGGTCCTGGCGGTCTCACCCGCGAACGCGCGGGCTTTGAAGTGCGCGACGTCCACACCTCCCACTACGGCCGAATCTGTCCCATCGAGACACCGGAAGGTCCCAATATCGGCTTGATCGTCTCCCTGACAACCTTTGCCAGGGTGAACGACTTTGGCTTTATCGAGACCCCCTACCGGGTTGTGCGCGACTGCCATGTGACTGATGAGATCGTGACCCTCGATGCCTCGAGCGAAGACGAACGCCAGGTTGTGGCGCAGGCTGATGTCAAACTCGATGCCGATGGCAATCTCGTCGATGAATTTGTCACAGCCCGTGTCAAGGGCGAAGTGGAGATGAAGCGGAGAAACGACGTCACGCTCATGGACATCTCGCCGAGCCAGATGGTCTCCATCTCAGCTGCCTTGATCCCGTTTCTGGAACACGACGACGCCAACCGCGCCTTGATGGGCTCGAACATGCAGCGCCAGGCTGTGCCGCTTTTGCGCAGCGAAAAGCCCCTGGTCGGAACAGGCATGGAAGTGGATGTGGCCAGAGATTCAGGCGCCTGCATTGTGGCACAAGGCGACGGCCATATCCAGTATGTGGACGCCAACCGCATTGTTGTGGCCTACGACAACGACTGCTTTGCCGAACAGGGCGGGGTCAAAACCTACGATCTGCTCAAATTCCACAAATCCAACCAAAACACCTGCTTTGGCCAAAAGCCCACCTGTCAACCCGGTCAAATAGTGACCAAAGGCCAGATTTTGGCGGATGGTCCTGGTATCGACGACGGGGTGCTCGCGCTCGGGAAAAACCTTGTTGTGGCCTTCATGCCCTGGTGCGGCTACAACTACGAAGATTCGATCCTCATCTCGGAAAAAACAGTTCGCGAAGACACCTTCACCTCCATCCACATCGAAGAATTTGAGGTCTCTGCCCGCGACACCAAGTTGGGTCCTGAAGAGATCACCTGCGATATTCCCAATGTCGGCGACGACATGCTCCGCAATCTCGACGAAAGCGGCATTATCCGCATCGGCGCTGCTGTCAAACCCGAAGACATCTTGGTGGGGAAAATCACCCCCAAGGGCGAAACCCAACTCACCCCTGAAGAAAAGCTGCTCCGCGCGATCTTTGGCGAAAAAGCCCGGGATGTGAAGAACAGCTCACTCAAGGTGCCACCGGGAGTCGAAGGCACAGTCATCGATGTCAAAGTCTTCAACCGCCGTTCGAGCGGGGAAAAAGACAAGGATCAGCGCACCAAGGAAATCGAAAATTACGAACGCCATCAGCTCGACCTCAAAGAGGAAGGCCATTTAAAGGCTTTGGCCGAACGCACCAAGGAGATCTTGTATCCGATCATCAAGGGCAAGCAGGTGAGCGTCACTGTCAACCGCAAAAAAGGCGATGTGCTGGTTGAGGCAGGAGGTGTGATCGACGAATCGATGATGCCCCTCATCCCTGTCAAGAAATTCGCTGGTCTCTTCAAAAGCCGGGAAACCAACGACAGCGTGGCCAAGATTTTGGACACCTACGACAATCAGGTCAACTATATTCAATCCATCTACGAGGCCAAACGCGGCAAGATCGCCGAAGGCGATGACCTTCCCCCTGGGGTTATCAAGATGGTCAAGGTGCATGTGGCTATCAAGCGCAAACTCTCTGTGGGCGACAAGATGGCCGGTCGCCACGGCAACAAGGGTGTTGTGTCCTGCATTCTGCCTGAGGAAGATATGCCCTTCTTCAAAGACGGGCGTCCGGTGGACATTGTCCTAAATCCCTTGGGCGTGCCTTCGCGTATGAATATCGGTCAGATTATGGAGACCCATCTGGGCTGGGGTGCCAAGGAATTGGGACGCATGGTGGCCAATTTCATCGACTCAGGCAAAGCCTTGGATGTGGTGCGCAACGAGGTCAAAGACATCTTTGCCTCCCCAGAAATCAACGAGCTCGTCGATTCCATGGACGATGAAGAATTTCGGGAAAGCGCTTTGGCCTTGCGCAAAGGCATTGTCACCAGAACCCCGGTCTTTGACAGCGCCACCGAAGACGAGATCTGGGGCTGGATGGACAAGGCGCATCTGGACAACGACGGCAAAACCCAGCTCTACGACGGTCGCACTGGCCAGCCTTTTGAGAACAGGGTGACAACCGGCGTTATGTATATGCTCAAACTCCACCACCTGGTCGACGAAAAGATCCATGCCCGCTCAACAGGCCCCTACTCGCTTGTGACCCAGCAACCCCTGGGTGGTAAGGCGCAATTTGGTGGCCAACGCCTTGGGGAAATGGAAGTCTGGGCGCTTGAGGCCTACGGGGCTGCGTATCTGTTGCAGGAATTTTTGACCGTCAAGTCCGACGACGTCACCGGACGCGTCAAAATGTACGAAAAAATCGTCAAGGGAGACAATTTCCTCGAGGCTGGCCTGCCCGAATCCTTCAATGTGCTTGTCCAGGAACTCAAGAGCCTTGCCTTGAATGTCAAACTCCACGAGGAAACCGAGAAAAGTTCCAAACGCACACAGCAAGAACGAATGAATGGGTGAACCGTGCAGTACAACACCAGTTTTCCAAGCAGGAAGGTAGTATGAGCCTTGATGAACTCTTTACGGCACGCGGATCGTCAAACAGCGTCACCAATATCAAAAATCTGACAGCTATTCAGATCTCTCTTGCCTCCCCCGAAGATATCCGCGAATGGTCGTATGGCGAGGTGAAAAAACCCGAGACCATCAATTACCGAACCTTTAAACCCGAACGCGACGGCCTTTTTTGCGCGAAGATTTTTGGTCCTGTCAAAGACTTTGAATGCAATTGCGGCAAATACAAACGCATGAAACATCGCGGCATTGTCTGCGAAAAATGCGGGGTTGAAGTCATTGCGTCCAAGGTGCGCCGCGAACGCATGGGGCATATTGAACTCGCGGCTCCTGTTGCCCATATCTGGTTTTTAAAGACCTTGCCCTCAAAGATCGGCACCTTGCTCGACATCACCATGGCCGATTTAGAGAAGGTGCTCTATTTCGACTCCTATGTGGTTTTGGATCCGGGCAAAACCAATCTGCAGAAACAACAGGTTATCTCTGAAGACCTCTATTTGCAGTATGTGGATCGCTACGGCGGCGAGGATGCCTTGGAAGTCGGGATGGGAGCAGAAGCTGTGCGCAAGCTCTTGGAAGAGCTCGACCTTGAGCGTCTGAAAGAGCAACTGCGCGAGGATGGCGAGGCCACCAAGAGTTCGACCAAGAAAAAGAAGATCACCAAAAGGCTGAAAATCGTTGAATCCTTTCTGGAGTCCCAAAACAAGCCCGAATGGATGATTTTGGAAGTGATTCCGGTCATTCCTCCGGAACTCCGCCCCCTGGTTCCCTTGGACGGCGGACGCTTTGCCACCTCGGATCTCAACGATCTCTACCGCCGGGTCATCAACCGCAACAACCGTTTAAAACGCCTGATCGATCTCGGCGCTCCTGAGATCATCATCCGCAACGAAAAGCGGATGCTCCAAGAAGCCGTGGACGCGCTCTTTGACAACGGTCGGCGTGGACGAGCCATCGCCGGCACCAACGGCCGTCCCCTGAAATCCCTCTCCGATATGATCAAGGGCAAACAGGGACGCTTCCGCCAAAACCTTTTGGGCAAGCGCGTGGACTACTCCGGTCGTTCGGTCATCACCGTTGGTCCCTACCTCAAGCTCCATCAGTGTGGTCTGCCCAAAAAAATGGCGCTTGAGCTCTTCAAGCCCTTTATCTATTCCGAGCTGGAAAAACGGGGCTATGCCTCAACCATCAAAAGCGCCAAAAAGATGGTTGAGCGGGAAGAACTCGTTGTGTGGGATATCCTCTCCGAAGTGGTGCGCGAATACCCGATTCTGCTCAACCGTGCTCCCACCCTGCACCGCTTGGGCATCCAGGCCTTTGAACCCCTCCTGGTCGAAGGCAAGGCCATCCGCCTCCATCCCTTGGTTTGTACGGCCTACAACGCCGACTTCGACGGCGACCAGATGGCTGTGCACATTCCCCTCTCGGTTGAGGCGCAGATCGAATGCCGCGTGCTTATGATGAGCACCAACAACATTCTCTCCCCTGCCAACGGAAGCCCTGTCATTGTCCCCTCCCAGGACATTGTCCTTGGCCTCTACTACATGACATGCGCCCGCAGCTTTGAAAAAGGCGAGGGCATGATTTTCTGCGCTCCCTGGGAAGTGGAAGTGGCCTACGACGCAGGGCGCGTGACCCTGCATGCCAAGATCAAGGTTCGCATGAAGGAAAATGGTCCCTTGATTGAGACAACCCCAGGCCGTGTGCTTGTTTCCAATATTTTGCCGCCTGAGATGGATTTTTCCTCGGTCAACAAAGTGCTCACGAAAAAAGCCATCGGCAAACTCGTGGACTCCGCCTACCGCACCTGCGGCATCAAGGCCACGGTTTTGCTCTGCGATAAGATCAAGGATCTGGGCTACGAATTCGCAACCCGGGCTGGGATCACTATCGGCCTGAAGGACATGACCATTCCTGCCCGCAAAAAAGACATCCTGGAAACCTCCTTGAACGAAGTCGATGAAATCGAGCGGCAATACCAGGACGGCAATATCACCAAGAGCGAGAAACGCAACAAAGTCATCGATGTGTGGACAAAAACCACCCAGGACATTTCCAAAGAAATGATGCGCGAAATCTCCAAGGATCGCCGCGTCAAAGTGGATGAGGATGGCAATGTGATTGCGCGGGCTGAAGACGACAGCTTCAACCCCATCTTTATGATGAGCAATTCAGGTGCTCGAGGCAATGCCGAGCAGATGCGCCAGCTCGCCGGCATGCGTGGCCTTATGGCCAAACCCAACGGTGAAATCATCGAAACCCCCATCACATCCTCGTTCCGGGAAGGGCTTTCGGTTTTGCAGTATTTCACCTCAACCCACGGTGCCCGCAAAGGCCTCGCCGATACAGCGCTCAAAACCGCAAACTCTGGTTATCTGACACGGCGTCTGGTCGATGTGGTGCAGGATGTCATTGTCTCGGAACACGATTGCCGAACCGTCAAGGGCATTGAGCTTGAACCCATCAAGGAAGGCGCTGACGTCAAGGTGAGTCTGAGCGAACGGCTCGTTGGCCGTGTTTTGCTCTACCCCATTCTGGATCCCGAAGACAATACCACCGTGCTTTTGCCTGAGAACACCCTGATCACGGAAAAAGAAGCCAATTTGATCGCCCAGAAAGGCATCGACAAAGTCATGGTCAGATCGCCCTTGACCTGCCAGTCTGAGCGCGGCATCTGCGCCATGTGCTATGGCCGTGACCTTGCCCGCGGCAATCTCGTCAATATCGGGGAGACAGTGGGTATTATTGCTGCCCAGTCCATCGGCGAACCTGGCACCCAGCTCACCATGCGTACCTTCCACATCGGTGGTACGGCCTCCAATACCCTTGAGTTGAGCAAGTATAAGGCGCAAAACGCCGGTCAAGTTCTGCTCCATCGGGTGCGCACCGTGACGAGAAAGGATGGCACAAAAATTGTCCTTGGCAAGAGCGGCCATTTGACCATTGTCGATCAACAGGGACGCGAGAGCGAAAAATATGTTCTGCCATCCGGCTCCCGCCTTATGGTCGACGATCAGCAGGAAGTGGCCAAGGATACGGTCTTAGCGGAATGGGATTCCTCCAACGAACCCTTTATTTCGGAAGAAGAAGGCTACATCAAGTTTTCCAACATCATCGAAGGCAAAACCGTTCAAGAGCAGACCGACGAGATCACCAGCTCCACCTCCCTGACCATCATGGAGTACCGCTCAACAAACTACAAGCCGAGCATCTCCATCTGCGACGAAAACGGCACAATCAAGACCTTCTCCCACAGCGCAACCCATGCTGAAGCAACCTATGTCTTGCCTGTTGGCGCTATTTTGATGGTCAAAGACGGGGATCACATCGAGGTGGGCGAGCCCATTGCCCGCAGACCGCGTGAAACCTCCAAGACCAAGGATATCGTCGGTGGTCTGCCTCGCGTGGCCGAACTCTTTGAAGCGAGAAAACCCAAGGATATCGCGGTTGTTTCCGATATCTCGGGTGTTGTGATGTATGCCCCCGATGCCAAGGGCAAGCGCAAAGTCATTGTGCGTCCTGATATCGGCGAAGAGTGTGAATACCTTATCCCCAAGGGCAAACGCATCACAACAGCCGATGGCGACTTTATTGAAGCCGGCGATCCATTGACCGAAGGCTTCCCCGAACTGCCCGATATTTTGCGCACCAAGGGAGAAACCTATCTCGCCCGCTATCTGGTCGATGAAATCCAAAGCGTCTACCGCTTCCAGGGCGTGGTCATCGACGACAAACACATTGAGACCATCGTTCGACAAATGCTGAAAAAGGTCACGATTCTCGATGCAGGCGGCACTACCCTTCTTGAAGGCGAACAGGTCGACAAGAGCGACTTTACGCTCGAAAACAAAAAGGCCATAGCCGCTGGGAGACGCCCGGCAACAGCTGAGCCCTTGGTTCTTGGTATCACCCAAGCATCCCTCTCCACCACATCCTTTATCTCCGCTGCCTCCTTCCAGGAGACAACCAAGGTGTTGACAGAAGCCTCCCTCAAGGGCAAGATCGACAAACTGCGCGGGTTGAAGGAAAACGTCATTGTCGGTCGCTTGATTCCTGCCGGCACAGGCTATCGGGATTATGTCAATGGAAAAATTGTCGTACCCGATCAAAAGGAAAAACCCGACAAATTCTTAGATATTCTCCAAGAAACACCTATTTTGGCCGATCTTGGGAACGATCGATAGTCACAGAAAAACCCGCCGTTTGGCGGGTTTTTCTGTATTACACAAACAACTTTTCAAGAGAGGGAAAACGGAGCCTTTTTGCCGAGCCTCCCTATCAAGAAGACTCCTTGCAACATTTGCCTAAGAAGAGTATCTTTTCGCGGAAGGCAAATCCATGGAAATCTCCTTAACCAAATGATCTGTTACTTAACTTTGAATACGAATTTTTTAATGAGAGAAGGCAAAACAAAAGAAGCTGAATGGAAAGCCCTGATCCTTAACTTCTCTAACGCGTGAAGTGCCTATGGAAGGCAATCTCTAGAATAGACTTTTTATTTTAATATTTGTACCATTTATATCAATACAAACTATGTATTACGCTTCGAGATGCTTATTGAATCAATCGCCAGCCCAAGGTATTTTCAAAAATCTCTTATTTAATTCAGATAAAAATATCTAAAAAACGTTGTTTCGCTTGAATGCCAGTCCTCTTTGGTACTTGGCAATTACACTGAAGTGAAGCACGCAAGAAACAAAGCGTACGAGAAAATGCCCTGGTTCAAGGAATCCTCGCTCAACCCAACAAAACGCCTATAGGAACTAACACCCCTGCTTTTTGGCTTCTAAACGGCAGATTGGAACGAAGATTAAAGCATTGTCTTATGGGGAGGGATCTCGTCCAGCAGGCCTGATTATCAGCCAGGCAAAAGTCAAAACAGAGTGAGATACACTGCCCGAAACAGCCAAGCCCCAGAGGAAGGCAGAAAAAGTCAAATCTCAAGATATAACCGATTCCGGCGATCCAATAAGCCTCTCGAAGCGTAATAGTTTTAAAAATAAAAGATGAATTAAGAAAAAAGATATATATTTTCAAAAGGTATTTGCAACTTTATTAAAACAAGTATCAGAAACAAATCATATTATTTTGAAAGATAAAAAAAGTAGAGTTACAACGGGAACAGAAACACTAAAAACTAAGATTGTAAACATTGAATTATCAGGAAACATTTTTTACTTTAACCAAATTTACATCAAGAAATAGCTCGATTCCTTAGTGAATTAGATGAGATAAAAATGCCATGAGGATTATTTTACTTTTTATAATAAGTTGCATAGCGAGTATTCTTTGTTGCATAGTTCATCTTCCTGTAGACACATTTGTGATCCCAACGCTGTACAACGCCATGTGTATAGTCTTTTCTGTTGGGATGGTACTTATTGTAACATTTTCGTTAGAAGGAATAAAAAACAAAAAACTACATTAACGATATTAGAGAAAACATAAAACGAATACGTAATAAATTTATAACATTGTTTATATTGTGTACGCTCTTTTTGATACAAGAAAAGTATTGGCCAAATAAATCCATATTAACAATTAATATAAAAGGCTCTGTTGCGGAATTGTAGTGATCTTTATAGATACTTATAATCCAAAATACAAATATGTTTTTTCAGAAATTTTAATCTCAAAAAAGGCTTTTTTTGGTCAGATAAAAAAACTACTGATTTTTTGCTACAGAACAATTCCGCTAATTTTATACATTAATTTAGCAAAAAAATAAGATTATTTGATTTTTACATAAAAAATCAAATAACCTCAAGTTCCCGCCCCCTGTTATCCCTACAAGAGAATATTTTTTTCACTTCCCCCGATTTATCTGACTTACAGCGGTGTATTTTAATAAAATATTAATTTATTTAATGCTCTGTAGGCCTAAAGCATGTTATCCCTACAGAGGGTTAAATTTTGAAATTTTCTTGTAGAAAATTGCCCAATATTTAGATCTATTTTTTTTAAAAAAATACCTAAAAAAATAAGAAGAAAAATATACCTTCCATGTCTCCCTACAGCTACATCTGATGGAGGTATAAAAATAAATATTTTTACGATTTTTGGTGGCTCTTGGTCTTACTCCGAGCGAATAGTTGAACATACGCTCTGCCGTATGTGGTGAGCGAGAAAGCCTCCAGATCCTGGTACAGAAGTACGTCGTTAGAGCTGACTTGCGGCGTTGTCAAACAACGAATAGGCGTCACAAAATCTCCCATAACGTGGCAGATTGCTCCCCGTGCGTGAGGTAGGTGCGTAGCTTATGATTCCCAATGCCTTAGGAGATCACCTTTTCTGTATGCAGCTTTCAACATCACTACTGAGGCTCGCTTTTTCTTTGTCTGTTTGGGAAACTCCTTCCCATCAGGACTTTGCTTCGGTGTAAGCTTCTTAAGAAAGGCAAAAATTTGTCTAGATTTAGCTTGACAAAAATCTTAAAAAATATTAGGAGGTAGGCCTATTGAGCGATAACCCTACAGAACGCTGAGGGGGACGGAATGTTCATCACGTACAAAGGCAAGAACAAAGAATACGCCTACGTAAAAGAATCGAAACGAATCGAATCGACTGTCAAAACCGAAGCAACCTATCTGGGCAAGGTTGCCGATCGGCAGTTAGGAGTATTCTTCACACCTCAACGAGGATTTTTTACCTATGACGTCCAATCCCGTCAGTACGGTGAACCGCCTTCCGATTTTGTCTATCCGCTCGATGGTGCCAAAAACAGAGCCATACCATTCGGAGGATCTTTCCTTCTCAATGCCTTTTTGCACAAAACAGGTATGGTGGAACTCATCGACAGCCTACCCTTTGGGAACAAGCATACTCTCCGATCCATGGTTCTGTTCTATATTCTCTCCCCGCTTGCCAACAAGTACGCAGAAAGGTGGTATCAGTCTGGTCTTGCGAGGTTGCTCTATCCAAAAGCCAACCTTGCATCTCAAAGAATAAGCGAAATGCTTGCGACCATCGGCTCCGAAGATAGTGTGCAGAACTACCTTGAAAAGCAGCTTGCATGGGTTTTAGAACACCTCAACCCTGATAGAAATATTCTTATTGACAGCACGGCCCTCGAAAACAGCATCAAGATTCCTCTGTCACGTCCTGGCATTCAAAATGGCGCGGTCAAGGTCGCCATCCGTTTCATCGCTGTAGTGCAGAAAGGAGGAATCCCCCTTTTCTTTAAATCTGTCTCAGGAAATACTGTTGACGTCTCGACTCTCTCATTTACTCTTGAAACCATGAAAGCTATGAAAGTTGAGATTGAGTCATGTATCATTGATGCTGGCTATAATTGCGCATCAAATCTTGATTTATTCTATGATGAAGATTGTAATTGTAATATTGATTATATATCAAGAGTGAAATCTAATGATTTAGAATTAAAAAGCATGATTAATGATGAGATAGATTCTCTTGAAGACAGGGAAAATTTCTATAATTATAATGGAAGATTTGTATTTATTAAGAAAAAGAAGATTTTTGTAGGAAAGAATAAAGATAAACATGCATGGTTGTATCTTGGAAAGGATGTAGAGCGCACAGCTGATGAAATAAAAAGCCTTTCCAAAAAGGCTGAAAAAAAGAAACTCACAGATGACGAAGTGTACGAGCTAACACAGAAAGGGGGGATATTCGCGTTAGTATCCGGAATGGAGTATCCCTGTGAAGAGATCTTACCCCGTTATTACCAGCGTCAAGCTGCGGAACAGCTATTTGACTTTCTGAAAAACTATACAAAGATTTTGCCATTAAGAGTCTGGACTGAAGAAACTGTTAGAGGCCACCTGTTACTGTCATTTATAGCAGCTACTGTCGTGACACTACTTCATATCAAGATGAAATCGAAAGATCTAAGTACATGGGAGACTCTTAAAGCATTAGAACTACTAGGCAGCACGCGATATCAGGGAAAACTTGTTGTCGATCCTCTCGAGAAAACAGAAAATGACATTTTTAAAGCTTTAGATATTGAATGTCCGTATTCATTGCCTATAACCGGAGATAAGCTCTGTTTCACTCCTCCTGATGCAGTTGATCAACCATTAAAAGAAGTTACTCAGTTTGAAAAAAGCGATGGTGATGCCTCTGTAGAAGCGGAATTCTCAGACTCTAAACAGAAAAGAAGCAGGGGGCGGCCTAAAGGATCGAAGAACAAGAAAACAGTAGAGCGCGAAACTCAGGCTGCTGCTGCAGATTCCACACCCAAGCGGGGAAGGGGGCGGCCTAAAGGATCGAAGAACAAGAAAACAGTAGAGCGCGAAACTCAGGCTGCTGCTGCAGATTCCACACCCAAGCGGGGAAGAGGTCGGCCTAAGGGATCAAAAAACAAGAAAACTTTAGAGCGCGAAGCTCAGGCTGCTGTTGCAGATTCCACACCCAAGCGGGGAAGGGGTCGGCCTAAGGGATCAAAAAACAAGAAAACTTTAGAGCGCGAAGCTCAGGCTGCTGTTACGGCTGAGGGACAGGATATGAATCCGTGTTAAAAATATTCTTTATTTTTTTCTGATTATTTTGGAAAATAATGACGCCGGTTTTCGGTGTAGGGATAAATCCGACCGGGAACTTGAGTTGACTGTGTTTTTATAGGGGTAAAGATATAATAAACTATTTTTTACCTCGGTATTGGGAAATTCTAGTTTTGCTGCATTACCTGTCATTTTTTTAATAGTAAGGAATCCTGCCTGGTACAATAAAATATCTAGAGGGGTGTCTGTTATCTGGTAATGAATTGCAAGTTCTTCTTTATTAATGTATATTTCTCTGTCATTATAATTCATTAAATCAGAATTATTTACTTTTAGGTATTTCATTATTAGGGAATTTGTACTATCAGAGTTAAAATAACAATCTTGAAAACCTTTGTCAGTTTGCTTGAAGAAACTGAGAAGAGACAATGGATTATAGACTGTTTCATTGGCATCGAGAGAGAACTGAAAACCACCATAATATTGATTAAGTCTTTGATATACATCTTCTTTTTTTAGAGATAGAACTTGGGCAGCGTTTTCAACGTATTTGTCGAAGTATCTATGTAAATCATCTTGAGTAAAACCAAGCAACTGGTTAAAATCTGAGTCAAAGCTTATATCTAAGAAGTTGTTAAAAGTAGAGAAAATAGAAGTACGAATTGACCTTGTTATGCCAGTAATAAAGATTAGGCGGAAATTTCCCGTATATCGCTTTACTGTTGCGTAAAAACAGTTTAAGAGTGAAAGTATGTCTTTCAGTTCATCAGAATTGTCAAGGTGATACGTTAGTGGTGTATCGTATTCATCTATAAGCAGAACAACACTATTATTGTCTATATTTTTTAAGATTTTACTAAGAATTATATCAGGATCTCTCACACCTAGTTCATCATATTGTGCAACAATTTCTTTTGCATCGAATTCTTCGATTATTTTATATCCAAGAGCTTGTTTAAATTTTGATGAAGTTTCTTGGACAATAGTTGAAAAGTCAAGATGAACGACTTTATATGTCTTGTCATCCCATACTTTTTCAATATCAAGTCCTTTGAAATATTTTAATCCAGTTGAAAAAAAGGCAATGGAGAGTGTTTACTAATAATGATTTCCCAAAGCCACTAGGACGAGAGAAAAATATAGGAGTATATTGACCTGCAATTTTATAGATTAGTTTTGTTTTATCTACATAAATTTTCCCTTTTTCTCGAATATTTGCAAAATCAGGATCGCCATAAGGAAGGCGATTGATATCAGAGATCTCTAAAAACGACATTGTACTTTCTCCTTATGGATTCCGTATGCGTCAGTCAAAATTTCGTGTGTGTATATCGCTAGCTATTTTTGCCTGTGATAAAAAGTCTACGGGAGAACTTCTTGGCAGAACTTTTGAAGAATCCTTTTTTCGTCTTTTGAAATAACCATAGCAACATAGTAGAGTTGATGATTTCTGTAAGCACCTATACCGTATTCTTTTGATTGAATTTGTTTGATAGCTTGTTCTAATGAAGATTGAGGGCTACATTTTTTTGAAGCAAGTTTAAATTCAATAACCATATGTGTTTTTTTCGTCACAAGCTCAAGATCTGAGTTTCCTCTATTTGTCTCTCGTTCTTTTATTTTCTGAAAATCGATTTTTTGAGGCAAGGCAGCATAGATAATATCACGAATTGAGCGTTCATTATCGAAAATTTTACTTAAAATAGATACGCAATCATTTAATATTGCATTGAATGTTTTTGTTATTGATAACAAATTTTTATTGTCTATTGATTCGATAAGAGTAGTAATTTGGTGATTAGTATTATCACCCAATGTGATGTTATTCGCTGTTAGGTAAAGAGATAAAATGCTATCTTCTACTTCTATATTGGGAAAGATTAAGCGTACTGTTTGATTCTCTTCATTTTGAATAGTAAAATAGCCTGCTTGTAAGAGTAATATTTCTTCTGGAATATTATCTATTTCGTATTTCGCTGAAAGTTCTCTTCTTGTTTTGGTAAGTCTATTGTCTTTATAAGCAAGAAGATTAAATGACTTGCTAATTTTTAGGTACTCCATTATTATTGACGGGGTACCGCCTGACTCAAACCAATAATTTTGAAAGCCATCCTCTACTTGTTTAAAGAAACTAAGAACTGACCATGGATTGTATACTGTTTCTTTTGATTCATAGGAAAATCGATAACCATCATAATGTTGTTTAATTCGAAGATAAACATCTTCTTTTCCTATACATAGCGTATGAGCCGCATATTCAACGTATTTATCGAAATACGTGTGTATATCATTTTCTGTAAATCCAAGGATGCTGTTGAATTTAGGTTTAAAACTTATATCTAAGAGATTGTTAAAAGCAGAAAAAATAGAAATATGACTTGTTCTTGTTACACCTGTAATAAAAATTAAACGGAATTTTCCCGTATATTGCTTTGCTGTTGCGTAAAAGCTGTTTAATACTTTTACTATTTCATTAAGGTTGTCCTTATTGTAAATATTATGCGTTAATGGTGCATCGTATTCGTCAATGAGTAAAACAATACTATTGAGTTCAAATTTTTTGAGTATTTCACTGAAGACTCTAGCAGGCCTCCGTACGCCTTGTTCGTTGTAGGGTGAAACTAATCCTTTAACACCAAATTCTTCAATAAGAACTTCACT
>JAFSVD010000018.1 GCA_017450275.1 Desulfovibrio sp. | reverse complement strand
GTATGCATTTACTGCTTTCAGTCAAACAAGATGTAAGCTGATTTCAAAGAGAGACCCTCTCCCTGTATTTAATTGATGCATAGATGCTATAAGTTGTAAAATATTTAGTTATTTGATTTTTTTATGTAAAAATCAAATAATCTTATTTTTTTGCTAAATTAATGTATAAAATTAGCGGAATTGTTCTGTAGCAAAAAATCAGTGGTTTTTTATCTGACCAAAAAAAGCCTTTTTTGAGATTAAAATTTCTGAAAAAACATATTTGTATTTTGGATTATAAGTATCTATAAAGATCACTACAATTTCGCAACAGAGCCAAAAATAAAATAAAATATCAAATATTATAATTTAAAGTAAATGCAACTGCACTGTCCTTTCTGTCTCACAGCGGAACCAATGTAGTGGCGCCCCCCTTTACTCGACCCCGTGATGTGCTGGCATTGAGGCTGAGAAATAAACATGTTGAATGGAAAAGTCTTCGGAGTTGCATCCCATGCAAATACAGACGCTTTCGCAGGAAATCTTGGATAAAATACCTATTCCTATTGCAGATTTTCAAACTATTCGTGAAAATGGGCAGATCTATGTTGATAAAACACAGTATATTCTAGACCTTGCCCAACAAAAAAAAGCCTTCTTTTTCGCACGCCCAAGACGCTTCGGCAAATCCCTCCTCCTCTCAACTTTTGCATCGCTCTTTTCCAGGGGGACAAAAGACTTCAAGGGGCTGGCTCTTGAAAATGCATGGGATGATCAATGCTATCCTGTCTTTTATTTCAACTTTGCTGAATACAAACGAAGCAGCATTCAGGCTTTTACCGAGGACTTTTGTTTTGATCTAAAAAATCAATTCGAGTCTTTATATCCAGAAATAGAGAGTACATCAGCAGAACAGCCAAACAACATTTTATCATATTATTTACGAAAAATTCAAGGCAGAAGTATTGTTATCCTTATTGACGAGTACGATAGACCATTAACACATACAATGGATAACAAAGAGATTCAAAACAAAATTCTTGACTGTATCTCTTCATTTTTCAATGTATTAAAAAGACAATTTCATAAGTGCCGCTTTCTTTTTATTACAGGAATAACAAGGATAGCGCATGTTAATCTTTTTTCTGATGCCAATTTCATCACAGATATAACGTATTTTGATAAATATGCAAATTTGCTTGGCATAACACAAAATGAATTAGAATCATATTTTACTCTTTATATCCAAAATGCGGCATCGATTCTTGATATTACTCTCGAAAATATATATAGACGAATTAAAGACTACTATAATGGCTACCAATTCACTCTCCATG
This sequence comes from Desulfovibrio sp., assembly GCA_017450275.1. Classification (GTDB taxonomy): domain Bacteria; phylum Desulfobacterota; class Desulfovibrionia; order Desulfovibrionales; family Desulfovibrionaceae; genus Desulfovibrio. The sequence goes on along the minus strand of JAFSVD010000018.1, from coordinate 25,224 downwards.
CAAAAGAAACAGTATATGCTCCGTGGTCAATTTTTAATTTTCTCTTAATGCCTGAAAATGGATTTATAAATTATTGGTACGAAAGCGCCGGAACACCAACAATTCTTGTCAATTATCTCAAAGAATTTGACTATGAATTTTCTTTTCTTGCTAAAAATACAGGATCTGACACGTTGGGACACAAAAGTATTGGCACAATAACTATTGATGAACTCCAATCCAAAACAGATATCGAGTCTATACCTTTTCCTGTGCTTCTTCTTCAAACAGGTCATTATACTTTACGCTATAGAAATCCTAAAAGAGCTGACCTTTATTTCCCCAATGAAGAAGTCTTCCATACGTTTATTCTTCTTGCTATGCGCTTTCAAAACAAAGAACTTACTCTTGAATCTGAAGATTTATTAAATCAAATTCCTCAAGCAATTGACACTCTCTCAATAGATATATTAGTTAAAATATTTAATGCTATTTTAACAGAATGCACGTCACCGAAATCAAATATTTTTTCTAATGAATATGCTATCAGAGATCTTATCTTTACTGTTATCCCAGACTCTCTTGTTTTTAAAACACGAGAATCGCCGAATGCCTTTGGGTATTCAGATCTCGAATTGCGCACAAAACAGAGTTGTCTCTGCATTGAAATGAAACGAGCGTATCCGGGGAAATCAGTTCAAAAAGCCTTCTTTGAAGGATACCAACAAATTGAAATGCGAAACTATGGGCTGGCAACCAGGAAATATTCCCGCGTAGTCATGGTCATTGAATCGGAAAAACGAATGATCACCAAATGGGCACTTGTTCCCCATTCATATGAAAATAGATAAGCAAAATATATATTTACATATATTCAACAAAAAAACCGCTTAGTCATCCTAAGCGGTTTTTTAATTAGTCTAAATCATGGATATGCACAATACCCACGTCTTTTTCGCTTAAAATCACAAAAAAGCTTGTCACCTTGCGCTCGGTCATTAAGCGGCGAGCCGATTCAACGCTTGCCCCGACATCAATTGTCTGCGGGGATACAGTCATAAGATCGCCGGCCTTCTTGGTCAAAAAATCACTACACATACCCCGCCTGATATCGCCATCGGTGATAATGCCAACCAGTTTGCCGTGGTCTGTGACCCCAACACAGCCCAAAAGCTTCTTGGTCATCTCCACAATGACCAAACTCATCGGATCGTTGACATCACACAGCGGCACTTCATCGCCTTTGTGCATGACATCGCGAACAAGAAGCAATTTTTGGCCGAGACTGCCGCCCGGATGGAAGGATTTGAAATCCTCTGGCGTAAAACCCCGTGCTTGCATGAGAGCCATGGCGAGCGCATCGCCGAGCGCCAGGCTCATGGTGGTTGAAGTGGTTGGCGCGCAATCAAGAGGGCAGGCTTCATGCACCTTGGGAATGACCAAGCAATAGGTAGCATGGAGTCCCAGGGGACTCTCGGGATTGGAGGTTATGGCAATGACCGGAAGCTTATGCGCAAGAGCGTAACAGAGAATGTCGCTCAATTCCGCTGTATTGCCTGAATTGGAGATAGCGATCAACGCATCGCGTGTGGTCACCATGCCAAGATCGCCGTGGCTCGCGTCAGCGGGGTGGATGAAATAGGCTGGGGTTCCGGTACTGGCCATGGTTGCAGCGATTTTACGGGCAATATGCCCGCTTTTTCCCATGCCTGTCACCCCAACGCGACCTTTTCGCTGAAGAATGCATTCCACACACTGGACAAAAACCGAGTGGATCTCCCCTTCCAACCGCTCGCTCAAGGCGAGCAAGGCTTCCCCCTCTTGCCGAATCGTATCAATGCCCTGTTGCAAGGCCTTTTTGGGGGAAAAATGAATAGTCTTCTTCATGGTTGGTAAACCAACAAGCCTCCCTCTTGGTCTCTTTCATTCACATTGTAGAAAATCCACGGCCGCAGATCATTCCCAGTTCCTCAGCCGATAGAGTACATCTTTTGGCTGGCTGAGGAACTGGGGAGAATTCCGTCATTCGTAGGAGCTAGCAGTGGGACGGAATCCGCGAGAAAAAAGGACGAAACAGAGCACATGGACGCATACCCGCTGATAGAGTTGCCATAGAGCTACCAGCTTGGCATCATCAGGTGGTAAGGGTAAGGCATGGTTTAGCAATCGTACCTTACCTTGTCGTATCACGTCTTTGTGTGCCACTCTTCACTCAACCCGCATCCGCCCAAGAATTTATGCGCGTCATGCGTTTCTCTTTTCATGCAATGTGACACTGTTTACCCAAGAACGAATACGCTACCGCGTTTTTTCCAAACATATCCTGTCAATCAATTCCCGTAACGCACCATGGCCACCCATGGTTTCAAGAACCAGATCCGCTGCGGCTTTGGCTGTGGGATGGGCATCAGCAACACAAACGCCCATAGCGCAACCTTGAAAGCCTTGGATATCGGTCTCGTCATCCCCCAAAAACACCGCCTCATCCGCTGATACGCCTGCTTCAGCCAAAAGCTCCTGCAAGGCAGCCCCTTTTTCAAGACGTCCCAGCCGAAAATGGGTGATGGAGAGATCTTCGAGGCGTTTTCGCAAAGCCTTTGAGTCTCGACCAGACAAGACAGCGATGGCGATACCATGCTTGTGGGCTTTGACAATCCCCAAGCCATCCTTGGCGTTAAAATGCTTGAGGCATTCCCCTTGCTCCCCATAGGTGAGCGTGCCATCGGTCAAGACCCCGTCGACATCGGTCACAATGAGCCGAATACCAGCTAGGGATTTTGGAGATTCTCCGGCAAAACGCGCCCGAACAAGGGCAAGATCGCGCTCTGTGTCAACGCCAGGTCCCCAGTCATCGGTTTCAAGCACGCGGATCGGAATGCCTGCTTCGAGTAAACGCAACTGTTCCAATTTTTCCATCCGCTCAAGGGGGGAAACAGGAAGGGTGGCAAAACGGGTTAAGGCCTCTCTGGTATAGGCATAGACCCCGATATGGGCATAGAAGCTCGCGGGCGTTCCCTGATCCCGAACATAGGGGATAGGGCTGCGGCTAAAATACAAGGCATTGTGGTTGACATCAAACACAACCTTGACGCAATTGGGATCCATAATCCTTGGGCTGTGGTTGGGGAGTTTCGTGGCCAGCGTTGCAACAGGGATCTTGTCGCTTCGCATACACACTGCCAATGCATCCAAGGCCTTGGGATTGAGCAGCGGCTCATCGCCCTGCACATTGATAAAGACATCCCCCTTTTCTTCCAAGGCAACCTTGTAGACGCGATCGCTTCCGCTCTCACACGTGGGCGTTTGCACTGCCCGACCGCCTGCGGCTTTGACGGCATCGGCTATGCGTGCATCATCGGTTGCCACAATAACCGCATCAAGAGCCTTGGCCATAGCCACCTTTTCAAAGACACGGACGATCATGGGCTTGCCGCAAATATCGAGCAGAGGTTTTCCGGGAAGCCGAGTCGATCCAAAGCGTGCAGGAATAACAGCTACGATTCGCATGGGAGTAAACACCTCTCCTTGACCATACTATCAAGATCTTTGATATGGGAGAGCAAAGCAGGCAGCTCAGCAAAGGGCACCATGTTGGGACCATCGCAAGGGGCACGATCGGGATCTTCATGGGTTTCAAGAAAAAGCGCTGCCACGCCAACGGCAACCGCAGCCCGCGCTAAAACAGGCACAAATTCCCGTTGACCGCCGCTTTTGCCGCCCATGGCTCCTGGCAATTGCACCGAGTGGGTGGCATCGAAGACAACCGGATGCCCTGTTTGGGCAAGCACAGCGAGGGAACGCATATCAACCACCAAATTGTTGTAGCCAAAGGTGGTTCCGCGTTCACACAGCGATATCTTGGTATTGCCCGTGGATACCGCTTTTGCCAAGACATTGTTCATTTCCCAGGGAGCGAGAAACTGCCCTTTCTTGATGTTGACGGGTTTTCCCGTCGCAGCGGCTGCCTGGATAAGATCGGTCTGCCGGCACAAAAAAGCGGGGATTTGCAGATAATCGACACAGCTGGCAACACGTTCTGCCTGCCCAGGCTCATGGATGTCGGTTAAGACAGGAAGGTCAAAGCGCTCGCGCACAAGCGAGAGCAACTCCAATCCCTCTTCCATGCCAACGCCCCGATAGCTTGAGGCTTGACTGCGATTGGCCTTGTCAAAGCTCGATTTATAGATGAGGGCAATACCTAAGCGCGCACAGATTTCCTGCAAGAAAGACGCTGATCGGAGCGTATGCTCCCGGTTTTCGATGGCGCAAGGGCCTGCGATCAGCACCAAGGGCTGTTTGTTGCTTATGGTACACAGCAAGGAGCCTGAGGGACGAGAGAGGGGAATCGCTTTTTCGTTTGGCATGCACACTCCGCAACCACGCAGAAAATGGTCTTATCTTTTGGTAAAATGGGTCATCCGCTGCAAATGCTGTTTTGGAATAATGTCGCGACAAATACCGACATTGTTCAGGGATTCGATCCCTTTGTTTTGCACAGCGTCTAAATGGGTCTGAAGGGTCGCTAAATTTTGCAGCATATGCCGGTTTAAAGAGCCTTTGCCTGCGTATTCATCGTGCAATTGGGCAGCGATGGCATCGATCAGCTCTTGATCCACCTCAGCAATTTTGCGCACATAGTTTTTGTATTGGTTGGCGCAGGTCAAAAGCCCCTGATAATAGGTGTCCAAATATTCTTTGGCTTTCTTGGTGGCCGCAGGATTGGCATTTTTTGCTTTCTCCTCCTGCAAAATCTTTAGCACCTCGATATAGCGGAAGGCGAAGGCGCGGATGGTCTCAGCTTGGTAGAGGGTTGCGCGCATGGTGTCTTCCAGCACAATGCGACGATCTCGCATGAGAGCCTCTTTTTGATTGCGCAAAAGCAGGCGGAATCTCTCAAGGGGGACGGCAAGCTCTTGGCTGGTATTGGCCTGCATAAGTCTATCAAATTCTTCTAAGGGATCGCCCTGTATATTGAGATTGAGCGTTTTGGCAGGACTCTTTGGGCTCTTTGCCGGTATTGGATGCGGACGCTCCTTTTGGAGCATGCCCAAACGGCTGGCATTGGGGATCGATATCCCAACCAAAGCCACCCGAAAACCTAAATCTCTGTCTCTGTAGCTCCCCTTTTTGGTATAGAGCGGCATTTCATCACGCGAACCAGGGAGAACGCTTGGTTCCTCGCTGCGAAAGCTCCCCCCTTTGCACAAGACACCCCCTGATGCGCCGTGCAGGCGCATGGTCTGCTGATTGTTTTGGCCAACTTCGGCAATGGTTCTGTGGAAAAAGCCGTCGATCATCTCCCGTACATTGCCCATCATATCAAAGAGACCCAAGGGATTGGCTTTGCGTGAGCCAATGGGCAGGGGATTTTCAAAAACAGGGCCGTGTTCAGCCTGAAACACCCCAAAATCCTGGAGCTTGTCGGTCTCCGACAAAAAGGTCTCGTTGTTGTCGCGGTCTTCCTTCTTGACCCGTATGCCCCCCCGTGCGGCAAATTCCCACTCCTCTTCGGTCGGCAGACGCAAAAAACCGATATTGTTGGAATTGGCAAAGGTGGGGAGTTCTGCGCTGGCATTGGTGATCAACCAGGCATTTACGCGTTGCAAAAAATCCTGCACATCGAACCACGAGACATTGGCCACAGGGAGAGTCCCTTTGGCGTCAAGCGTGGGACAAGCGTTCACCATCGCGCCTTCGCCATCCAGGCTTTGCATCACAACATCCCACTGATACTGCGAAATCTCGTATTTGCCCACAAAATAAAAGGCATTGGCGTCGCTTTTGGCAACATCCAAGGATGTTTGCCACGCAGGGGGAAGATCCTGCACCGTAAAGGAGGCAGCGATATGGGTCTTGAAGCTGCTCTCATAGAGGGCACGATCTTTGTCTGTCTGCTTTACTCCCATAAAGAGCGGAAGATCGTTGCCAATACCCCCTGGCACAGCAACCGCCCGAAGCACAAGATGGGTGTCGCAGGGCAAGGGGAGAAGGATATCGTTGGGCAAGGGCTTGGGATTCCAAGCGGCTTTGGGTGATATTTCGGCATTTTGCTGACGCAAAGCGGCATGACAGTCGCAGCAAAGAGCGAAACACAGAAGCAAGGACAAAAGGATTCGAATCCCCATGGGCAAGCCCCCTTACTGCTCACGAATAACCGCAGCCGGATCAACAGCTGCTGCACGCAAACTGGCATAGAGCGCTGTGAGGCCGGCAAAGCCAAAAACCACAAGGGCTGCCACGCAAAAATCCGCTATACCCAGTCGACAAAGGGCAAGGCCGCCGCTTTGCTCGAAGAACAAGGCGTCGATGGCATAGGCGACAATGGCATAGGCTGTGCCAGAAAGCACAAGGCCTGCAAGCGATGTCAAGGCAATCTGCACCAGGGGATAGCTCATAAGCGCCCAGCGCGATACCCCAAAGAGCCGAAGAAGGCCGAGCATGCGCAGTTTTCTGGCCACTGCCCCCTTGGCGGAACTCATCAAAAAGGCGCCAAATCCTATGGCAACCGCTATGCCCAAAAGCATAATCACCCGCTGCAATGCCCAGTCAATGCCGCGGATTTGCGCGATCTCATGGGCTTTTGTGCGGACATTGACCCCCTTCTCCGCCAAATAGCGCGCCAGTTCCTCAACCGCATCGAGATCCTTGGCATAGAGGCGGAAGGATTCGTATTCGCGAGGAGCTGTTCGTTTGACGCCACTTGTCTTGCGATTGGGTACAGCCACAAAATCGCGATAATCCTGAATATCTTCCAAAAGCGATAAGGGCAAAAAGCCCAGAGAGCGATCGGAAACCGAAGGCGGCAAAATGCCAGACACTGTCATCGCCAGTTCCCAAGACTCCCGTTTGCCCTCTGGCGTTTTGCGACCAAGGAGAGCGGTCACCGTCTCCCCAACCTGAACGCCAAGGCTTTGGGCGGAGTGGTGTGAGAGCACAAGTTCAGGGACATTGCCGTCCTTGGGCGCAGGCACATTCGCCTGCACAAGCACGGGTTCGCCAGAGGCAGCTGGTTCTGTGTGCAGAGGCAGTTGGGCAACGTGGGAGCGCACACTGATATCGTTGGCAATGGCACGGGTTTTCCCTATCACAAAGCGGGTGGCAGGATGGGTGCGAAGCTCTTCCAGAAAGGCTTTCGAATAGGTTTCCTTACCGGCATAGGGGCTTATCACCAAGACCATGGGATCTTGCAGAAGGCGTTCCCGCATGCCGGTGATCACGCCATTGCGCACCCCGTCAATGACAAGAATCGGGGTCAGCATGCCCGCCAAGGCCAGAATCGCGCACACGGTCAAGGTTCGTTCATAGAGCCAGTCCTTCACAGCCAAGGAAAGCGTCAGCATGCTGCCTCCAGGGTATCTGAAACACTGGCGTAAATGCCCGCATCCGTTTGGCGAACGTGTATGCGAAGTTCTCGCATCGATGGGTGCAAGAGGCTTTTTTGATGGGTCACAAGGATGAGGGTGGTTTTCCGCTCACGCACTTCCGCCAAAAAAACCTCCATCACGGCGTTGGCATGGATGGGGTCAAGCGCAGCTGTTGGTTCGTCGGCTAAAATAACCAGGGGTTTTTGCACCAGGGCGCGGACAATGGCAGCCCGCTGCCGCTCGCCAACCGAAAGCGTGTTGGGATAGGCACGAAGACGGTGGGTGATCCCAAGGGTTTTGGCCAAAGTGTGCGCATTTTCAAGCGCCTCGTCTTTGCCAATACCCGCCAAGAGCGCTGGCACGAGCAGATTGTCCTGGACAGAAAGATAGGGCAAAAGCTCGCCTGTCTGCAAGACCGATCCAATGGCGCCGAGTCGAAGTCTTGCCAGACCATCGAAGTCCTTGGCGGCAAAGAGATCGGGAATCGAGGCGCGTTTGCCATCGCGGCAAAAGAAAAAGGTCTCTGCGGACGTTGGAGCTGACACAAGCCCCAAGAGATCCAAGGCCGTGCTTTTGCCGCAGCCGCTCTCGCCGGTTATGGCGAGCATATCGCCCTGGTTAACAGTGAGATGCTCGATCGCAAGGGTGTAGGGATGAAGCCCTGGGCGATATTTGACGCAATGGGTGATGGCGTAGAGCATATTACGGCAACATGCTCAACGGCACGCGGTAGACACTGTCGTTGGGATTGCTTGTGCCAAAACGCTCCCAGTTGGCCGCATCGCGGTCGTAGGCGTCGTAGCGTTCCAGCAGGGACTTCAGGCGGCTGATAAAACGCTGCCTGGCTCCGGTTGACATGTTTTCCCAATCTTGCTGGGTCATGGTGGCAATCTGGCTCTTATAGGGCAGATCCGCAATCACCTCATCCAAGAGATTGTTCTCCAGCAGATTTTGCTCGGGATTGAGCGAAAATTGCTTGGGATCCCGGCTCATCATGCCCGCAGCCGATTTGATCTGGGCAAAGAGGTCGGTCTTGCCGTTTAAAAAGGCCTCCTCACTCGCCTCCAAAAGGAGTTTGATCTGTTCATAGAGTTTGGACAACTGCGCCTTGGTCAAAAGCACAGCCGGCTCACAGGCCAAAACCGGTGCCTCCCCCTGGGCTGATTCGAGCCGTGCCAGATCAGCATCGGCGATCCATGCCCGTACAACCTTGGGAGCCCGCGTCTTCTGTTGATCGCCATAAAACTGCAGCTGCATGGCGTAGCCTGTGGTCTCAGCAATACGTCTCGCCTCCTCTTCAGGACTCAGTCGCTTTTTCTGGCCAATAGAGGATGGTTTTTTCAAAAATTGACCGGTTGCGGTTGCGGTTAACAGCCGCTCATAGGAATTGGCCAAGACCTTGGCGGTTTTTTGAAAGGATTCTGCCCCAGTCTTGGCATTGGTGGCGTCGATAGCGATATAGCTCGCCTGCTTGTCGTCTTGCAGTGTCAAACGTTGATAGTTTTTGGCTGCATAGGCGGTGTTGGTGCTGTTTTTCTTTGTGCGCACATGGGCGCATGTTACATAGATGCGCTTTTCCTTCAGCAAATTCTTCAAGACATCAGGCGTTAATTTGGTTTTTGCTTCCGGATCATCGGCGCGTAGGGGACCGGCATCGGTCACCATAAGCATGACGCGGCTGCCAAACTTATCCCAAGAGAGCTTTTCCGCAGCCTCGAGCACACCGGCAAAGGAATCTTCGTTGATGTCATGGGAAGACACCTTCGCCTCTTCCACGGTTTTGAGCGCGTCTTCCAGGCGTTTGCGGTCTTTGACTGTGGTAAAATCGCAAATGACCTTGGCTGTATACTCAAGACCAGGGGTTTTTCGGACGCTGCTGCGAAAGGCGACAACAGCAAAGGCCATGTTGTCGGCGTACTTGCTCTTTTCAAGCGCGTTATAGAGATTGCGGATCAAGGCCGTTGTCTGCTGAATATAGGGTCCCATGGAAATGGTGGTGTCGATGACAAAGGCAAAGCCTATGCGAAGATCCCGGTCGTTGGGAGGGGTATTGTTGGGGGAACTTCCTTGTTCACCAGAGGTTCCCGGATCCAAGGAGGCCACTTCCACCAGTTTCAAATCCTGGAATTGGGAATCGATGGATAAGACCGGAAGCAGATAGAAATTCTTTTGGGCAACAGCCGTATCCAAGGGTTCTGTGGCAACAACCGGATCTGCCTGCGCAGGATTTACGCGCATACGTGCCAAATACTTCGAAACAAGCGCTGAGACGCTTTCAGCCTGGCAGGTTTTTACCAAATCGTCGTGGGTCTTAAAAAAAAGCACCGGATCCCTGCCCATGCGGTCGGTAAAGAGCATGGTGATGGCCTGCGGCCACTCTGTGACCAAATTGGCATCGATCCAGCCATCGGCGCCTGTTGTGTTGACCCCAACCTCGATTTTGTCTCCGCTTCGACCATAGATATAGAGAACCGTAAAAGTGCGAAGCGAGACAAGCTTCTGCGCTCCGGCTTCAGGCCCTGCATAGAGCACGGCTCCCGGATGACTGACTACGCGCTGGTATACGCTGCTTTTGCCAGGCAAGGGCAAAGGACTTTTGGCTAAAAGGGGATTCGCCCACACAAAAAGTCCCACAAAAAGCCACACTATCACTCCGAGCATTCGCCAACCAAGCATATATCCCGTCCTACTCATCGTATGCAAACCCGATTACAAATATCCAAGCTATCACCGCTATCACCGTGGAAGCCACGGCCATATTCCTTCCCGTGATCGCCACTTTTAGGGCTTCCGTATGGCATCAAACCAGGCTTTTGCCTTGCTATTGCCCGCCTCCTTTTCGCGCTGAAGCCAGGCATACAAGGCATTTTGCGCTTCTTTGGCCTGCTCTGCGAGAGCGGGGTTTCCCCGTCCCTTTTCGTAGAGGCTCCAGGCAATGGGCGCATTTTTCTCGATGCTGCCCCAGGCAGGCTTTGACGGATCAAAGCAGGCGGCATACGGCAGCAAAAGCTCCATCGATCCCCGTTCCACCGCGAAATAATAGAGCCTGAACAAGGCATCCTGATCCACAGCGGAACTGGGTTTCAGCCGATTGGCTAATTCCACGGCATTGGCAGGCGTTCTTGTTCCGGCAAAAAAAAGCTGCACTTCTTCTGCGATTGAGCGCGAAGGCGTTTTGACTGGAACCTCTGGCTTGGGCTGAGATGCTTCCTTGGCTTTGGGCTCAGGGGCTTTCTCTGGCTTGGGCAGAGATGCTTCCTTGGCTTTAGGCTCAAGGGCTTTCTCTGGCTTGGCTTTGGGCTCATCCGCTTTCTTTGCTTCAGCCACAACCTCTTCCTTGGATTCGTCCTTGGGCTGGTCTTTGTGGTAAAACCAGTAGGCAACACCGCCAAGCACAAGCAAAAGAAGCGCAGCCCACCCTAGCGCCCATGGCAGAAGACTCTTGCTCTTTTCGGGCTGAGGCTCTGCAGGAGGCGTAACAGGAGGTGTTGGCTCAGGCTCTGGAATGTTTTCCGGTTGCCCTTGAGCGGGCGGAGTCTCTGTCAGCACCTTGGCATGATTGAGCGCGTCTTCAAGCCCATAGCTTATGGTGTCAATGACAAGCTGGGCTTTGCCGGCACCGCTCTCCCCTGACAACGTCACCCGATAGGTGACGGCAGTCTCCAGCGCGTGCTGGACACGTTGGGGGAGTGGGAATCTGAGCGATCCATCGGAAGCAAGTGTGGCTTCAACCGGGAAATTCGATTGTGGCTCACTCCACTCCCCCTCAGGCGAGACAAAGGTGCGATCGTCACCGCGTTGGATGGAGACCAGGTAGGTACCCGCGGCAAAGGTGACATCGCTCACGCTCAGATAGCCAAAACCCGATCCTTTTGCGAGGTCGTCATGATACGATACTTTCATAATTTTAAGGTACTATTTTTGCTAAAGGTGGTGAGCAATGAGCCCAAGGCGGCGTTTTCTTCAACATTGATGGTTCGCTCCCCATCAAAATTTACATTGCCAACAATAAGGGCATACAAAGCCGTCAGCCAATCCTTTAAATACTGTTCGACATAATTGCCCCGTGTTTCCGAAAGAACGAGCGGCTGCTCCTCGCCTGCTTTCGCAAAAACCATCTCTGTTTTCGAGCCCACCTTGATGAGACGATCGTTGTCCGATGTTTTTCTCGGATCATAGCCAAGCCAGGCCACAAAGCTGTTGATGGCATGGGCTGCCATGCACGACTGCTGCCAGACAATGCTCTCTTTTTTCGTGGTGTAGGCCTGGGCTTTGCGAAAATCCGCTAGCATGTGCTCGCGTAGCCGATAGCGCACGCAGCCTGTGGCCAATTCGCTCACAAGCGCTGTCAGTTCCTGATTGCTCATGTGGAAAAAAGCCTGCTTGGCAGGGTCGTCGGCTATGGCGTGGAGCTTGGCAATCCAGGTTGACTCGATATAGTCGGCAAAAAAGGAGGCTTCGTCGACAATGGCAGCAACGTGTTCAAGGCTATCCTTTTCCTGCTCTTGGGCTTCCTCTTCGGCAAAGGGATTCCAGGCGTCGATGTTGAGATCCGAAATATCCACAGCAGCCAGGTCGAGCGGTGCCTCTTCCTTGGGCGGCGCCTCCTCAGGTCGTTCCAAAAAGCGTCGATAGGCTTCTTGATAGAGAGAAAATATATCGGCATCGGTGACCGTGCACTGGGTCAAAAGGAGCCCCATGCGATGGTATTGTTTTTCAAGCACACCTAAGCGGGTATAAAAAATCTTCACCAAGGCGAGTTTTTGCTTCAGCAGTGTTTCTCGGTCGTTGGAATGGTAGAAGACATTCAGCCGTCTGTGCAGTTGTTCACACAGTTCACGCACCGATTGGGCAAGCTGGGCTGCCTTTAAGGCAGGATTGCACAAGGGGCTGAGGGATTCTCGAATATAGCTGATGCCGCCATCGTTTAAGCGCATGGCCGCATCCCAGGAGATACGGGGATTGGGAAAATGGCTGGCAACGAGCGGGCTTTGCAAAAAGGCCTGCTCGAGCGAATCGACATAGCTTTGCATCTCAGGCCGAATACCGACTTCGTGGCCTGCTTGGTCGTAGGTGATGATAGCGTCAAAGCGGAAATTGGGATTGCGCAGCAAAAAGATGTTGCGGAAGGCGCCCTTTGAATCCCATTCTCGTGGCCAATCGTGCTGTTTGCCAAAAAAATCGAGCAGCGAGGCATGGAGGCGATTGTCCCAGCGACTTTCAACCGACGGAGCGCCTTTTTTTTGCTCAAATTCCATGTCGAATTTTGTCAAAATCAAAAAGAGCGAAACCGGCACCGTATCGCGCAGCTGCGGACGATCGCCGTGGGTCGCAACGACCCAGTCGTTGATCACCCCAGGCAGATCCTGCACTTCCTGGTTGCTGGGGCCTATGCATAAGAGCATGCTCGTCAGCTCCCGCCAGGCCAAATAGCGCTGAAAAAGATAGCAGACCTTGCCGCGCAGAAACATCTCTTTCAACATAGTGGGTTTTTGCAGCTCACGGCGCACATTGTCGATCTTGTAGCGGGAGCGATAGCCAGGAAAGTCGAGCAAATCGGTTGTGGCAAAATAGGGGGCTGGCATATGCTCCATGACAATGGTGAGCTCGGCTGTCAGGGCGGTTACAACCGCGCGTGGCAGAGAGGCCTTTTTGCCGTTTTCAGCGACAATGGCAAGAAGCTCTTCGTTTGGCAAATCCGAAAGCCCCTCAAGGGTTGCCACATCGATGATGCTGCCTGTGCGCGGGATCAAGGCCTCGATGGGGCAAAAAGCCAAATCCGGATGCCCCAACTCTTCCAAAGCCAGGAGCAAGGTGCGCAAAAGCTGGGTGAATTCAGGGATACTGTCCCAGATAAGGCCATAGAGGGTAACCCGATCTTCAAGAGTGAGACCAGGGCCAATCGCAATCGCCCGATCCCAAAAGCATTGCTCAAGCAGCTGGACACGCGCCTTTGAACGAAAATCCCTGAAACAGTATTCGCGAAGATCTTCCAAACTATCCAGCGTCATCGGCGAGGAGGGATCCTTGGCACGGCCTTCCAAGGCATTCAGAGTCTTTTCGATATCGCTTTGCGGGTCGTCCTTATGCTCACAATCGGCAAAATAGGTGTTTGCCAAAATCTTGACCAAATCGGTCTCGGAAAGCAGCCTGATTTGGACGGTATGATCGGCAGGCAGATGTTCAGGCTTGGTCACGGTAAAGCGCGTGACCAAGCCTGTTGATTCCTTGCCCCCTTCGGGATTGACCTCAAGAAGAAAGTCGTGGCGCTCCTCGCCAAAGAGCGCCATCAAGGCGCCGTCGGCATCACGGGCAAGGGCGGAGATCAGATAGGATTTGCCGGCCTGGCTTGGTCCAAAGACACCTGCACACATTTTCCTGCCTGCGGATATCCCCAAGCGACCAAAGAGCCTGGCTGCACGCCGAAGTTCTTTGCGCAATCCTTCCTCTTCATTGCGCACCACATCCTGATTGCGACCAACCCACGATCCGGCATCAAGACAGGCTTGGCGCAGCTCCTGACAGGTGGCTGAAAGATCCATGGCTTCCTCCTCATGTCGCTTTTTATTCGCATCCTCTATCTCATTATTTTTTAAACCAAAGTTCTAATGAATCGCGATTTCTTTTTTGATAGCTATCTTTCCATAGTATACTAATAAAGAAAAGATATTATTCTTTCTTCAGCAATATACATTCTTTGGTATCGACAAAAGAATTGAGATGAAGGATTTTATTTGTTATGAGTATACGTATTATCCTTGATAGGCTATTGAATGAAGGTACTCTTCAGCGTAGGGCTGCAAACAGTGCCGCAACACGGTGAAATAGGCTGGCCACTGCCCGCCAAAATAGCGCTGTGGTAAACTGCGAAGAGCAGCAGACGGCTTCAACTTCCTTTCGCGGAAATCCTTTTTTTGATGTTCCAAATACCGTGATACCTTCAATCTCGCCTGACATAAACGATCGCAGTTGAGGTTCAATACCCGTATTGTATTCAGTAAGAGTTCATAGGTGTTGGCGAGTGTATTGTACGGTAAAGAAGGATGTTCGGAGCAAAAATCGGGATTTGGCACAAGTTCTCCGGTTCCCATATTGTAGCAGAAGGCAGCAGGGAAAGGAGGAAGTCGCAGCGGATTGAGGATATCTCCGTCGTGGATTGTATCTTTTTTGCAGGCATCACAACTCAGGTTTTCAGGCAAAGGAAATACATCGCCTTCTCGTTCTCCACCTGTACAAGTCGCCAGCAAGTTTTGCCAGTCAAGATGCCAGTTCTGCACAGAGGAAGTGTCGGATTTGGGATGAAAATGTTCCACTCGGATGCGTTGTGGCGTCTCTTTATGCAGCTTGCATTCACAATATGCGCATAAAGACTTTTGATCCTGAATCAAATGCTCGCGTGCTTCTGTATAGGCTTGTTTGCCACCGTGGGCAGTGTCATTACGCATGGATTCCCACGTTGCATCAGGAAATTGTGCGGTATAGCACGCAAGATGGGGAGGACAAGAGCTTTTGAGAATCGTCTTCATGCATTGTCGCCTTCTTCGTTTTTCTCCCATCTCCGATTGTCAATATGTATGTCTAACTCAACCAGTTCAGGTTCCTGTCCGCCATAACGTTCATCCAAAATCCTGCGCAGTTGCAATGCGCGGTCGGTATCCCATTTGTCGGCGTAAACCAGGTTTCTGTATTCTTCGAGATCATCCCGGGCTTTTGACGGCGGACGATTGTCCACACCGAAAATTTGTTTCATCACGCGAGAGGCCTCTGCCCCCCATGTGCCTTGTGGGGCGGTATGGATCGTCCCACCATCGCCAAGAATGCGTATATATGAGGCGTCAAGAGATGATATCACTTGAGGGCTATGCGTCGTCACAATAAACTGAACGTTGGGAAAGATTTCTGTAAGTCGAGGAAGAACAGTCTGCTGCCACGAAGGGTGCAGGTGTAACTCTATTTCATCAATAAGAACAATACCAGCTGCATGAAGAACACGTTCTCCTTCAGGCAATCCATCATGAGCAAGAGCCATGCGTCGTGCGAGATCCATGACAAGCGCCAACATGGTGCGGTAGCCGTCACTCAACTGTTGAAGGGTGAGCGGCATATCGGGCGATTCCTTCTTCGTGATAAAAAGCTGCGGTGGTGTTTCGCCCACATAGGGTTCATTATACTCCCCTAATGCACGAGATACAGCCTGACGTACGGCATCTAATTCCGGTATGCGATGGTTCAAATTTTTTGTACGAACGGCCTCAAGTGCTTCCTGAGAAGATTTTTCAATAAACCATGTGAGCGTTGAAGAAAAATCTATCTGGGGCTCAAAAGCGTTTTTGTAAGCATAGTCGGGATTGGCATGAGCTTCTATTTCACGGTTGTATTTGTTAATAACACGTTTTGAACTATAATAAACGACAATTGGTAATTTGATACTTTTTATTCTATTTATAAAATCAGAATTGTTTTTTAAAATTTTTCTATCAACTGCACTAGTATG
Source organism: Desulfovibrio sp. (assembly GCA_017450275.1). Classification (GTDB taxonomy): domain Bacteria; phylum Desulfobacterota; class Desulfovibrionia; order Desulfovibrionales; family Desulfovibrionaceae; genus Desulfovibrio. The sequence goes on along the minus strand of JAFSVD010000018.1, from coordinate 9,387 downwards.
TTCTTTTTCGTAGTTAAAATGAATTGTATAATTTTGATCTTCACTTGAAATAGTATAGGTATATTTCGCTGATGTGGCACCAATACGTATATCAGAGAGATTTATTTCTATTTTATACCTATTATCTACAAACAAAGGGATCTGCTCAAGAAGAACGGCTGCAGCCTCAAGGACTGTTGTTTTTCCAGAACCGTTGGCACCGACAAAAACCGTAAGCTGAGGGTTAAATGGTATATCTATATCGGTGAAGCAGCGAAAATTTTTTACATGCATGCTGAGAAGTTTCATGAGAACCCTTTTGCCAGTTTGTTTTTCAAAAGCGAACAAATGTGGCCGCAGTGTCCTGTTGGATAAAGCTGATATTTATCGATACTGTATAGATAAAACAGCGTTGCCGTTTGCCTCCCAGCATCTCTCAACCTCAAAGGATTGGACATCCATGAGGTTGAGAGCTAATACCTAAAAAACAATAATAAAACGCAGTATTGATCTAAAGGATACACAAACTAATAGACAATGCCTGTATCCAACCAGAACCCTTCATCTCTGGGCAGAGTCTGCAAACGCATCACCAAGACATTTGGAATCGCTCTTTCGTCACGGTCAAGCACTTCCACAATGCTGAATTCCCCTTCATCCCGTTCCGAAACCTCTCGCACATCGTCGTATTCCTCATCTTCGAAGCCGAGCACGCGCAACTCAAGGGTGACCTGGAAGGGGAGGGCATGGGCATAGGTGTTCCGCACATCTTCGTTGGCGAATTCGAGGATATAGAAACGCGTGGTTGTCCAGCGTTCAACCGGCAGTTGTCGAAAGCCCACAGCAATAGGGCTGCCAAAGGTAATTTTGTGCGTGTAGGTGACTTCTTCCTTGGCAGAAACATCCACGTCGAACCAGACCTTGGGGATCTTGATCTGGCCGTTGACCTCCATCTCGCCGATGTATTTGGCTGTTGAGTGGAGACGCAAGGTCTTGGGATCAAAGGAAAAGCCTTCCAACTGGCCTTCGGCCAAGGTGCATAAAATCGCCCCCACAACAACCGTTGTCTTGGGATCGGTCACTGTTCCGAGCGCATCGGCAAAGGGGTACCAGGTACCAACGCGGTAGGTACTCATGGGATAGATGCGACCAGGAGCAACCGGAAGCATTTGCGTCACAAGATCCTGGATGGCCTTCCAGCTGCTCGGTCTTCCGGTCAAAAGCAGGGCATCACAATCCATTCTGTGGATCACCTCGCAGAGATTGGCCATGATGTCTTTGAGTACACCGCGGATAGTTTCATCGATCTGTTTGGGATCCATCACAATCGGCATGTCGAGCACAGAGCGTTCTTGCACACCGTGCCGTGCAAGATAGTCGTCGACATAGCGAAGCGCAGCCCTGTTGGGCATGGGGAAGGGCTTTGCGGTCAGGGCACTGACGGAAAAACAGTCGCCGATACGCGCGCTTATGCGACCGGATCCTGCGGTGAGATCGCATGTTTCATAGGCAGCCAAAAGCGTTAACGCGATCGGCACAGCCACCTGGCGGACAAACTGGGTGCGTTGATTGCGGCTTTCTTCAGAGCTATCGATCACATCCCGGCCAAAGAGTTCCCCGAGCGCACGGGTGGTATCGGGGATACCGGCATCGGCCATGGCAGCACCTATGGCCGCAAGCACATGGTCGCGGACAACAGCGCACAAAACGTCGTCGCCGGCAAGACTGAAGCCATCGTGGAATTCCGGATGGGGTTTCATGCGCACCGATGAGCCTGCATCGCTTTGCAGCTCAAAGGTGGTGATAGAAAGATCGGTTGTGCCGCCACCAATATCAATGGTTGCCACCCTGAGGCAGGGATGGTTTTGGTACTGCTCCCTGAGGCTCCCCACCAGCGAACAAAAAAGCTGAGCATCGCCCTGGAATTTGACGCTGATTTCATTGTAGATATAGACGAGCTGGGTGCAGGTCGCTTCATCCCAATTGCAGCGCACAAGGGGACTGCGGCGGTATTCCTGCATCAGATCCTTCGACCATTTTTTGGGACTTTCCCGAAAACTCGCCTTCCAGCCAAGTGTCTCCCATAGAACCTTCACTGCCCAGTCTGCCCAGCGCCGATAGATGCGCTGTTCAGCCAGAGGCATGCCTGCTGGCACCGTAAAGATCACTTGCCTCAGTCTTCTGGGGATATCGGGCTGCGCCCGTCTGATGCGCTGGCCGGGACTATTGATGGTCAAAAGCGCCTGGGAAATCACCTCAACAAAGAGAAAGAGCATCAAGGAGGAACGGGTGAAGAGCGATTCAAAGGCGGATTCCTGCTCCTGTTTGCGCAAAATCCGATTGTTGCGGAAACGGGCATCTTGCATGCAGCAAAGCGGCGTTCCGCTTGAATTCACCTGCTGCGCCAAAAGCCCCCGGGTCACATAGGGTTCGTCGTTGCCCTTGGTATTGAAGCGCCAGCTCTGTTTCCAGTCGCGTTCATCCCATAAATAGCGTTTGGGGCTGCTCATCCCTGTCTGCCCCTCGGCGCACGCTGACTGGGTCGAAAGACGCTGGGCTTCAGGCCCTATTCTGACCGGAGAGGGCCAGACAAAGGCCTGGGAGCGTCTGCCGCTTCGGCGACTAAAGGCCTCGTTGCCAAAGCTCACCTCGGAAAATTCGATGCGCGTCTCAAAGGGGTCGGTATAGATGTTTTCGGGCGCATCCATATCGCGCAGCTGCAAAAGATAGCTGTTGTTTAAATTGGTCACGCGCTGCGCCTGCGTCTCAACCAAGATACCGGTTGTGCGGGAATTGCCGATATCCAGCACAAAGTCGACATCAATGGGGATGAGCTTGCTCGGATTGATCACATAGACCTTGGCATCGTTGATGGCGGTGTGGAGAAATTCCAAGATCAACAGATAGCTTGCCAGATACTCCAAGACCGGCGCATCCTCGCGTGCACGGCGCGTACTGTTGGTCTTCCACACATCTTTCAGCCAGCCATCGACCCAGGGCTCGTTGACAAACCAGCCGCAGTCGCGAATATCCCAGGCGAGCCGAAATTGCGCATGGGCGTTGACGTCTTCTGGCGAAAGCGCCCCGTAGACCTGATCCCCTTTGACGGGTTCCACCTGCATATCAAAGGCAAGCACAAGGGCAAGGGTGTCTTCGTGCAAAACCATCCTGGCTCGTGCCCAGTTGGATGGTCCTGCATCCACGCGTTTGATGCCGGTATCTTCCCAGACCTGTTCGCGTTCCCGCAAAAACGGGATGGGAAACCACGTGTCAAGCCACGGTTGTATGCAGCGCTTCAGATCAAGACTAAAGTGCTCTCCGTCGCTTGTTTTGTGGTCAAAGACATCGACCTCTTCGCCATCAATGGTGATCAAGGGAAAAAGACGCGTTTGGGGATTCCCCTGGGCGTCTTTTTCCACCCGCTCTTCAAAGGATCGGCGCATCCGCTCGAAATTGTGCATATCCACACAAAAATCGAGAATTTGCGGGCACCCGCCGGGAATTAAACTGATGCGCTCGTTGTACTTTGGATACTCCATCATCATCTCCGACCACAGGACTGAACACGCACAAAGGGGATTTCATAGGATTGGCGTCCGCCATTGGCATCCTGAAAGACCCAGGAACACGGCGTGTGATTGCCACGTCCCCGGCAGGTCATTTCCGCCTGTCCCCACCGCTCGCCGTCTGAGCAGACAGCACCTTGGGAGGAAACAAGGAGCGTTGAGCCAGAAAGCCTGGCACGGGTTGCTCCTACACAACGCCTTCTGCCAATGGGATCGATGACCCGACGCTTGCCACTGCCCCCATTTTTCCCAAAACAAAAACATTCGTAGACGGTTCGCTTGGAATAATATTCTGGCCGCGTTCCCTGCCAGCATCCTTCCAAAAAATCCAAATTGCCACTTTTTGCAGCCTCAGGGGGAATCCTGAGCTCTTCTCCCATCTTGGGCACCCGTTTCTTGGCTGGGGTGGGCTCTTTTGCTGGCGTTTCTTTTGCTGGATTTTCCTGAGGCCTCTTGGCAGGAAGAGGTTTGGGCTGCGCTTTCTCCTCTTTCTTCGGCTCGCTTCCCTTCACGTTCTTGGGTTGGTTTTTGTCCGGTTGGTTTTTGTCCGCAACCGTTGTTAAGGGCAGCATCCGCCAAAGCGGATCTGTCTCAGGGAGAACGACCACGCGTTCCTGAGTCTGCTCCTTGGCAAGAGGGAGCTTAGGCACCTTTTTGTCCTCAGGTGGGACATTTTCCTTAACCTGCTCTTTGGCAAGACGGGGCTCCGCCACCTTTTTGCCATCGGGCAAAATTGTTGAGGCATTGGGGAGCACAACCGTGCCATCGGGCAGAAGCTGGGTTCCCTTGGGATAGGTTTCGTTTTTCTTCTCCGCCGTGGGAGTCACAACGAGTCCTTCCGGTGTGACGATCGAGCCGTCGGCCTTTTTTTGATAGCCATCAGGGAGATCAAAGGGCACCTCAATGCGGCCATCCTGATGCACAATAACCCCTTCTTCCGTGATAAGGGAGCCGGTGTTGGTTTGTACCCACCCCTCTGGCACATAGACAAAGGGGTCAATCGCTCGGCCATCGCGGAGGATGATCTGCGGTCGAGTCCGTGTCTGGTTTTGCACGCTCGCATTGCCAAGATCGTAGATCTCGGGATCAGCACGACTTTCACAAAGCCCAAGGACACAAACAAGCAGGCACAGAGCGCCAATGAACTTTCGAAGCATACTCCCCCCAAGCACTGAACATTAGTCTTTGATGCGCACAAAGACCGCATCCCAGGAAAAGCCCGTCGCACTTTTGCCGGTGCATGCAGTCTCGCCGTTGGCGTGTTTTTCGCACTGAATGGTATTGGGCGCGTAGCTGCCCCCTCCTTTTTGACACACTAAGGGCTCGTGTTCAATACGAAGGATTGAGGCGGCCATCAAGGCCTTGGCCTCGCCTTCGCAGACATTGTCTTTCTCATACACGCGTCCAAGCCCTTTTCCTTTGCGGTCAAAGAGAAATTCCACCTGAACCGGCTCCTGGGTCTTCGTATTGATAAGCCCGGTAGCACACAGCCAATGGCCAGAGAGAAAACTCGTGTCCTTGACATTGTCGGGTATCACCAAGACATCGGGTTTTGTCACAGGAGCAGCTGAAGGCAGCGGATCTTTGTGCTTTGCTGTTTCGGGAAGTCGTGTGCGGCACTGCGCCATATGCAGAAGGATCGCGTCTTCCAGATGTTTTCGCGCCTCCTCCTTCTTGGCATACTCGGAAGAGAGTACGGCTTCCTTGTCCAAAAGGTCACTGTTCACAAAGGGGATACGCAGGTATTCGGCATTGGCGAGCAGAAGGAAAAGGATGAGGAGGAGCAGAAAAAGAGGCAAAAGCCAAGGCAAAAATCCAAAGGATTTTTTGGGTGCCGGAGCAGGCGCCACAGGAGGGATAATCGCTTCTTTCTGGATAGGGGCTTTGGGAAGCGTTAAGTCGCAGAGATTCGACAACGGTGCCCCTTCTGTCCCTGGCGCAAAGCCCCAGCAGGTGACAACCGGCTTGCCATCAACGACAAAGAGATCGTTTTCGTGGGGATAGTTCAGGGCGAGCAAAAGGATATTGCCACGGGTGATCTTTTGGGGATCATTGGAGGCAATGAGCGATTGCGCATGGTCGCGAATGTCCTTGGCAATGCTTGCAAAGGCCGCGCAGGCAGCCTCTTTTTCTGCTCCATCCAAGGCTGCATACGGTCGTACATCCCCGGCAAAAGGCACATACCAGTCGATAAAGCCTTCGTGGGTATTGCTCACAGGCTCGGCAAAGGCAAAGGCATGGCTCTCCCCAAAATGGCGAAGCAAGGTATCAAAAATTTGGACAAAATGTTCACACGGCAAAATCCCCTGATAGGCCAACGCATTGATTGTGGCCCTTGGGGTTGTTCTGATCAAGGTTGTCCGCATACGCTTTCCTTTTCAAACATCCCTTAGGGCGTTGTCCATTGTTTTTTTGCATCACAGGGAGAAAGGCTTTGCAGCGATTCCAAAAAGGTGATGCGATTCGCCGTATTGGCACTACGCGTCTCCAAAGCCGCAATACGTTCCTGAAGATGCGTGCGTTCCAAGCTCGCCTTGTGCACTTGGTCGAGCACCAAAAAGCCTGCTACCATACACAAAAGAAGGGTGACAAGCCAGAAAACGAGGCCAAGGTGTCGGTGTTTTTCTTCTTCCATCTGCCCCTCCAAACACAAGGGGCGTCTTTGGCTATCCAAAGACGCCCCCAAAACTATGCATCGATTTCTTCGAGCTGCTGGGAAAATGTCCGTTCATTGGCAAAGGACTTCGCTTGGGCTGAGTCCTTTTCCTTGGCAACTTCAGCCACACGCTTTGCAAAGGTCTTCTTTTGCTGCTTTGCCCTGGTAAAGGCAACAGAAGACGCCCTCGCTTTTGCCGGTTGTCTGCGCAGCGTTTGCTCTTCTTGGACAAAGGCCTTCTCGTACTGGGCATCGAGATCGCGGCCGTAGGTGATAGCTTTGCCTAGCAGTTTGATCGCCTCATCGCGACCTGAGGCAATTTCGCCAAAGCGCTCCTCAGCCTCCCTTCGGGTCACACGACGCGCTTTGATATCCTGCAAAAGATCCTGAAATTCCCCATCATAACACTGCAAACTCACCTTGGCAGCGGCACTCACGGCATTGAGTCCCTGGATCTCCCCATCCAATTCTTCATAATAGCTCGCGAGTCGTCGGTTATCATCGCGAATCTGCTGCTTCTTCGCGTAGATATTCCCCACAACAGCGCCGGTAGCTGCTCCTGCTACGCCGCCAACAAGCGCTCCTTCCACCTTCCCGGTCGAAAGAAAACCCAGCATAGCTCCGCCAAAAGCCCCAATCACAGCCCCGGCCGCGGTCTTTTTTTCTACTGAATACTCCCGATCCCGAAGATCCTTGATGGGTCTATAGCAGGCGGGATAATAGTGCACCTGGGTGTGGGCTTCTCCGTATTTGCTCGCACATCCTGGCAACAAAAGAGCCAAGACCAAACAAAGAACAACACCTCGCATAGTCTTCTCCAAGAAATACGCTCTACTTCTCGTTCTTTCCCTGTTCAGAAACGGGTTCAACCGTTCCACGTGAAACACCGTCACCGCTTGTCACCGCAGCCCCATCCCAGTCAATCACGCGTCCCTGGAACCAGACATAGGCATCGATTTCATCGCCAACCTTGGGCTCATAATTCCGCAGATTGACCTTGGCGACATAGACAGGAATGGTTAAGGGAGAGCCCTCTGGCATGGGAAACTGCGTATAGAGAATGGAGATGGGCATGGTATCCAAGGAGCAGGTATCGATATCTTGGATTTTTGCCCGCATCTGGTATTCAGAAAAGGAATTGCCAGGCTGAATAATATGCTTGCCAGCGACATTGACCTGCAAGGGCGGCACATCGAGCCGTGTTTTTCCGGGATTTTCTTCAAGCCACGCCTGCGCATAGGCCTCGTAGGCCGGTCCTTGGGTGATGGTGATTTCATCCAAAAGGGCTCTGCGCACCCCAAAGGCCAAGGCAGCGAGCAAAAAGGTATGGGTCACGCCTTCGGTCAAATCCGTCTTATCCCGCGTATAGAAAGGATCGTAAAACCACATGGGACGCTCTGGCTCAAGGATATTGACCCCAACGTTGGCACCGCATCCTTCTTCCCACGCATGCACCGAAGCCACTGTCAAATCGTTCGGAAGACCTTCCAAGAGCGGCACACAGCTCACGGGGCGCATCTGTTCCCCTTCCTTGCCCGCAAACAAGACCGACGCACGCAAAGGCATATCCTTTGGCCAGGCCATAAGAAGATAGTCTTTGCCGCCTTCCTTCCACTGCCAGGAGGGGCGGGTGCCGCCCTCCTGCATCACGGTCGGTATCACCTGCGGAATCAAGACCTGAGGGTGAAGACCTGAAACCGCCGTCCAGGTCGCGCCCAGGCTCTCCACATGCTGGCGATTGTCACTCATCATCGTCTTGGTAGCAACGTTCGGATGAGGCAATGGCTGTACCGGCGATGTCTCCTGCTTTTGTTGCTGTTCCGCGCGTTTTGCGTGTTTTTTCGCCATATCCACTCTCCTATTGGTCTATTTCATTCACATTGTAGAAAATTAGCTTCAAAGTGTTTTTTTAGAGTACAAAAAAGTAGTCCCCAAAAAACAACATTTTTTTGGATCTATCAGCCTTACTTTCAATGTGAGGTATTATTTTATATTTCTTTACATTTTTTAACTCATTTGCCTTACATTATGATGTTAAACAAAATGTAGATATATTTCCAATATTACAACTTTTTTACAATTGATTATTCTTGCAAATATATTAATGCAATGAAGGATCAGCCGATCTGTAAACCATGAAAAAAACATCTCTAAAACGATTTAAGGTAAGCTTAAAATCTACAAAAGTTCGTTTTCTCTGCCAGGAAGCCAGATGCTCTGCGAGCTGTTCGACAGAGAAAACTCCGTCCTTTAAGCACTGTTTACAGACACTTATGGCCTCATTTTCTGCGAAATTGAGCCAGCGCCCATTGGTAGGCACTGCATGAGTCTCCAATTTTGCATCTTTTTCCAATGCCTCCTCGGGCGTACATATTCGTTCCAGAGTCGCCATTTTCTCAATATCCTCACCGCATACGACTACATGTATTCGTTCAGCATTAGGATACATCGTAGTAACAAGATCCTGAAACGTCTCTGCCCAACTTATATCATCAGACCAATCACTGATACGAAACGACTTCTCTCCCGTATATGGATTATAGACGAAGGTAAGTCCTAAACGGTTGTCTTCTTCCTCTTGTGCAAGTACATCTTGTACTGCTGATCCGTCAGCTCCATCTGGACGGAGCTCTTCATCGATTTTTTTCTTTTGCTTGGGTTTAACGTCATTATGAAGATTGCCGATCCACGCGTTTCCTGACGGATTCTCTATGTCAAACGGACGTTTACGGATGCAGACGACCGGATACTTTGCGTCATATGGTGTATTGTAGAGGTCTACCACATCCTCCCCAAACGCCATAAAATTGTAATCGTACACGACCTGAGTCGTTCTTGTTTCTTTTTCAGTCGACTCCTTTGCTTGTTTCCGCTTCGATGGGAAGGGGATTGACCAGCCGTCCTTCGTCTTGTTTTGCTTGAGCAGAGGCGCAATTTCTCGCTTGCCTACTGGCTCATGAAGGGCGATCCTATTTTCCTCAAGCGAGATTGACCAGAATTCATTTCCATCTTCATCGATTGAGCGGCAAAGATCTATAATCTCTCCGTATGCGCTCACGGGTCAACGGTACTTTGCGGTTTTCAGAGTGCAAGACTTGAAGATTGAGACCATAAAGCCCGCATTCCATCGTAGGAGAAAAATCCTAGTGCCCCCCTGAAAGGTGCATTCTACCGTAGGGCTGTGAG
>JAFSVD010000017.1 GCA_017450275.1 Desulfovibrio sp. | reverse complement strand
TCTGTGATGCGTAAACCAATGGCTGAAGTGGCAACCTTTTGGTAAGCAAAGTGGCTCCCTTTCGAGTGAGCAAACCTGCAAAAAGAGCAAAACAGATGGGGATGCTCAAAATGGCTGAAGTGGCAACATTTCAGATGAGCGAGGTGGCAACATTTCAGATGAGCGAGGTGGCAACATTTCAAATGAGCGAACACACTCTGGAACAGTATTGAAGATTGGCGGGTAGAAGAGAAGCTATCCCAGATCTACCCAGGATGCAGGCAACACTTCCATTGGTTAGCCAAGAAGGTCTTCCTCGAAGACGCAGACATATCCCACAGAGAGGCCGGATCGCCAAGTGCGAATCCGGCCTCTCTTGTTTTGGAGTATGTACTCTTAACAGTACCTTCAATGGCTTACGCAGAGAGCTTGATGCGGTTTTGGATCGCATTCAAAGATCATGCCAAACCACAGAAGACGCTATCCGTTTCGCACAGGAACTCGCTACAACCCTAAAGCAGTGGCAACCAGAGCAGATGGAACAGAGCCAATCTGCGCAAAAAGGTGGGAACAATAAAGATCCCGAACAATCGCCAAGCACGGATGCAAGGCAAAGAAGTAATGGAGGTAATGGTCAAGAACCGCCAAGTAACGAGAACCAGAATGCCAAGGATAACTCTGGTACAGTTGGCGGTACAAGTTCCGTCGCCATGGCTAATGGTGATGGAGAAGTGGGAGAGAGCGATTGTGATCACGAAGAATCAGGCAATCGCCAAGGATGCCAACCAGAAAGTTCCCCAGAATCTTGTATCCGTGATCTCTTCAACTGTGACGAGACAGATCTCCCCAAGTCACTTGGTGAACATTTGGCAGATCGTCTCGAAGGAGAACGAGAACCGAGGAAGGAAACAAGCATCACCGTAGCTACTGTTGGCAAAACATCGTTGTGCAATATCGGGGTCGAGGAAAAGGAAGAAGCTCTGAGAGCAAGCTGTGCCTTACGCTCTCGCTTGCAGGGTTTACTTCAGGCATCGACCCGCAAACATGTGGGATCTGCCCGCAGAGGCACATTGGCAACCAAAAGCCTGTACCGACTCTCCATCGGAAGCCCACGAATCTTTCAATCCCAAGACGAGTCCCAGGGGCTATCCACAGCCATCCATCTGCTTCTGGATGTGAGTAGCAGTATGTCTGGACAAGCCATCAAACTGGCCAGGCAGTCCTGCTACGCCGTCCTGAAAGCCCTATCTGGCATCAAGGGTATTAATCCTGCGGTCACGGCATACCCAGCTTTCGATCTGGAAGATTCTGTAGTGCCATTGGCTTTGCATGGCAAACCCATTCCTCCGTATCTCAATGTCCAAGCGTGCGGTTCAACTCCGTTGGCTCAGGCACTATGGTGGGTCATGCAGGAGATGCTGCCACTCAAGGAGAACCGCAAGATCATTCTGATTCTCACAGATGGCATACCAGACTCAGTACCTGCGGCACAATCAGCCATCGAGACGGCAGAGAAAATAGGATTTGAGATCTTCGGATTGGGTATGCACTTACGTGTAATCCGTGACTTTCTGCCCAAGACAAGCAAGGTCATCTACGGTTTGAACGATTTGCCAAATGCGTTGTTTGGTCTCTTACAGCAAACCCTCGTACCAACCATGTAACCATATATCAAGGATATAGACCATGAGAGCCACAATGATTCCGCTTGACTTCCTCCGCGAAACCAGTTCAGGCACATACATCGTAAGCAATCTTGAGAAGCCCTGGTCACTTAAGCGCATAGCCAGGCTTTGTCGGTAGGAGCAAACCCATCTTGCCAGGTAGACCATTCAGGCCACGTTGACTTCAACCTCTAACCTCATAGGAGTGCATCATGAGTTTCATTTCTTGGATCCCCGTGGCAATCTCGATTCTCAAGGCCATAGACGAAATGACTCACGACGATTAACCTACGATGAGAGAGGATACGCGAAAGCGTATCCTCTCTCATCCTCCTGATACTCCGAAGTAGAGCGGTTATTACTCTTTGCTCTCACGAGCCTTCTTCAGACAGTAAAAACCAAATCCTGCAAAGGCCATCATTACTAAAAAGACAAACCATTTAACTTCCATCGGAAGCACCACCAAGCGCGAGCAAAATTCCAGCAATGAGCGTAATTATGGATATAAAAACGCAATCATAATCTCTTTGAAAAACCGCTAAACCAAAACCTATAGCAGAAAAGTTGCTCAGTACAGTAGAGATGAAAAGTGCCGCCGCCAACCATCGTTTCTTGTACATAGAGTATACTCCAACAACGTATCTGAGCAAAGAAGGGGTGTGGATGGAGCGCAGTTGGGAGAGCGCACTCTTCCGAAAACCTTCCGTTCTGCCCCAAACTCGTAAGCACAGTTTAGCCAGTTCGAGAGACTTTGGCAACTCATGCTCAGAGAGGCGAGCATGTTTCTTGTTGCATGGAGTATTTCCAACTTTCACCCCAAAGGTTGGAAATAGGGTTGGAAAACTAAAACGCGGGTTTGCAGTTTTACCCGCAAACCCGCTAAATTCCTGGTCGGGATGAAAGGATTTGAACCTTCGACCCCTTGAACCCCATTCAAGTGCGCTCCCAGACTGCGCTACATCCCGAACAAAATAGATATACGTATCTTGGAGCTTTTTGTCAAGTCAGAGCCATACCTGTTTCAGGGACACAGCATTGCATACTCGAGCCATGAAAAAAGTTTCCCGTGTGGTCGCGGATGCCCCCCACCATTAAGCAAGGTGGCAATATTTCAAACGAGCGACACATCCTTACTGCATTGCACGGACATTCGACATCTCTGGAAACATCCCATCATTGCCTGGACTCGTGTTCCGGCCAAAAATGCGATTTCGCACGAGCAAAAGGATCCAGCATCCAGCCGATACCCCACCCCAAGAGGGAAAAGGTAAAACCGACAAAGAAAGGCGGAATTGAACGCAAGGCAGGAAAGGGCAATGGAAGGATGGCAAGATGTTTATCGGTCATCAGATACCACACAAGACACGTCCCAAAGCCTGCCACAAAACTCCACCATGCAGCCTTGCTGCTTCTACGCCCAAAACGGACAAGAGCGACGTATGAAACAAGAACAGCGGAACCCACAACACTCCAACTTGTTGCGCAAAGCATGGCTATAATCTGTCCTTTCACCTGCGCACACCCAGCACTCAAAATGACAATAAAACAAATACCCAAAAACCAACGAAAACGCGTTGCGGGCGATCCGGGGAGGTCTTCTGCCACAGCGCTCACAGCTATATGAAAAATAGCCGTAGCCGTTGAAAGCGAAGCAGAGGCAATGGCCAAGACAAAAAGCTGTAATCCCACTTCCGGCAAAAGCATCCGAACCATGGTGGGCATGACAGCATCTGGCTGAGCAATTTCAGGGAGAAAAATTCTGCCCAAGGCTGCCACATAATACGCACCACCAACCAAAACCGTCAGAACACACATAGCCAGAGGAGTAATGCGATCCACTTGCTGTGGCGAGGCAAGCGCAAAGTGCCGCTGAATCATTTGAGGCTGAGCCCATACAGCCACTGAGGTGACAATGACCAAGGAAAGAATAAACCATCCTTCCCCGCCCGAAGCCAGACTGACGAAGCCCGTATTGGCGGCCTTTGTTGGAGCAAGAGCTGCGAGCTGCTCCATGCCCTGAAGGGGACCGCCCACTTTATCAAACACAGCAAGGATCAGCATGGTAATGCCAATGAGCATGACAAACCCCTGCATGGCCTCTGTGTATAAAACCCCTCGCAAACCACCGATAAAGACAGCACAGCCCACCAAGATTGCCACGAGCCAAACAAGAAAACCCGCTGACAGAGGCACAATCTGTTCCAGAAGCAATGCTGCTCCTTTGATCACCGCAGAAGCATAGACGCCGAGAAAAATTGCAAAAATCAAGGCAAGAAATCGGCCAAGCAACGGACTTCTGTGTCCTTTGGCAAGAAGTTGCACGGGAGTCCTTGCCCCCAAATTGCGCTGGCAGACTCTGGTTGGCCAGGCCAGATACCGATACACAATCCATGTACCTAACCACACATTGCCGGCTGCAATAAGAAGCATCTGCATCCCGTACTGGTAGGCCAGCCCACCAAAACCAACCAAAGCCACAGCCGATATATAGGTGGCCACAAAGGCAAAGGCCTGGATGCCAAAACCAACTTTCCCAGAGAGCATGACATCATGGCCGCTTCCTTTGCGAAAAAGCCAGATAAAAACCAGAATGTAGGCAATCCAAATTCCTATATCAAGAGCAACCATTGTTAGTGTCCACGCCTGCAAAGGTAAAAGAGCGAATACGCAAACGCCCCCACGAGAGAAAGAACGCCACAAAGCACCGGAGCATCGGCCAAAGCAAGAACAGAAACAAGATGAGACATAGTACGGTTCTCCTAAAATATCACGCCACTAGGTGGTAAGGGTAAGAACGCTCGCCTTACCCTGTCGTATCACGTCTTTGTGTGCCACACGTCATCGCAACTCGCATCCAACCAAAGGCTACTACTGACTTCCCCAAGTTCATGTGTATCTTTTACGCAGAACGTTCTTGAGAAATACGGAGTCCCCTATACCATATTTTTACACACGAACCTAGAAAACGCAGTACTACGGTGCGGGTCATACGTTTCTATTTTCTAGAATATGAATGAAATGTGACACTATTTCCTTGTTTTACAATGACTCTGGCAACGTTCCTTTCAATACAAGGGGAAGACCTACGGCAAAAAAAAGGACGGTTTGACATGCTTGCGCAATACATTGATTGCACGCGCCAAGCACATCACCGTACCGTCTTGCTAAGGCGGACATGGGGACGATCCCCAAGCCCACTTCGAGACTCACCAATCCTATGGGGAGGTGTGTCGTTGCAAGAAGATGGACAAGATCGTGAACTCGCTTTTGTATTGCAGCATCATCGTATCCCTCTTCCATAAGATTGGCGACCCAGGCGCTTAGGCAATCGAGGATAATGACCGTGTCTGTTGCATGGCTTGCAAGAATTGACGCTATGCACGTATCCACAGCAATCGGTTCCTCATGAACACACCAACCGTCTCCTCGAGCTTTCTTGTGCGCGTGAACCCGCTCGGCCATCTCTTGGTCTCGCACACGCGCCGTGGCAATGTAATGCCGCTCCTTTGCCTGTGCCCAAGCCCACGAAAGAGCCGCAGCACTTTTTCCTGAACGGATGCCCCCAACAAAGAAGATGGTTTTTGCCATATTTGCCCCTTTTTTCAGGCTTACCGGGGATCATCCGGGAGAATCGGAATTTGGATGGTCTGGGGTAAACCATCGTTCACTGGCGGCTCCCCTTGCTCTTGCTGTGGCACTCTCGCATCTGCAGACGTCGTAGGCTCGGTTTCGGCAGAACCTTGTACCCCATTTGTGTCAGCCGATGATACGGGTTCTTTCTCTGCTTCTGGCTCATACGCTTCGCCTCTGCGTTGCGACATGGGCTCTTCCTGCGTTTGCTTTTTGGCATCGTGCTTGGTGAAAACCGTATCATCGAGCAAACTGGCTCCAGACTCCTCTTCCTCGGACGAAGGCGTCTTTTCGGTGACGACAGCAAAGCTTTCAGCCTTTTGCCGGAACCGTATTTGAAGATCAAAGAGGATCTGCACAGCTGTTTCCACACTCTCTCTGGATCCCCCTTCATCCCGCAACCGCCGTTGAACCCACCTGGCCAAAAAAAGCAGATTGGCATCATTGATCACAGCATCCGGTTCCATATGCAAGTCATCAATCATGGTTCGCAACGCGGTGTTGCGCTGTTCAATGGCATATTTTGCCTGGATATTCAGGGCATCCAAACGATCCTGCATATGTGTCCGCATCACTGCCGATTCATCGCTCATTTGATCCAAATCATAGCGGGCAACACTCATCTTCGCTTCAAGATCTTCACACACATCGTCGAGCTTCTCATAGGCTTCAAGCTGTTCATCCAAATCCGGAGAGGCGAGAATAGCTGTCACAGCAAGAGCGCATGCGCCAATGCGCTGCTCCATAAGGGCGTAAAACGCTGGAATATCTGCCTTCAGATATTGCTGCTCAAGCCTGTACTTGAGCACATCGAAGAAATAGGTGATATAGAGATGATAAAGCCCTTTGAGCATGGTTGGTTGAAAAATATACCGCATAAGGGCACTGCGCCCTCCCTGCGATTCAATATTCAACCGAGCTCCCAAATAGCTGTTTAAAGCTGGCAGTGTACACAGTTCGTCCCCAGGCTTTGCCCGAGGAGCATAGTGGGAAACCAAATAACTTGCCAAATCCCAGACAAAGTCTTTTTTCAATCTGGTGTCTTCCAAAACCTTACCAATAATATTCTTTCCCTCTTTCTGGAATTCCCCTTCGGGTAAGGTTGTTCCCCGGGTAATGGATCCCCGAATCTCTGCTCCTGACAAGCTGTCCGTTGGGGGGACTTCTTTTGCAGCATCGGTGTCCCGCACATGCTTGCCAAACCCTTCAAGGGGTGTCCCTTTTGTCGCTTCATCCAACGCTGTTGCCACCGGCTCAAGCATACTCCGTCTCAACTGGGGGGAGAGCCACAATCCCAACCCTCCAAGCAGGACAACAAGAAGGATAGTCATGCCGAGTCGTTTTCGCAGATTTGATCCGCTCTTTTGTTTTCGAATTTGCGACAATTTTGCAAAAAGGGCATCCAATATCATGGGTTTTCCTCGCGTAGCACCAATGAGTCGCCGATTTTTCCACAAATCAACTCGCTGTGCAAGCAAGCGCTTATGAACGCGATTCCCCCCTCTCTCCGTCCCCTCTTCTTGTATACAGTATACAGACATCGCACACCGCGCTGATTGCCGCCATCGGGGATCCCCCTCAACACCGATGCCTCTTGCAAAAAACCCATGCAGCGATCGAGCTTCTGTGTCTTCCCACAAAACCCGGGCTTGACAAAGCAAAAAGGGAATTCTACAGATTGTTTACAGTAAAATATTTTTCTCATAGACTATCGAAATCTAGAACTTTTATCAAAATTTTATAGAAAAATATCTAGCATTTCTCTCACTCAAGCACTATTTCCCATACAATCGATGCGATTTTCCCCTCTTTTTTGTCGTATCCTCCGCTCGAAAAGCCTTCTTCCTGAGGGTGAGGAGGGTATGATCTTCCCCTTGCCAAGCCCCAAAGGCTTCCAGAAAAATTTTCTTCTATTTGACATCAGTATCTGGAAAACGTAAACTAGCTCTTTTATTTTATGATTCTATCTCGCCCTCTGGGCAGGAAATTTTGCTGACATCGAGGAACACTCCATGCTAAAGAATTCCGGTAAAGCACTCACATTCGACGATATTTTGCTTATTCCTGCGTACTCAGACGTGACCCCAGATGCTGTTGATATCGCAACACTGCTCACACCTTCGATTTCCTTGCATCTACCCCTGCTTTCGGCGGCGATGGATACCGTGACTGAATCAGCCATGGCCATTACCATGGCTCGGATGGGTGGTGTTGGTATTATCCATAAAAATATGAGTATTGCCCAGCAACGCCTGGAAATTGAAAAGGTCAAAAAAAGCGAGAGCGGCATGATTGTGGATCCTGTCACAATTATGCCCACGAATTCAGTCTATGATGCCCTAGCTCTGATGCACGAATACCACGTATCCGGTTTACCTGTGGTTGAGGGAGAACAACTCGTTGGTATCCTCACCAATCGCGATGTTCGATTCGTCGAAGACCCCCGGGCAACCTTGGTGAAGGAAGTCATGACAAGCGAGAACCTGATCACTGTGCCTGTCGGTACCTCGCTCAAGGAAGCCAAGCGCCATCTTCACGAACACCGCATTGAAAAACTCCTCGTTGTCGATGAAAACAAACATTTGTGCGGCCTTATCACCATGAAGGACATCGACAAGGTGCAAAAATACCCCAATGCGAGCAAGGATGATAAGGGACGTCTGCGCGTTGGAGCGGCCATTGGCATTGGCAAGGATTGTGAAGAACGTGCCGAGCAGCTTCTTGCTGCCGGAGCCGATGTTCTTGTCTTGGATTCAGCCCATGGACATTCCGCCAATGTGCTCAACGCCATTCTCAAGGTCAAAGGAGCCTTTCCTCATTGCCAGCTGATCGCCGGCAATGTCGCCACCTACGAAGGGGCAAAGGCGGTGATTGAGGCCGGTGCCGACACGGTGAAAATCGGCATAGGCCCTGGTTCTATTTGTACAACGCGTATTGTCGCTGGTGTTGGTGTTCCCCAATTTACGGCTATTCTCGAAGCAAGCCGTGCAGCCAGAGAAAAAGACCGCTGCTGCATCGGCGATGGCGGTATCAAATTTTCCGGGGACATTGTGAAGGCTCTTGTCGCCGGAGCCCACTCTGTCATGATAGGTTCACTTTTTGCAGGCACCGAAGAAAGCCCTGGTGAAACCATCCTCTATCAAGGACGCACCTATAAAACCTACCGTGGCATGGGATCGATCGACGCCATGAAAGCAGGGAGCTCAGACAGGTATTTCCAAGAAAAATCCACGAAACTGGTTCCAGAAGGCATTGTCGGTCGTGTCCCCTACAGAGGGCCTGTGAGTGAAGCGATCTTCCAGCTTATTGGCGGCCTTCGCAGCGGCATGGGCTATGTCGGTGCCCATACGCTCGAGGATCTCTATTCCAAAACCAAGTTCTATGAAATCTCCGCAGCAGGCCTTCGAGAAAGCCATGTCCATGATGTCGTCATCACCAAACAAGCACCGAACTATCGGATGGAAGACTAGCTGCGAGGAAATCATGACAGATCATCATGTGCTTATTCTCGACTTTGGCTCGCAATTCACACAACTGATTGCCCGGCGCGTCCGTGAGGCTTCTGTCTATTCAGAAATTCTGCCCTGTACAACCCCCCTTGAAACCATCAAAGCCAAAAAACCCGATGCCATCATTCTCTCGGGAGGCCCTGCCAGCGTCTACGATGCTTGTGCCCCCACCCTCGACCCCGGCATCCTTACGCTCAACATCCCCATTCTTGGCATCTGTTATGGGATGCAGATTCTCACCAAGCTCTGTCACGGAGAACTGGTCAAAGCGACCAATCGAGAATACGGTCCAGCTCACGTGACGCTCGAAGCGCCAAACTGCCCGCTCTTTGAGGGCATTCCCCAAGATCAACGCCATACCGTGTGGATGAGCCATGGCGACCGCGTTGTTTCACTCCCCCCTGGCTTTGTACCCATTGCCAAGACAGACTCCATTCCCTATGCTGGCATGATGCATCAAGAAGCAGCCATCTACGGCGTGCAATTTCATCCAGAAGTCCATCATACAGCGATCGGAACCCAAATCCTCCGCAATTTTCTCTTTTCCGTTTGCCATATCCCCGCCACATGGACAATGTCCCACTTTATCGACGAGCAAGTAGCAAACATTCGAGAAAAAGTCGGTAGCAATCATGTTGTGTGCGCCCTTTCCGGAGGCATCGATTCCACGGTTGTTGCGGTGCTTCTCCATCGAGCCATTGGCCGCAATCTGCACTGCATCTTTGTCGACAATGGTTTACTCCGTGCCCATGAAGCCGAAGAGGTTCCAAGCCTTTTGCGCTCTACCGCTGATCTCGATCTGCGCGTTGTCGATGCGAAAAATATATTCCTGAGCCGCTTGCACGATGTCACCGATCCTGAGATCAAACGCAAAACCATTGGAAACACCTTTATTGAGATTTTTGAACAAGAGGCCAAGCGATTGCCCGATGTGGCATTCCTGGCTCAGGGAACACTCTATCCCGACGTTATTGAATCCGTCTCCCAAAAGGGGCCGAGCGCTGTCATCAAAAGCCACCACAATGTCGGCGGTCTCCCCGAAAAAATGCAACTCAAGCTCATCGAACCCTTGCGCGAACTCTTCAAGGACGAGGTGCGCAAGCTCGCCGGGGAGCTGGGTATTCCTGATGCCATTGTCTGGCGACAGCCTTTTCCAGGTCCTGGTCTCGCTATTCGGATTCTGGGAGCCATCACCGAGGAACGCTTAGCGCTTTTGCGTGCAGCGGATGCCATTGTGCAGGAAGAGATGCAGACAAGTGGCTGGTATCGCAAGGTCTGGCAAAGTTTTGCGGTTCTGCTTCCCTTGAAAACCGTTGGTGTCATGGGCGACGACAGAACCTATGAGCACGTCATCAGTCTGCGTGTGGTTGACAGCGTTGATGCCATGACCGCGGATTGGTCACGCCTGCCCTATGAGCTTGTTGCCCGCATTTCCAGCCGCATTATCAATGAAGTGAAGGGTGTTAATCGCGTGGTCTATGATGTTTCTTCAAAACCTCCGAGCACCATTGAGTGGGAATAATGCGTCCTGACGGTTCTATATAGCGTTTCCACACAGTCCCAAGGAATAGAAATCTCTTGGGAGGAGGGAAAAACTTCTCAACACGGAATATTCTTCATTCCTCTTGGGCTTTCTCTCAAACAGGAGCTTACCGTGGATATTTGTATACAGCACAAACTTCATCCCCTAACGCTGGATTTTCTCGTACGGGGCGTTGCGCAAACAGAAAAAACCCTCTGTGACGCAGTCGACGTCCCCTATCGCGAAATAGATGCCATTCAAAATGCGCTTGCTGCAACAATAGCAACAAATCTGATTTTGGATTACACTGGCTCCCAGGAAAAAACACTCGACGATCTTCCGTTGATCATCGATGGCGCCACCATCGCGACTCAAACGCAAAAGACTTTTGCTGAGTATGGCTTTGGTTCTGATGCGCTGTCGTCTGCGCGTTTTCCGTTTGCTCAGCTCTTTGCCCCACAACCAGAACGAATCCGCAGTATGGGAATGACCGACGGTGGACGTGTCCGCGTTCGGTATACCGTAAAAAAGCCCAAAGAAGCCGTCCGTCCCGGCAATATTCCCAATGAGACGCGTATGACCATGGCCAATTACGAAAACGAACTCGGCGTTGTTCCGCTTCGAGGTCGTGTCAGGAATCCTGACCATGTGCATACCGCTAATGAGATTATCTTTGACCCTGATCTCAACGCCATGCCTGAATCCGTTCCGATCGGCCAACTCGACGACTGGCTGGTCATGCGCCACACATGCAGCAAACTCAAGAAATTTGATGCTTTTACCACCTATCTTGACAATATCCACAATGTCGATATCTACGACAGCCTTCTTCCCGGATGGACACGACTGCGCAAATGGATGAAATGCTCCGACCCCAATTTGAGCTGGTTCAGAATCAAAACCTCAACCGGCGTCAACCGCCTCTTCACCTTTGACCATCCCCTCCCCATTGAGATAAATGGAAACCTTGTGCGCATCCAGGCGGAAGAAATTGCTCCGGGTATGGTGATGTTTGGGTGTAAGACCGATCGGACAACCGGCAATCGCCGTGCTATCCCCATCGAAGTTGTCGAAAACAAGTCTGTCTCCCACGAATTGATCCCCCCGAGCGGATATGATGTGGAAACCGATTCAGATCGTTTTGATATCGACACCATTGTCACGCACAATTGCCGAACCACAAGTATTGCGTAAAATACAGAGTATTGCCTCTTTGTTTTTTATAAAAAATCTCGTTTATCCAAATTTTATGATAAACGAGATTTTTTTATAATAACAATAAAAATAGAAACGTCTTACTTGAATCAAGGACACCTGCCTGTTTTTACAATTCCATGGATATGCAAGTCAGGTAATATGGGAGACCGATAGGGAATCAACTTACGAAATAATAATAGTGGTTTTGCTCATATAGCAAATGCGCTGCAAGTAAATGGTTTAGTTATTATGGGTGTCTTTACAAATTTTACCGAATATATTCCGTTTTCTGGATTTTATGCTAAAGATCATATTGTTCGACAATATGACTCAATAGCTTTTGACGTTTCTTTAGATGACGTTATCAACAAAATAAGAGATCTTAATTTTACATAAAAATTTTATGATCTTTCTGTCGGATCGACTTCCCCGTTTCCCAGCGTATGCAGCCATACTCTCGCCTGCCTCAGAGAGTCTGAAGCCATGAGACGAGGTGCACGTTTTCAATACCCCTTGCACGAAGACTGTGTTTCACGCCAGCAATTGACCAAGGCGTCGAATTTTTGTAGCTACATCAAAACGGACAAATCCTTCCTTGCGCCGTATCCCATTGAGCGAGCAGATCTTCACCTCGGAGACAGAGGCTCCGCCCATGGAATACCAAGACGCGATGAAAAAACCATTTTGAGGATGTCATGTTTGGAATAGGCAGTACAGAATTACTTGTCATTCTCCTTGTAGGACTCATTGTCTTAGGCCCCAAAAGCCTGGCTAACCTCTCACGAACGATTGGCAAAGTTGTTGGGGAATTTAGACGCGTATCCACAGACTTTCAGCGCACCTTGAACGCGGAAGCAGCAGCCGAGGAACAAAAAGAAAACATGGCAAAAATGAGCGCTGAAGAGCGTACGCAAAAGGCGCAAGAAGACATGGAAGATGCCAAGCGTACGGAAAAACTGCGCGAACGCCAAGAAGCCGCGGAAGCAAAGGCCAAAGCAGCGAAGGAAGCCAAAGCACAAGCCACAACGCCCCCCCAGCCTACACCGCCTCCAGACAGCCCCTTGGCCAAAGCGCTTGCCGCTACGCATGCTCAGGCTGAAGCTGCCACTGCCAAGGAAGAAACCAATGCATCGACAAAAAGCACCGCGTAAGGCGATTGTATGAGCCAAATACAAGAAAACGACTCCCTCAAAGAGACCAATTCCAAAGACATTCCGGCCAAGGAAGAAGGTATGGAGACAACGCAGCCTCAAACAGAGGATGCGAAAGACAAGCAGCCAAGCGAGCCCCCTTCCACGGGAGAGCACGATGCGCCTCCAAAACAACCACCAGCCCCCCCTGCGTACGACGACAACGGCAATGAACTCCCTCCTTCCGTCCCCCCTGATGATCCGCTGCTTCCCGATCAGACAAAGCAAGCACTGCCCCATCCTACCGAGGATACTCTTGCTTCTGACGACGGCGATGATGGCGAAAAATCCATGTCCCTTCTGGATCATCTCAATGAACTGCGCCGTTGTCTGACCAAGGCCTGTATAGCCGTCTTTCTCTGCTTCATCGGCTGCTGGGTTGTGGTGGATCCTATTTTCAACACCCTCGTGGATCCGCTTTTGAATGCCCTCCCCCCTGGCTCCCACGCCATGTATACCACCTTGCCTGAGGGCTTCTTCACCCGCATGTTCATTGCTTTTGTTGCCGGTGTCTTTGTTGCCAGTCCGGTTATCTTCTATCAAATTTGGTTCTTTATCGCTCCCGGCCTCTACGACGAAGAAAAACGCTATATTATTCCCATTGCCTTTCTGTCCGCGCTCTTTTTTATAGGCGGCGGCCTCTTTTGCTTCTTCATTGTCTTTCCCTATGTCTTTACCTTCTTTATTTCCTTTGCCACCGATGAGATCGTTGCCATGCCAAAGGTCAGCGATTATCTGGATTTTGTCCTCAAACTCCTGATTGCCTTTGGCCTCATCTTTGAAATGCCTTTGTTCTCCTTCTTCCTTTCCCGTATGGGCATTGTGACAGCCCATGCCATGCGCACCTTCCGCAAATACGCGATTCTTCTCATCTTTATTGTGGCTGCCATCCTGACACCACCTGATGTTGTATCTCAACTTCTTATGGCAGGCCCCATGCTCATTCTCTACGAAATCAGCATCCTCATCGCTGCTGCTTTTGGTCGCAAACGCCGATCGCAAAAAACAGACGATCAGGCTAACAAAGAATGACAGCATCCATCATTGACAGCCTCCACCTACTGATCTATTTCATTCACATTGGAGAAAATCCACAACCGCAGATCATTCCCAGTTCCTCATCCAGCCGATAGAGTACATCTTCCGGCTGAGGAACTGGGGAGAAGCTGAATCCTCATTTGTGATCAACGAGCAGTGGGGCGGAATATGGGAATCGTACACGGCTGAACATTCCAAAAGAACATTGGCTCGATGCAGCCTGTCCAACGTCAGCGGTATAAATAAGCCTGTTTTACGTATCCAATGCTGTGGACGTGGATCGCATCAAAGAACAAGAGTTGATAGCCATGGTTTCCCAAAAGGACACTGCATGCGTACAAAAAGAGTGCACGGTTTTGCAACAGGCGATATTGTATTTGCACAGGTACCAAAAGGGAAAAAACAAGGTGAATATATCGGTCGGGATATTGTCCGACAAAGTGGTTCTTTTGATCTAAAAACCGCCAGTGAAAAAATAGAAGGCATTTCCTGGAAATACTGTCGTTTACTTGCTAAAAACGATGGTTATGGATATTCACATGGTAAATAAAAAACTCCTTTAAGTGAGATATCGCAATCGCGTGAGGGATATTCTCTCTCACGAGCAGGCATGCCATGAATGTTGATTTTTGTCTTTCACTTTGCCTCATGCCTCAAACAAGCTTGTCCACGGGGAAAGGAACGTGTGATACGTGCAAAGACCGGCAGAGTGGCATGATATTTTAGGAGAACCATACTATGATTTTTACCGATAACGGCGCAACGATTGGCAATACCCCCTTGGTCACCTTGAAAAAAATCAACCAGGGCAATGCGAACATTCTGGGCAAAATTGAAGGGCGCAATCCGGCCTTTTCGATCAAAGACCGTGTTGGGCTCGCCATGATCAACGATGCAGAACAACGCGGTCGTATCACAAAGGGTACCACCATTATTGAACCCACAAGCGGCAATACGGGTATTGCCTTAGCCTTCATCTGCGCCCAAAGAGATTATCCCTGCCACATCGTCATGCCCGAGACCATGAGCCTTGAACGCCGAAAAGTGATAGCCATGCTTGGGGCAAAACTGATTCTCACCCCAGGAGATCAAGGGATGAAGGGGGCGATCAGCTATGCAGAAAACGTTGTCGCGAACAATCCCACAGCCTTTTTTATGCCGCAGCAGTTTACCAATCCAGCCAATGTCAAAGCCCACGAAGAGACAACAGGCCCTGAGATCTGGGAGGCGTGTGCGGGCGATGTTGACGTCTTGGTGTGCGGCGTAGGCACAGGTGGAACCATATCGGGTATCTCCCACTATATCAAAAAGACCAAGAAGCATCCGCTTGTCTCGGTGGCTGTTGAACCTGAAGGCAGCCCTGTCATAACCCAGTACCGTGCGGGACAGCCCTTGCAACCAGGCTCTCACGCCATCCAGGGCATCGGAGCGGGCTTTATCCCAAAAACCTTGGATGTCGACTGCATCGATTCCGTGTGTACAGTCAGCAATGCTGACGCAATCAATTTTGCCCGCAAACTCGCCAAGGAAGAAGGCATCCTGGCTGGCATCTCCTCGGGTGCCGCTGCCTGCTGTGCCTGCCGTTTGAGCCTTCTCCCTGAATTTGCCGGAAAAACCATTGTCTGCATTTTACCAGATGCCGGTGAACGCTATCTTTCATCAGCCTTATTTGACAATATCGCCTAACCTTGTTGCTGTTTGCTTTGCCAGCAACCACATTCCGAACGAATACCATTTTTTCTCTTTTTTATCGGAAAAAACAACACGCGCCTTTTTCTCAAACAGGCACGCGTATACGCAAGGGATAATATGCAATTCGTATCCACTTGACCTTTTGGCGAAAGAATCCACGGCGTGCGATTCAAAGCCTTTGGGAGAGCTGCGTCCTGAATACACTATCCCTTTTGTTTCTCTTCTCCCTTGTTTTGAAAGGCACTGCCGTCGATGCATGTCCACGGGTTTTCGTGTGACAGATTACACACCTTTCATTCAAGGGGACTTTTGTGAAAAGCAATTTTTTTGCCACGACACCCGGCATTCTTCTTGTCGGAGCCGCTATCGGCGTTTTGGCCATTGTTCTCCAGATGCTCGGCAATCCGCCCAATATGGGGATTTGCGTTGCCTGTTTTGAACGCGATGTGGCAGGTTCCTTAGGCCTGCACAGAGCCGGCGTGGTACAATACCTGCGCCCAGAAATTCTCGGTTTTGTCTTGGGCAGCCTTCTTGCCTCCTTGGCAAGTCGTGAATTCAAACCTCGCGGCGGCTCTGCCCCCCTCACCCGCTTTATCCTGGGCATGATTGCAGCCATCGGTGCCCTTGTCTTTCTCGGCTGCCCATGGCGTGCGATTTTGCGCTTAGCTGGCGGCGACGGCAATGCTCTGTTTGGTTTTGCCGGCCTCGCCGTTGGTGTCTATTTGGGAACGCTTTTTTTCAAGCGCGGCTATTCCTTGGGTCGAAGCACCCCTCAGAGCACCATGAACGGAGCCCTCTTCCCCATCATTGTGTGTGCTCTTCTTGCCCTCGCCCTCATTTTCCCCCAGGTTGCCGGCCAAGACAAATCCGGCCCTCTCTTCTATTCGCTCAAAGGCCCTGGCTCCATGCACGCCCCCTTCCTTGTCTCCCTGGGGGTAGCCATCCTCGTTGGCATTCTGGCTCAGCGCAGCCGTTTCTGCACCATGGGAGCCTTGCGCGATCTCTTTCTCTTTAAGCAAACCCACCTCTTTATGGGCATCCTCGCCCTGTTTCTCGCAGCCTTTGCGATGAATGCCATAACCGGCGGCCTCCATTTTGGCTTTGAAAAGCAACCCGTTGCCCATACCGATTCGCTGTGGAACTTCTGCGGCATGGTCACCGCAGGCCTGGCCTTTGCCTTGGCTGGTGGGTGTCCGGGTCGCCAGCTCTTTATGGCTGGCGAAGGCGACAGTGATGCTGCGCTCTTTGCCATCGGTATGCTCGTTGGGGCTGCTTTTGCGCACAATTTCTCAACAGCCAGTTCCGGGGCAGGCATTGGAGCCTATGGCATACACGCAACCGTTATCGGTTTTTGTATCTGCCTGCTTATTGGCTTTACCAATTGTAAACGAGTGTAAGGGGTATATCATGCGCGAAATAGATACAAGAGGCTTGTCCTGTCCCCAGCCCGTTCTCCTCTTTCACCAGGCCATGAAGGCAGACAATCAATCGCCCATGGATATTTTGGTCGACAACGAAGCGAGTTTGGAAAATGTCACCCGTGCAGCCACGAAAAACGGTTGGCAGGTGACACAAACGCCGGAAAACGATGGCGTGACACGCATCTCCCTCCGCAAAGCCTAACAAAACAAAGAGCCGTATCCTGTGATACGGCTCTTTGTTTTCCCGATTGCCTATGAAAACGCTTTTTTCAACAATAGCCCGTTTCTTTGCCAAACCAACGACCAAGACACCCCTTGGCCGCTCGTTTTTCAGCTTCCAAAGCACAGGAGAGGTCATCCGCGCAGAATCCCACCTTGCCAAGGCTGGCTTTTCCTCAACGATCATGGGGCCTCCCCCATGGCTCCAGACGGGTTGTGACATGGTTCTGGTCATAGACGGCATACAGGCACCGGCCATTCTACGCTGTCTCAACAAAGCTGGCATTGTCCCTGAGCAGCACTATCCCATGAGTGACGATATGCTCTCCCCAGTGTCTCTGGTGCGTGTCACAGACTTTGGCCAATGGTTCATGGTGCAGGCAGCCAACATGAAGATCACCGTGGACAAAAGCCAAGGAACGATTGTCAATGTCTCTGGCGGGGGTTGTCCCGATGTCCCCTATCTTGCCAAAATCTTGGTTGGGCAGTCCATTGCGACGAGCGAAGAGCCTCGCCTTCGCGGGCAAACGCTTTGTTCCTATGCCCTCCAAAAAGCCTTTGAGGAGGCAAAAAAACGGTGGATGCAAGAAAACCATGGCTGATTGTGGGAACGATCCCCGACGAGAACCTCCCCTTGGTGTGCGGCTCATTCAGCATCGAAGCAGAGACCCTTGTTTTTCCAGACACCACTGTCCCCCCTCTTGCGATCACCAGAGGAACCGCAGCTCTTCTCGCTGCCGCACAAACAACGCTTGCTTTCCTTTCTCCTGCTGCCATCCAGGCATATCTTATCGGCGATACGGGCAATGGCGTAGGCAGCCGCACCCTCTATCGTCACTTGGTTTCAGCGCTGGAGAGCATGGATATTGCCGGCATCACCTTCCACTATTGTTATCCCGATGTTGACTGGCACAACCGCATCCTCCTTGCCGCTCAACCCAAAGGCTGCATCCTTGTTGCCGATGCAGGCTTTATGTACGCTGCCAAAATGAGCGGATACGCGCAAGCCTACGACCTCTTTACCCCGGACAACGGCGAGCTCTCCTTCTTAGCCGATCCCAAAGCGCCCCATCCCTTCTATACGCGAGGCTTTTTGCTGGCAAACGACCAGGATAGCCTTGATCGCATTCAAAGAGCCTATGCGGATGCCAATGCGGCCAAATGGCTCATTGTCAAAGGAAAAGAAGATTGTATTGTCCATCAAGGCCGTCTTGTCGAAACCGTGTCATCCCCCAATACCCCGGCTCTTGAGGCTATCGGCGGAACAGGCGACCTTGTGACAGGGGTTGTTTCTGGCTTGCTGGCTGCAGGATACCCCATGCAAACAGCCTGTGTGACCGCGTGTTCCGTCTGTCGCAAGGCCGGAGCCTTTGCTACGCCCACCCCCGCAACGCAGATTGCCCAAATCCTTCCTTTTTTGCCTGCTGCCCTGGCCGAGTGCATGACGGCATTGTGATACATTTGCGTGACAGTACAGTTTGGGTGTGATCAAAGCCCCCACATCCTTTGTATCGATATCAGAGGCACCCTTTAAATGAACCATCCAAAGTTCTGTATCGTTACATGTGTACTTTGCCATTTTACATAAACTATCGGCTCTGTTTATGTCGCATCCATCCCCCACGTGGGAGATGGATGCGCCCCCTCCACTTGCAACCTGACACAGAGGGTCAAGAAGAAAGTCTGAGAAATCAGGCAGTGCCAACACGGACGGCTTATTTTCTGTCGTCAGTTTCTTTGGCAATGGCTTTTTCTAAGACCTGGATAACGGCAAGATCTTCTTTTTTGCGCGCAATATCCAAAGGGGTCTCGTTTTGCGCATTCTTGACAAAGAGCGGGGCTTTCTTCGCCACAAGCTTTTGCACAACATCGACAAAACCCAGATCGCACGCGTGATGCAAAGGGGTGTTGCCCACATCATCTTGTCCCGTAATCTTCAAGCCCTTATCGATCAAGCGCTGCAAAATGGCCGATTTCACATTTTTTTCTGCCGGTGTCTCATCTTCGCTTGTCCACACAGCAAAAAAGACAGTCTTGTTGTAGGCATCCTTGTAGTTGACATTCAGACCAGCGCCTATCAGGTAATCGATGACAGCCAAGACATCCATTGAATCGGAATTAACGGCTGAGGCCAAAAGACTTTTCTTCAATTTTTTCTCAGAATAATGAATGTCAAAACCTTTACTGATCAGATATTTTACAATATCAAGATTGCCGCCATAGACAGCACTATTTAAGATGTCGCCATCGATTGTGTCGTAGGGCAAGCTCTGCCGCAAATTCGCCCCCTTCTCCACAAGATGCATGAACATGGCGTAATTGCCCTTGGAGGCTGCAAAATGCAAGGCTGTTGTGCAGACGTCGCCCGCACACAAAGCGGCATTGATATCAGCCCCTTTTGCGAGCAAAAAATCCACCATGCCCGTATCAGGGGACTCCACCGCATCGACGAGCGTTGTAAAGCCTTCCTTGTCCTCGATTTCAGCACCCCGCTCAAGAAGGGTGTTCACAATGGCCATATGGCCTTTTTGAACAGCAACCGACAAGGCGCTTCGATTATCTTCACCGCGGGCATTCACATCCGCCCCTGTTGAGAGAAGATAGTTGACGATATCGAGTTTTCCGTACTGGGCAGCCAGATACAAAAGCTCTGACGCGCTCATCTCGTCGACATTATTCTCTTTCTCCAAATAGTTCTTCACACTATCCAAGTTGCCGTCCCTGATGGCATCTTCAATCTGAGCCTTGGCCTCTGTTGCAAGAAACAACACATTCACAAGAAGGCAAATACTTACAAGGAGCTTCAGCATACCAAAACCTTTGCAGTCAATTACCACACCCAGTAAAGGGATATAGTTTTACTGCGCCTTTTTATAAAAACGATGCTATTGACTTCCCGGAACTTTTTCTAAGCACACGTCATTTTCAGAAACTATTCTCGCTGAAAAGCAAAGCGAAAAATAGGAACCAAAAACTTCCCCTAAAATTCATCTCATCTTTAAGCACATGAATGGCCATACACTGGAGTAGACCAGCTGTCAGTTTTGTTCTGTCTGTGCATTGTAGCCGTTTCTTCGCGGACTCCGCCCCACTGCTCGCTGACCACGAATGACGGATTCCAGTTCCTCAGCCGGAGGATGGAATGTATCGGCTGGGAATGATCTGCGGCCATAGACCACTAGCAGGAAGTTGTTAATTTACTCCTTGCATTACTTTATCACCTATGTACTCATTCATAATTGTATGAAAAGGAGTATTGCCAGTTCTGTGAACAATCTCGTTAGAAGACTTTCCCCTTAGTTGATTGGCGAGATCGCGAAGCCCCAAAGCGTCAATAACTGCTTCAACCATTTCTTCAATAAGGTTTCTTCTTTCTGGTGGGAGCGAGTTCATCATTTCTTCGAGAGTTACGCAGTTCATAGTAAATCCTGTTGTTCAAGATATCGTATTACCATTCCGCTGGTATTACCATTACAGAGGTATATCCAGCCAGGCCAGCCGCTGTCTCAGCAGAACCAGCCTCACACGACCACCTTGATTTCTATTCAATTCACCCATGGCACTCACCGGGCAATCTGCCAGTCTTTGCATGTATCATTCGTTCCGTTCCCCGTGACACAATTTCGTTTGAGGGATGAGGCAAAGTGGGTAACCCACCAAAGACAAAG
Source organism: Desulfovibrio sp. (assembly GCA_017450275.1). Classification (GTDB taxonomy): domain Bacteria; phylum Desulfobacterota; class Desulfovibrionia; order Desulfovibrionales; family Desulfovibrionaceae; genus Desulfovibrio. The sequence goes on along the minus strand of JAFSVD010000017.1, from coordinate 21 downwards.
ATCAACATTCATGGCATGCCT
>JAFSVD010000016.1 GCA_017450275.1 Desulfovibrio sp. | reverse complement strand
TCGCAGCCTTACCCCTGCACCCTGCCTCATATACTGTTCCTGTTCGTGGGTTCAAGAGACTGCTAAGGGCTTCCTCTCGCCTGCACCTCGCGATGCAAACCTTGCCTTTCGCTTTGTCCTTGCCCTGAATTAGCCGGACTAGGGACTTACACCCATTGGAATAAACGCATGCCAAGCGCACGAAAAGAACCAAATGGAGATTTTTGTTCCAAGAACCTTTTTCCAAACGATGCACAGCCTCTTCTGAGGTCTTTTTTTTGCCTCTTCTTGACGGATGCTTTTTTTTTGCCTATAAGTCCAAATTCCTTGCTCATGCAATGTATGGGCTGCCAATCCAAAAGGAGACCCTTCATGCGAAAGTTTGAAACACTCTTGTTGCTTTCTCCAGAACTTGGGAGTGATTCCAGGGAGTCGTTGCTTTCCACCTTTGTCGCGGTCATTGAACGCGAAGGGGGAAAGCTTATCACGGCTGACCACTGGGGAATGCGCGATCTCGCCTATCCTGTCCACAAAGTGATGCGCGGATATTATGTCCGTCTTGAATACGTAGGCCCTGCTCCTCTTGTTGCGGAATTAGAACGCAATATCAGAAACAGTGATGGCATATTCAAATTCCTGACAGTCAAATTAGCGGACAATGTCGCTTCGGAGGAGGTAGCATAAATGGCTTATAAGAAACGTTTTGCCCCCAGACGCAAATATTGCCGCTTCTGCGCCGATCCTGAATTGCCTCTCAACTACAAGCGTCCTGACATTCTCCGCGACTTTGTCACAGAACGCGGGAAAATCATCGCCCGTCGTATCACAGGCACCTGCGCTCACCATCAGCGTCTTTTGACCCAGGAAATCAAACGCGCCCGTCAGATGGCTCTCATGATCTACACGGCGATCCATGATTCCCAAGTCAAGAAAAAGAGCATGATCTAGGGAGGCGCACATGAAACTGATTCTTCGCGCCGACGTTGAAAATCTCGGCCAATTGGGCGATGTGGTTGTGGTCAAACCCGGCTATGGTCGGAATTATTTACTGCCGCAGGGACTTGCCATGATAGCAAGCCCGGCCAATCTGAAAACGTTTGAACTGGAACGGAAAAAGCTGCAGGCACGCATGGACGCTCAACGCGCCGAAGCCCAGAGCATGCAGCAACGCCTGGAAGCGCTGGAAGTTGTCATTCCCATGCATGTGGGCGACAACGACAAACTCTATGGCTCTGTGACCACGAGCATTATCGGCGACGCCTTGGCGCAATTGGGTGCTGAAGTCGATCGTCGTCGCATCCTGCTCGATGCACCGATCAGAACCCTCGGAGATCACCAGGTGCGCATCCGTCTCCACGCCAATGTCATTGCCATGCTCACTGTTACGGTTGTGTCAGACCATGTGAAGGAAGAAGAAGTCGAGGAAGTACCAACAGAAACCCCCGACACCCCCTCTGAACAGGCATAGTAATGAGCCAAATGTTTCCTTCTCGCTCCTCTGGCCGAAAGTCCAGGGGAGCGTTTTTATCCCGTACCCAGTCCCAGCCCAGAGACATCGCCAACCGCATCCCCCCCAACAATCGGGACGCAGAAGTCGCGGTTTTAGCAGCGCTGCTCACCAATGAAGAGAGCTGTAGCACGGTGCTTGATATTATCAAAAGCGCCGATGACTTCTACGACCCGCGCAACAAGGGCATCTACCAGGCCTTTCTCAATCTCTCCTCCACCGACAAGCCCTTTACTATTGTCTCCTGCGCCGAAGAACTGAAACGCATGGATCTCTACGACAAATGCGGCGGAGCCCAGTACCTCTCGGAACTGGCTCTTGGCATTGTGAGCGGTGTCCATGTCGAATTCTACGCCACCTTGGTCAGGAACAAGGCGATTCAACGCAGTCTGATCGATACCTGTGCCACCATTATCGGCAATGCCTACCAGACAACCGATGACGTGCTCGGCTTGCTCGATGCCTCGGAACAGTCCATTTTCAACCTGACTGAACGTCTCGATCAAAGCAATTTCGAACCGACCGATAAGATCATCGACAATTTCTTTGATCGCTTAAGCAAAGCAGCAGACAAACGCAACGAACTGACCGGTGTCACAACAGGCTTTACGCATCTGGACAATCTCACCGCAGGCCTGCAGCCATCGGATCTCATCATCGTCGCTGCTCGCCCCTCCATGGGAAAAACAGCCTTTGCGCTCTCCTTGGCTGTCAACGCGGCTCTTGCGGAACATCCCACCCCTGTGGCGATCTTTTCGCTCGAAATGAGCCGTGAACAGCTTATACAGCGCATTCTCTCCTTAAAAGCCCATGTGGATATGGGTAAATTGCGCCAGCCCTACAAATTGGTGGACGAAGATTGGAGCAACCTCTATGCGGCTGCCGACGACCTCCAAAAGGGCAAACTCTTTATCGACGATACGGCAACCCTTTCCACCATGGAACTCAAAGCCCGCGCCAGGCGATTGAAGGCAAAATACGATATTGGCCTGATCTTGGTCGATTATCTCCAGCTTATGCGAAGCCCACGGGGAGCTGAATCCCGAGAACTGGAGATTTCCGATATCTCACGAACCTTGAAGGCCATTGCCAAGGAACTCAATATTCCGGTCGTCGCCCTCTCCCAGCTCAATCGCAAGGTGGAAGAACGGGGCAGAGATGACAAGCGTCCGCAATTGTCCGATCTGCGGGAATCCGGCGCCATTGAGCAAGACGCTGATATTATCATGTTTATCTACCGCGACGATATCTACCAATTTAAAAATCCTGCCGATCGCCCGGTCGACCAGAAGGCGGAAATCATCATCGGCAAACAGCGCAATGGGCCTACCGGTGTGTGCGATCTCCTCTTCCGTTCACAGTACACCGCCTTTGAAAATCTGGCGCAAGATTGGGCAATGGCGCCATCCGAACAAGCCTAATCGTCCATTTCATTCTGTAGAAAATCTCTCAAAAAAGACAATATATATTTTTGTCTTTTCCATTTTTTTCCAGACCATTGACAAAGAGACTAAAGCATGCTTTTATCTCACCACATGCGTGCCGGTAAACCGTTTTACCGGGTGATACGCAGTGCATTTGTTTCTTCGTGAGGTTTATTTCATGTCGAAGTCTATCTATGTTGGGAATCTTCCCTGGTCGGCTACTGAGGAGCAAGTACGTGAACTTTTCCAGACCTATGGAGAAGTTCAATCCGTCAAACTGATCAGCGACAGAGAGACTGGCCGTGCAAGAGGTTTTGGTTTCGTCGAAATGGAGGACGAAGGCGCTCTTGCTGCTATTGAAGCTCTCGAAAACTACAGTTTTGGCGGTCGTACGTTGCGCGTCAATGAAGCAAAACCACGCGCTCCGCGTACACCCAGGTTTTAACATAGTGGAAGGGCTTTATGGGGGGAGGAAACTCCCCCTTTTTTTATGCCTTTTTTCTGCCATCCGCTATTCTGGCAAAAAGCGCCATGGCCGATCCCACAAGCAAAAAGACAATGCCGATCTTGGTGGTGAAGACAATCTTCTCCCCCAATATGAGCCAGCAAAAGATGGGCGCAAAAATCGGCTTCAAATAAAAGGCCAAGGAGGCCAAAAGCGGCGACCCAAATTCCTGGGAGAGAAAGTAGCAGGCAAAACCAAGGCCTGAGACACCGACACTGACATAGAGCATGCGCCAAACGGTTTCCAAAGTGTAGCCACCCACAAGATCAACCCCGCACAGAAAATGCAGCCCCATGCGCTCTAAAAGCCGACTCCCGATCTCACAATTGCCAAGGCCAATTAAAAGCAGGGTGAGCAGACATCCTGTGAGAAAGGTCAAGCAGGTGAGACTGATCCCCCCAATCTGCACAGCGATTCGACTGCCAAAAATCGCATAGAGGGCAAAAAAAAGCGGGGCAGCAAGACCGAGGATGAGCCCCTGCAGGGGTAAATTTGTGTGCAAAGGGTCAACGAGAATCCCAATGCCAAGCATGGCAACCACAACCGAGGCGATCTCAAGCCGGGAGATGGGGGTTCGCAAAATAATGGCTGCAAAGAGCAGGACAAAGACGGTATTTGTGCAAAACAAGACAGCCACGACATTGGCAGGAATGCTTTCAACCGAGAGCTGGTACATGCTCATGCTGACAACCATGCCCAAAAAGCCCAGCAAAAAAAGCTGTAGCACCATGGAGGCCGAAAGAACCTGGGCACGGCGTCGCATTTCACGGATTGCCAATGGCAATAAAAAAAGCCCGCCGATACCAAAGCGGGTGCAATTGACCTGGGCTGCGCTTACGTGACCAACCATCCCGTTTAACGCGACTTCCATGCTTGAGAAAAAAAACGTCGCCAAGGCCATACAGAGTAAGGCTCGTCGCAAAACAACCTCCCGATGCAAAAAAAAAGAGCTGTACGAGACAGCTCACAAAGAGTGTGTTGCGCGTATTCGCGATCAATTCGCATTTTGTGCCAGATCCATCGTTATACTCATCGGCTTTGTCGGCTTTCTCAACTCGGGAAAACGGGCATAAATACCACGAAGCCTGGTCAAAATGGCGACAACACTATCGAGATCATCCAAGGACATTCGTTGACTTGCGGTTAAGAGCCTGGAGGAACAGAGAAGATACAAATTATTGAGTTTCACGGCCAAATCGCCGCCAGACTGAAGATTCAACGAACGCGACAACTCGCCAATAATAGCTATGGCGCGTTGCAACAATAAATTTCGCTCTGCATATTTCTTTGCAACCATTTGGTTGCGTGCCTCCTGCAGATAAGAAAGGGCACCATCATACAATTCAACCACGAGTTGCCCTTGACTAACTTCCTGTCGCCTTGGGCTAAAGTATGTACGCATAGCCTACCCACCTTGTTTCATCCATGAAACGTTACTTCTAGACTATCCTAACACGCCTCTTTGTGCAAGCGTTTTCTGCTCTTTTTTTTCTTTTTCTCTCAAAAATCCGAGGTACTGTCGTCTTCTTGAGTTGTGGCGTGGAGGAGCGTATTGTGCTTCATCGCAAGACAGCCCAATCCACCTTTATCCTCTACGGAAATCGCCTATGTCATTGCTCGACTATTTCTCGCCAAAAACCCTCCCTGCCCATGCCATGCCCTATATCATTGCCGAAGCCGGGGTCAATCACGAAGGCAAGATGGATCTCGCCTATCGCTTAATCCGCGAAGCCAAAGAAGGCGGCGCCGATGCCATCAAATTTCAAACCTATAAGGCTGAAACCCTTGCTGCCAAGCATTCCCCAGCCTATTGGGATACCAGCAAGGAACCCACGCAAAGCCAATACGCCCTCTTTAAAAAGCACGATTCCTTTTGGAAAAAAGAATGCGAGCAATTGCAACGCTATTGCGAGCAGTGCGGCATCACCTTTCTCTCAACGCCCTTTGATGTGGAGTCCGCAACCTTTTTGAACGATCTGATGGATGTGTTCAAAATCTCTTCCTCGGATATCACCAACATCCCCTTTATCCGTATCATAGCCTCCTTTGGGAAACCGATTCTGCTCTCAACCGGTGCCTCCACCCTGGCAGAAATTGCCCATGCCGTTGAAACCATAGCGTCTTTTGGCAATCCTTTGCTGCTTATGCACTGCGTTTTGAACTACCCCACAGACGATGCCAACGCCTCCCTCGGCATGATTCAAACATTGCAAAAGCATTTTCCCGAATACACCATTGGCTATTCCGACCATACCCTGCCCAAGGATATGCAAATTCTGGAAACAGCCACCCTGCTTGGCGCCCGCGTTCTCGAAAAACACTTTACCTTTGACAAAACCTTGCCAGGCAACGACCACTACCATGCCATGGACAAAGACGACCTTGCGCGTTTTACAAAACGCATGCACGCCATTCTCGCAAGCATAGGGGATCCCTGGAAACATCTTGAAACCGAAGAAAAGGCAAGGCAGCATGCGAGACGATCCCTGGTGACAGCAGTTCCCATAGCCCGTGGCCAAGCCATCACAGCCGAGCATCTCACCTGGAAGCGCCCAGCGAGCGGCATTGCCCCAACCTTCTATGACACGGTGCTTGGCATGCGCGCACGCTTCGATCTTCCCGAAGACCACATTCTCACCTGGTCTGACCTTGAAGCCAACGAGCCTCTCGTGCCATGACAATGCCACTCGAATTGATCGTGGGGGCTATGCCAAAAAATCGCCCCCCTCAGACGGTGCTGTGCGCAGGACCCTGGTGCTTTGCCGGCCAAGAAGAGGCCTTCCCCGAATGGGAAAAGACCTATACCTTTTGCCCTGAGCCCTTGCGCGATCCCCATCTTGCCGAACTTGCGCCCAAGGCAAGCCAGGCACTGGCTGCGCGCATGCTTGCCCCCTGCAGAACGTTCCTTGCAAAAAAAGCGCCGAATCTCCCCGATATCTACTGGGAGACCCTGCTTTTGCCCTGGATTGTGGCTGTCGCGGAACAAGTTGTGGAACGCTGGCTCCGTATTCAGGCCATCATTGCAACCTTCCACGATACCCCCCTCCGTGTCACCCTCGCTCCCTCTGCCACATGGAACTTTCGAGACGACCAAGACTACATCCTTCGGGGCGCACTCGGTGTCAGCTATAATACCTGGCTTTTTTCCCATCTTTTGCAAAAGGCGGCTCTTCCAACGTCGTGGATCATAACCCTTGATCAAACACACGTTATCCCCCCCACCCTTGCCCCACAAAAGCGATCCCTGAAAAAAACCCTTGCATCCCTCCTTCTCTCGCTTCCTTTTCCGCGTATCAAAGGCTTTACCCTCGCAGAAAGCCTGCGCTTTTCCCTCGCGCTTTGCCACAGAAGCCACGGAGAAGATGGCCATCGATTGCTTGCGCAAGCACTTGACCCAACCATTCTTGAACGCGTGGGGCTCCCAAACGACCTTGAGCCGATCTTTCTGGCCTCGCTGCCCAAATCCCTTTGTGATTTGTCCCATCCCCAAACAATACGCCCAAGCAAACACCCACACATCCGCTGCGCGAGTATCCTCTTCTATGAAGACGCCCGCTATCGCCAAGATATGGCTCTCTGGTTGGCCAAGGGCAACCGCCTCTTCTTTATCCAGCATGGGGGCAACTACGGCCAAATCCTCCATCCCTGTCGCACCCGCTTTGTGGAATACTCCCAGCACGCTTTTATCAGCTGGGGCTGGCAGAGCCATGCCGGATCCCCCGCAAAGACCATCCCTTTGCCCCAGCCCTCTCTGGCACGTCTTGCCAATCAGGCCAAAGCCACCGAGGACACCCTGATTTTTGTCGGCACAGAAATGCCGCTCTACGGCTATCGCCTCGATTCCCACCCAACGCCGCTTGAGCTTATCAGCTACCGCGATGCCAAAAAGACATTTCTCGCCCATCTGCCCACATCCATCCACCCCCATATTCGCTATCGCCCGTATTTTCCCGTGCCCTCCAGTCTTTCTGACGCACCGTGGCTGTGCCAGCATTTTCCCGATCTTGCCCTTTGCAAAGGCCCCCTTGCTCCGCACCTTCTTCGATGCCGCCTCCTTGTCCTTGACCATCATGGCACAACCTTGCTTGAGGCCATGGCTGCCAATATTCCGCTTGTTTTGTACTGGAATCCCGTACATTGGCCTCTGTGTGCCGACAGCCAAAAAAGTCTTGACGAACTCGCGCAAGCGGGTATTTGGTTCGATACCCCCCGCGATGCAGCGGCAGCCGTTGCCACGCTCTGGGACGATGTTGCCGCATGGTGGCAGGATCCCCTTCGCCAACGCGCACGCGCATCCTTTTGCCACACCTATGCCCATTTTCAATCACCCCATCTTGCATCCGAATGGGTGCACACACTGAGAACCCTATGAATAGATTGTTCCCCGTATTGCTCCTCCTTTCTCTTCTCTTTTCCCCAAATCCCCTCTATGCCATCAACGACCCTGCTCCGGAGCCAAGCCCCCAGGAAAAACCGACAGCGCCTGCCCCAACAACAAAGGAGCAGAAGGAGCAAGAGGATGCCGATACAGCGAGCCTTCGTGCCATCCAGACCCTGCTCGACACCAAAAAATACGAGGAAGCCGTCAAGAATCTCAAGCCCCTGGCTGCCAAGGAAATACCTGAGGCCATGTATGTGCTGGGCTATCTCACCCAGGAGGGCAAAGGAACCAAAGCCAATGCCAAGGTGAGTGCGGAACTCTTCCGCAAGGCAGCCTTAAAAGGCGATATCCGCGCCCAAACCGCCTGGGGAAAAGCCCTCGCCCAGGGCACAGGTGTGAGACGCAACTACCGGGAAGCCGTCACCTGGTTCCGCAAGGCAGCCGAAGAAGGCATAGCCGTTGCCCAGTATAATCTTGGCTATCTCTATGCCCACGGCAAGGGGGTTGCCAAAAACGAAGCCGCTGCTATTGAATGGTTTACCAAGGCTGCCCAGCAAGGGCTCTCTGATGCGCAATATTCCTTGGGATGGATGTACGCCAACAGCACCGGTGAGCTCCAAAACGATGTGCAGGCTGTTCACTGGCTTGAAAAAGCCGCTGAACAGGATCACCCCAAGGCGCAAAACAATCTGGCCTATATGTACGCCGAAGGCAAAGGCGTTGCGGCATCGGCGGACAAGGCGCTCTACTGGTATCTGCGTGCCGCAGAACAAGACTATCCTGTTGCTGCCTACAATTTGGGCGTCATGTATGAACAAGGGCGGGGCATAGCCCAAGACTACGAACAGGCTGTCAAATGGTACACCAAGGCGGCGCAAAGCAATGAGCCGGCAGCGCAATATTGCCTTGGGGTGATGTACGATCAAGGCACAGGTGTTCTTCCCAACCACCAAGAGGCCATCCGTTGGTACCGCCTGGCTGCGCAAAACGGTGATCCTGATGCCAAAAAGGAACTCAGGCTCATTGAAAATGCCAAACCGCGCCCAAAGCCCGAAAAAACCAACCAAGACAAAAAATCGACAAAAAAGACCACGACGAGCAAAGAAAACAAAAAGCTCAAAAAATCCCAACCCAACTGATGGCGGTGTACCATGAGCCATAAAATTCTTGTCCAAACAGACCCTGCTTCGATGATGGACGAAAACGACGTCCTCGATGCGATCAAGGAATTCGGCAGCTATCTCGACATCTCCCCCGATGATTTTCGTGCCATCTACGCCCAGGCCTATGCCAAGGCACGATCGCGCCTTCTTGAAAGCATCAGAGCCTGCGACATCATGTCCCACCCGGTTGTTGCCATGGAGCCCACTCTCTCAGTGCGCGATGCCGTCTTTTTTTTGGACGACCATGCCATCACCGGTGCCCCGGTTGCCGAAGACAAACACATTGTCGGCATGCTCTCAGAAACCGATATCGCCAGGCTTTCCGGTGACACCAAACGCCCCTCACCGATGTCCATCTTGCGCCACATCCTGGAAGGAGAATTTGATCCCAAGACCTTGGAGAGACCGGTTGCAAGCATTATGACCAAGGACGTGGTCACGGTTTCTCGCGATACATCGCTCAAAACCATGATTGGCCTCATTCAGGAAAAAAATATCACCCGTCTGCCCGTCACCACCTCCCAGGGACTCCTTCTGGGATTGGTCTCCCGCACAGACATCTTAAACACCTTAAGCAAATTGCGATGAACTATTTTACAAAAATGCGTGGGGGCGGAACCCGCCCTCCTCGAGCGAGTGCCAAAGAAATCGCCCTTTCCTGGCTTGGCGCCTTTCTGGCCATTGCTGCCATCGGCCTGCTCGATCGCCTTGTTGTGGACGAAACCGCAACAGCGCTTCTTGTCTCCTCCTTTGGCGCTTCAGCGGTTCTGGCCTTTGGTGCCATACGAAGCCCACTCGCGCAGCCACGCAATCTCATAGGCGGCCATATTGTTTCTGCCTTTGTCGGGGTCTCTGTTGCCCACCTGCTTCCCACACCTCTCTGGCTCTCCGGTGCCATTGCCGTTGCAACCGCCATTGCCTGCATGCACGCAAGCCAAACCCTCCACCCCCCTGGTGGGGCAACAGCCTTAACCGCTGTCATTGGGGGCGAAAGCGTACGCCAGCTCGGATACAGCTATATTCTCCTTCCCTGTGGCATAGGCGCCCTGCTCCTTTTGGCCTTTGCCGTTGCCTTCAACAACATCCCGGCCAAACGGCAATATCCGCTCTATTGGTGGTAACAACAGAGGAAACAAAAAAGGCTTCCCAAAGGAAGCCTTTTTTGTTGTTGGATAGCGCTAATAATTGTGTTTCCAGTTGAGACTCCCCTTGGTCTGACTCTGCTGGCTCCGCATCTCGAGCTTGAGTTTGGGGGTGATTTCAAGCTGGATAATACCCGCTGTGCTGTTTTGCTTCACCCCTTGCTCAACGCCCACATAGATATAGTCGTTGATATATTTCCCGGACTCAAGCGCCATACCATCCACCCATTTTTCATCCGAACTCGATCCGCCCTGACCTTGGGATTTAACGCGCATCACATCAAGACCCAAGGCTTTGCGGGGATTGTTGAGCCCGCTGCCAAGCCCACTTGCAAGACGCCCCATGGCTGCAGCCAATTGCAAGGCCTCTGAGCGACCCAATTCATTGGCATTGCGACCAAAAAGAATGTGCGCCATCACATCATCTTGGGGCATGGCGGGATCACTCGTCAAACTGAGCTTCAACTTCTTCACTGTGCCCGATATGCGAACATAGGAGGTGAGATCGGATCCCGCATTGGCCATCACAATATCGAGCAAGGGATTGGCAAGATTGTCGGCGTTGAGCGTGATGATGCCCTTCTCGAGCGTAAAGATCTTGTTCAGAAAATCCATGGAGCCTTTGACCGCTGCCACTTCGCCAGCGATGATGGGATTGGTCGGTGTTCCTGTGATGGCAATGTCGGTCTTCCACTCGGTTGAAAGACCAAAACCATCCACCAAGAAGCGACCAGGAGATTTGATCGCCAGATTGAGGAAACCCGATCCCTTGGCAGGAGCCTTCTTGGCTGTCTTGACCTTGACAGGCTCAACAGCCTTCTTGGTATCCGCTATCGGTAGGGTTGTGACAGAGGCAGGACCTGCCTCGATATTTTCGAGCTGGATCGCGCCGTTATCGACCACGATGGTGCCTGTCACCTGGGGTTCTTGGGCTGAACCCTGGACATCGACATTGCCAGAGAGCGAAATCCGCACATCCTGCCTCCGCAAGGGACGCAAATGGTCGATTTTCGTGGTCAACGCCAAGTTGGAGGCATCGAGCGGTGTTTGCCCTGTAACGGTCAAGGTGCCCCCCATGCCGTCTGAGAGGCCGGCATTGATACGAACGATGCCGTCAAGCCCTTTCTTCCCGCTCTTGCCGTCAATGGCTACCTTGGCAAAGATATCGCGCAGCAAAACGCCGTTGATGGGATCTTCAAAGCGTGTCTTGTCAAGCTGGATGGTGCCGGCAATGGCCGGAGAGCCTATAGTGCCCGAAATCCTCACATCCCCCCCAAACACGCCCGTCACTTTTTGATCAGCAACATTGGCCAGTGCCCAGAGCGGCGCAATCTTGCCCCGCAAGGCAATATTCCCCGACAAAGCCCCTTTTTCTGCAACCTGCGGCACACCGTTTTCAGCAAAGAGCAAGGGCACCAAGAGCTTCAAATCCAAACGCTCAAGCCCAAGGGTTTGGAGCGTTTTTTTCGGCACATCGAGATCGACCTGCATCCCCCTTCCGGGCTGCAGTTTGCCGTTGACCGCAAGGTCGAGCGGCGCGAGTTTGGTGTGCGGCAGCTGGATCCGTTCAAAGCCAAGACGAAGCTGGCCGCTTGGCGACTGCGCCTTGCCAGCCACTGAGGCTTTAAGACGAATGAGTCCCTTGGGCAAATCGGGGATCAAGGCTTGCCATGCTCCGAGGTCAAAACCGTCGAGCCCCATATCCAAATTGCACTGGGCATTGCGTATGCCGCCTTTGATCGAGAGTTTCCCAGCCGGCACAATATTTATACCCAAATTCGCCACAGAAAAGCCCGTATCGCCGTAGTGCACAGTCGTTGGATGCACAAGACGCACACCCAACGGGGTCTTGGCCTTGGCAAATTCCTTGGCAAAGGTGCCAGGATGGGCGGAAACATCGAGCTGAACAATATCCAAAAGCCCTGGTTGCCACTTGGCACGAAGCGCACTCGTCACCCCGCCCTTGGTTGCCATGGTGACGGAAAGAGGACCTGTGAGAGCCCCGGCAACGTGGCTATCGAGAGCGATACCAAGAGGGCCTGCCTGGATGGATTTGGCCAAAAGCCTGGCATCGATCGTCCCGCGTCCCAAACAGTCCTTCACAGCCACATTGGCGTTCAGATCAGCGAGAGCAAGACTGTCTCCCTGCGAGGGTTTGAGCGAAAAATGCGGGATGGCGAGATGCACATCGACATCCTGCCCCTGTGCGGGATGGGCAAAGACGAGCTTGCTCGTCACACGACCTGCCATGGTCTGGCCTGGCACAAAGGCATTAATCTGCGTCCAATCCGCGATATCGGCGTCGATATGGCCAGAGAGCTGCGGAAGCCCTTGGGGCGCGATCATCGCTACAAGCTCTCCCTTTGCCGTAAGCCCAAGAGCGTTCATATCCAAGCCCTTGATCCCCGCTGAAAGCGTTGAAAAATCCTCTTGACTGGCGAGCTTGGCAAAGGGTTTGACCGCAAAACGGATCGGCTTCTCGTTCAAATGCCCTGTGAGTGCCAGATTGAGTTCCAAGGGAGTGAGGTTGGATGCGGCACGAAGCAGCTCGAGCTTCTTGCCTTCCAAGGCAAACACCCCATTTCTGAGCTTCTGGCTCTTGGCATCAAGACGCTTGGCCTCAGTGTGGAGGAGAATGCTTGGCGCAAAGAGCGAGCCATCAAGACGCAGACGACTTGTGATCGGATCAAAGGCTATGTCTTTGCCCGCATCGCCCAAAAGGGGCAAAATGGCTGGCTCCACAGTGCTATTAAGCGCAACCGTGCTCATCCCCCCAAGCCAGGTGTCCTTTGTCTTCCCGCTTTCCCACAAAACAGATCCCGTCACAGAGAGCGCATCAGAGAGTACCGTAATCGTTGGAATCCCGATGCGCAGTGCAGGGAGCTCCTCCCCTTGCTGCAAGGTACAGTCAAGCAATACCGAGACTTTTGTGGCAAAGCCCGCTATCTCCTTGGGCAGGGAGAAATTTTCAATGCCTGTTTTGGTAATACGGATGGTTGGGAGATGCGGAAGATCCGCGATCGTTGTCTGTATCTCCTTCAGCAAAGCCTCGATATCCTTTGGCTTCAGGGGCTCTGTGGGAGGCTTGGGGGTCTCGGGTGTCTGCGGAAGATCGGGCAGTCTGTGGAGGGTGGTATCCACAAGGCGCAGTTCCGAAACCGTGATGGCCGGGGGAAAGAGGCCAAAATCGAGATCGACATTGGCCTTGGGAATATCGAGAAAGACGCCCTTGGCATCGGCGAGGGTCATCCCAGCCTGGAACGAACAGGGCAAGGTGCCGGTGAGCGATGTCAATTTGCCTGAGAGACCGTGGGCAGCCAAAAGCGTTGGAAGATGGGTATTGGCCTGCTCAAGCACCAGATTTCTGGCAGAATCCGTCCGAAGCCAAAGCAGCCCTCCTCCCAGCACAAGGAGTACAAAAAGCAAAAGCCCCCCAACAAAGAGGGCTACAACCTTGCAAAGGCGCCGAGGCCACGATGGGGAGACTTTTTTGGGTTGAGCGGCTGCCGATTGGTGTTCTTCCATATCTCCCCCCTAAAACGACTGGCCTATGCTGATATAGAGTTGCACAGGCGGATCCCCTTCGATGGGATTAAAGGGGGTCGCCACATCCAAGCGAAGCGGCCCAATCGGAGTGAAGTAGCGAAATCCGAGTCCTCCGCCCCACCGCATATCGCCGATGATTTGCGGCAACGGATCCGTATAGACCATACCCCCATCGATGAAGGGCACAATGCCCAGGGTGTCTGTTATTTTATAGCGAGCCTCGAGATTGACCAGCTGGTAGCTGCGCCCACCCTTGGGCTCCTCTTTGCGATCTCTGGGGCCAATGGCCTGGTAGGTATAGCCTCGAACGCTGCCCGCGCCACCGGTAAAATAGCGCATGCTTGTTGGCAGGGTTGAGAGCTTGGGACCAACCAGACTGCCGCCTTCCAGATGGGTGGCTAAAACCAATTTGTCGCTTTTTGCGCCATCGTTGTCACGGAAGGGCGCATAGAAGAAACTCCCACCCACCGTGGTACCCAAGGCCGTAAAGGTTTCGGTGTAGGATCCCATAAAGGGCTTGGCATGCACGGAGATAACCTGCCCTCTGGTGGGATTCATGGTATTGTCGCGGCTGTCGTGACGGAGAGAAAAAGTGGGACCAAAAGCCGAATACTGCTGCTGGGAATGATCCGTGTCTTCCAAGATGCCGCCATCCCCAAAAAAGCCAATGCCGCCCCACAGGGTTCGGGTGAGCCTGCGCTCGATCCCGATATCGGCGTTGGCACCAGTGCGCTCATAGGCATCGGTGTATTCGTGCTTAAACGAGGCCTGGGCTGAGAGCTTTTGCTCACGGTCGAAAAAGGTCGGTTTCTCGAAGGTGAACTTCATGCCCTGCTCAAGGGTGGCCACGGTTCCGGTTGCGGAAAATTTCTCGCCGTTGTGGAAGAGATTGCGATGCTCCCAGCCAGCCTGTGCCCCAAAACCCGTCGAGGTGTCGTAGAAGAGATTGCCGCTCACCGTGCGGAAGGGCGCCTCCTTCACTGTTACATCGACCGGGAGCGTAGCAATGCCCGATGCTTCGTCATAGGTTATGGCATCGACCTGCGGAGAAGTGACCACACTTCGAAACAAACCAGAATGGCGCAAGGTATTGCCATACTCTTCAAGAATGTCGCTATCCCACGGATCTTTGCCCACCTTCCACAACTTCCGATCCTGGATGTGGCTGGCATTCACCCCGCTATTGCCGTGGACACGCACATCGCCAAAATACGCACAAGGCCCTGGATGGATGGTGATGAGCGCGTTCAACTGCCGGCTATCGCGATCCAGGGTATAGAGCGACTCCGTCACCTTGGCCAAGGGATAGCCTTTGCGGTGGAGCTTTTCCGGTACCTTGGCAACAGCATCGAGCATGGTCTCAGCCGTCACAGGTTTGCCCGGCTGTATTCCTGGAATGGCTGTGGGAAATTCAGGCCCTGGCAATTCCTCCCGGTCAAGCCCCAAGAGTCCATAGCTTCGGACACGCTTGGTGAAGGACGGCGGAATGACGGGCTTGGGATCATAGCGAATGCTCGCCTGACCAACCGTGTACCGCGTTCCCGGACGCAGGGTCAAAACCACGGCCACAGGCACAGCCTTCTCATCGATGCTGTAGATGGCCGTGCCGTCGTAGTAGCACTGGGCTTGTAAGACCTTGACCGCTGTCGCCACATCGGTTTTTGCCCGTCGCTCAATGCCAAAGACGCTGTCAGGCGGCTTTTTGGCAAGCACAACCAGGGCACTCGCTCCTTCCATCAGCTTCTTGAGCTCAGCGTTGTCCCCTTCGACCTTGATGGTGATCCTATAGGGCACAGGCGTTCCCTGCAAGGCGATATCCGCCTTCTCCTCCGCGGTCTGCGCCTTCTCGCTGCGCAATTCACTCTCCTTGCTTGCAAGCCCGCAGCCGCAAAGACCCAGGCACAGGCTCACAAACAGGACGCACGCGTACGTTCGCACACCACGCCCCAATCCCTGCATGCCACCTCTCGGCGTCATGCAATCATAAGCGTGTCACTGGCCATGAAACGCCCCCTCCTTATACTCTGCAACGCCTATTTGCCCTTGGCCAAGCGTCCCGCCATTTGATAGCGCTTGACCTGCGACAACTCCACCTTGCGCAGCCGAATCGACAGCGGCGTCACTTCAACCAATTCATCGTCCCGCACAAAATGGAGCGCTCGCTCCAGCGTCATGTGCTTCACCGGGGTTAAAATAATGTTTTCATCCTTCCCCGCTGCCCGAAGATTGGTCAGTTTCTTTTCCTTTGTCGCATTGACATCAATATCGTTGTCACGGTTGTGTTCGCCAACAATCATCCCCTCGTAGACCGGATCCCCTGGCTCAACAAAGAGGACGCCACGGGGCTCCAGGTTGAAGAGCGCATAGGCAACCGCTGTGCCAGCCCGGTCACAGACAATAGAGCCCGAAAAACGGGTGGGAAAATCCCCCCGCCACAGATCATAGCCCTCCAGATAGGAGTTCATGATGCCTGTGCCCTTGGTGTCGGTCAAAAATTCATCCCGATAGCCGATGAGCCCCCGGGAAGGCACGGTGAATTCCAAACGCACACGGCCTGTGCCGTTGTTGGTGCAGTTGAGCATGCGGCCTTTGCGTTGAGCGAGTTTGTCGGTGACAACCCCCATAAAGACCTCGTCGCAGTCCACATAGAGATGCTCGATGGGCTCCAGCGTCTCCCCGCGCTCGTTGGTCTTAACAATAACCTCGGGTCTGCCGACCGAAAGCTCAAAGCCTTCGCGCCGCATGGTCTCGATCAAGATCGCCATCTGAAACTCGCCACGCCCCTTGACCAAAAACGCGTCCTTATCCTCGGTCTCCGCGATCTTGATGGCCACGTTGCGCAGGCTTTCCTTGGTCAAACGATCCCAAATCGCCCGACTCTGGACGATCTTGCCCTCGCGACCAGCCAAGGGCGAGGTATTGATCCCAAAACGCATGGAGACTGTGGGCTCATCGACCCGGATGCGGGGCAAGGCCTGCGGTTTCTCCCTGGTGCATATCGTATCCCCGATGGTCACATCCTCGATCCCCGCCACCACCACGATGTCCCCGGGATCGGCATGGGTCACATCGGCGAGCGAAAGCCCGTCGTAGACCTGGAGCCTGGTGGCCCTGAGCGGACGGGGCTCATTGTCTTCGCCAATACAAACAAGCGACTCCTTGGCCTGCACAGAGCCGTGCACAATGCGCCCAACAGCGAGACGACCCAAATAGTCTGAATAATCGAGATCGCACACCAGCATTTGAAAGGGCGCCTCAGGATCAAAGACAGGGCCTGGGATCTTCTCGAGAATGGTTTCAAACAGGGGGGAGAGATCCTTGCGGGGGTCGTCGAGCTGACGCATGCACACCCCATCCCTGCCAATGGCATAGAGCACGGGAAATTCAATCTGCTCTTCACTCGCCCCAAGATCGATAAAGAGATCGTAGATCTCGTTCAAGACTTCATCAGGTCTGGCATCCTTGCGGTCGATTTTATTGATGACCACAATCACCGGCAGCCCCGCCTCAAGCGCTTTCTTTAAGACAAAACGCGTCTGGGGCAAGGGTCCCTCGGAGGAATCGACCAGAAGAATGGCACCGGTTGCCATGGAAAGCGAACGCTCGACCTCACCGCCAAAATCCGCATGGCCTGGGGTGTCAATGATATTGATTTTCACATTGTTCCAATGCACCGAACAGTTCTTCGCAGCAATCGTTATGCCACGCTCCCGTTCCAGATCCATATTGTCCATAACACGGTCATCGACGTGCTGATCCACACGAAAAACCCCGCTCTGTTTAAAGAGCGCGTCCACCAAGGTTGTCTTGCCATGATCAACATGGGCGATAATAGCGACATTGCGCAAGGATTCATTTGTTTGCATAGATTTGCCTACTGGTCTATTTCATTCACATCGGAGAAAATCCACAACCGCAGGTTCTTTAGAAGGCTTTTACTTTTTTTTCAACCTATTTTCTGAAAAAACCCCGCGTAAAATGCGGCTTTCAGAGATTTGTCAAAAAAATGACAAGCATTTGAACTAAACTTTTACCGGTCTGCTGGAATGACAGGTGTAGATTGACAATGCATCCCCGGTGACAAGCTTTCCGGAAAAATCAATCTGCTTTGAGCGGAAATCCCATTTCTCAAAGACTTTTGATGGTGGGGGTGCAACTCGACCACTCCTGCCCATTCTCGGAGGATTTGACCCAAACGCTGAGGATCCGATTGATCGTGTCATGACTGGGAACACCATGTGGCAGACCAACAAGGTTATTAAGGATCAAACCATGCAGTCATGAAATCACTGATGGCTCGAGCCCCACTCATTTCGCCATAGTAGCGCAAAAAGAACAGAGAAGCACGGAAGAGAGGCTGTACGTAAAATTGTCATAATCTATGCGGCAAAAATCATCCATCGGCCTCAGGGCTTTAGCAAGCTTTGCAGCTCATTTCTCCTGTTTCGCCCCGGAAATACACGAAGTTCCAGAAAAAGTCTAAAACCGTATGGGAGCCTGTGTTCTGCCATAATGCGTACTGTCTTTATGTTCTCGAAAACAGGTAAAACGAAACGAGCGTTATACAGTAAAATGCGTCAGCCGTGGCGAGCCTTCCAGGGCGCAATCGAGCAGAAGCCCCCGCAAAAGCCTGGCTAACGGCTCCTGCGTTTTGGCACACACGGCCAAGACATCCTCAACCCCAATAGCTTCCATGCAGTCGGGAAGATTTTTATTGCTCAAACAGGATATCGCCGCAACCCGCATCCCAAGATGCCGTGCGCAAATCACCTCAAGCACACTGCTCATCCCAATAGCATCCGCTCCTAGCATGCGATACAGGCGTGTTTCAGCCGGCGTCTCCAACTCTGGTCCATGGACACCAACATACACCCCTTTTTCCAAAATAATCTGTTCCGCCCGCGCAATCGCCTGTATTTTTTCGGCCAAAACGCGATCAAAGGCCTGACTCATATCCGGAAAACGACAACCGTACTCCTCGTAGTTGGGACCTATCAAGGGGGATGTGCCGGTCAAATTGATCTGATCCACAACAAGCATGAGTGTTCCCTCGCAAAAGAGGGGATTTAAGGCACCGGCAGCGTTGGCGAGAAGAAGGGTTTGCACCCCCATCTCCCCAAGCAGACGAACCCCCATGCAGACAGCATCCGCGCCCACGCCTTCATAGAGATGGGTTCGGCCTTCGGCAAAGAGTACCAAGCTCTCCTGCACCCTGGCCAAGGTGAACGCCCCTGCGTGCTCGGAGCGAGGAGATATGGGAAAGGAGGGCAAATCCGCATACGGGATTTGGGCACAAATGGTATCCGCAATCATGGGTACAATCGACAAAAACTCTGTTCCGAGAAGAAGACCAAAACGGATAGGCTCTGTGATACCAAGCCGTTGTGCGAGAACATCTTTGCAGCGGCGAACAGCCTCAAAATTTTGCATTGCGGGCATCGAAACGCGTACTCCTTCTTGCTATTCCCCTGCCACGCTGACACGGGAACGATTTGACTTTTCAGCCAAGCGACTATAGGTTGCAGCAAACTCAACGAAGAACCATTGATTCCATCTATCCCCGTATGGCCTTGCTTGCGATCAAGGATCACCACCATGCCAAACGAGACAAGCGGCGCAAACCGCACCCCAACCCCTGTGCCCTTAAGTGAACACAAAGTTCTGGTGGCCAACCGTGGCGAAATCGCCATGCGCATCATGAAGGCCTGCCATGGGCTCTCTATCCCCTTTGTTGCCATCTATACCAAGGAAGACGCTGCATCCTCGCATGTTTCGCTCGCCAGAGAGCTTGGGGGCGATGGCTGCCTCTTTATGGTCTCTTCCTACCATGATGCCAATGAAATCATGAGCGTGGCTGATGCCACGCTGTGTACGGCAATCCATCCCGGCTACGGCTTTTTTGCCGAGGATTTTCGCTTTGCCAGACGCGTGTCCAAGCGCGATCGGTCGATGATCTTCATCGGACCATCCTGGAAGATTATCCGGGAACTGGGGGATAAGATCAATACCAAACGTCTGGCACGCAGCTTGGGTGTTCCCACTGTACCCGGCTCAGACCGCCCTATCTACGACGAGATGGAGGCAGAACACATTGCGAAATCCATCTTTGAATTCCAGGAACAACAGGGCATACGCCATCCGCTTGTTCTGGTCAAAGCCTCTGCCGGCGGCGGGGGGATGGGCATTGAAGAGGTGTATGATCCCGATCAATTCCGCTCTGTCTACCGCCGAATCCGCAATTACGCGCTTCGGCAATTTAAAGATGAAGGGGTGTTGATAGAACAACGCATCAAGGATTTCAACCATCTTGAGGTGCAAATCGTCTCGGATCGAAGCGGCAAAAACCCCGTGCATTTTGGCACCAGAAACTGCTCCATTCAATCATCGGGACGCCAAAAGCGCATCGAAGTGGCGCCAGGCTTTGCGCCAGAGACCTTGGAATATTCCTTCGATGCAGCCAAGCTCCTCACCCATATCGTAGAGTATTCCCTGCAAATGGCCAGCAAGGTCGGCTACGACAATGTGGGTACCTGGGAATGGATCGTCACCCGCAAGGGAGAACCCTTCCTGATGGAGGTCAACACCCGCATTCAGGTCGAAAACGGCGTGTCTGGCTGCATAGCCCATGTGAAAGGCCAAAAAAACGTCGATCTCATCAGCGAACAAATCCGCCTTGGGCTTGGGGAGCCCTTAGGCTACACCCAGGCAGAAATCGCCACAGAGGGCATTGGCCTGGAATACCGCATTATCGCCGAAGACCCTCTGAACAATTTTACCCCCTGGGTTGGGACGATCGAGCACTTTGCCTGGAAAAACGAACCCTGGCTGACTGTGTTAACCCACGTGCCAACCGATCATCCCTACGAAATCCCCACGGAATTCGATCCCAATTTGGCTCTGGCCATTATCTGGGGACACAATCTGGAAGAGACCAAAGAGCGAGGTCGCTCCTTTTTGGATGGGCTTGTGCTTCAGGGTAAAAACGCCCAGGGCGAGCCCCTGCAGAGCAATATCGACTTTCTTCGAGCCAATACCGAAAACCTCTTGTTGTTTTAGTTGCCCATCGCCGCGTAACCGAAAACTAAAGGCAGCGCCCACGCTGAACATCGAATGATCGACAATAATATAGAAAAACGCATCGTTGCCCTGCAAGAACGCCTGACCTATTTGAAGGATATCTTTGCGGGCAAACATGCTGATGATATTACTCTGCTCGAGGATCGCCTCAACACCTTCACCGTGCGCATTAAAGAAGACGGTATTGAGGATCCCTACGCCGACATGGCCTCTGTGGAAGATCTTTTTGCCTATGTCGAACGCAAACTCGACGGCACCATCACGGCCATGGATCGAGTGCGCATTGTCAGACATCCGCAGCGCATTTGCCTGCGGGACATCTTAGAAAATGTCTACGACACCTTCACCGAAGTCGGTGGGCAGGATGAATACAGCCTGGATCCGAGCATGCTCATTGCCCGCGCGGTCATCACACGCCATCGGGGAAAAAAGATCTATCATCAGCCGGTGATGGTGATCGGCCAAGAAAAGGGGCATGGGGCGGACTTTCGCAATGGCGGCTCTGTCAAGCCCTGGGGCAATGCCAAGGCGCTCCAATACATGCGCGTGGCAGAAACCGAAGGCATTCCCATCCACTGCTACGTCTTTACCCCGGGTTCCTATCCCTTAGAGGACTATCCCGGAGCAGCCCAGCAAATCGCCCGCAATATCTATGGGATGGCGGGCTTGCGCGTGCCCATCATCGCGATCTTCTCCGAAGGCGGAAGCGGCGGCGCTGAAGCCATCTCCCTGGCCGACAAACGCTTGATGCTCTCCCACGGCTACTATTCGGTGATCTCGCCCGAAGGGGCTGCGGCCATTGAAGGCCATATCAAACCGGGCATGCGAGCCTCCGATGAACTAATCGAACACTGCGCAGAAAATCTCCGCATCACAGCCCAGGACAATCTCTCCTTCGGCTATATCGACAAAATCATCCAAGAGCCGCCCCTCGGCGCACGGCCTTGGCATTTTGACTTCTTCCGCACCCTGCGGCAGGAGGTCATTCGGGCAACCGATCAGGTGATTATCGGAACGCGCCTTATGCCCTTTTTTAAAACCCTGGCACAAAACCGCCACAGCAAACCCTCTGCTGATCTGGAAGGCCTCTATATCCACTGGGGACTGAGCCAAAGTGCGAAGAACCGCCTGGTTGAAGCCCGCCAAAAAAAATTCCTGGCGCTCTCCAAACAGGCTGCCGGCGACCTCAGACCCTGGCATACCAAGATGATGGAATCCTTGAGCGATTCCATTGCCAAGCCGTGGAACAGCTTTAAATACGATTTCTACAAAAAGCACCAGCGGAAAATCCAGACCTTTATGGAAGAAATCGACAACGAGTGGCAAACCTTTACCCACAAGTTGCTCTCGCCCTGGCGCAAATACCAAAAGACCAGAGAGACCACCAAGCAAAAGACCGAAGAACTGACATCGCTTTCCGCCTGGACCAAGGATCTTCGGCAAAAAAAATGGAACTACCTCTCCCCGCGCTATAAAATCGATCAAACCCTCACCTGCCCCAACAGTCAGGACTACGGCTGCCTCGATCTGTGGGGACCGGATCTGTTTGGCGAATTCGCCGGTGTGTGCAGCTATTGCGGCTACCATTTTCCGATGGAGCCCGAATGGTATGTGCGCAATGTCTTTGACAAAGGTTCCGTGATGGAATTTAATGGCGAGATTGAAGCAGGGAATCCTCTGTCCTTCCCCCATTTTGCCGAACGGATTGCCCAGGCGCAGGAAAAAAATCACGCCTTAAGCGGCTGTATGACCTTTGAAGCACGCATAAGCGACATCAAAATCATCGTTGCCATGCTGATGGGCACCTTTCGCGGGGGCTCTGTCGGAGCTGCTGAAGGCTATAAATTTGTCAAAGCAGCCGAGCGCGCTGCCAAAAAACACTATCCCTTTTTGGCCTATGTCCATGGCACAGCGGGCATGCGTATCCAGGAAGGCACCCACGCCCTCATCCAAATGCCCCGCTGCACGGTTGCTGTGCGCCGCTATATCGAAGAGGGCGGCCTCTACATGGTGCTCTACGACACCAATTCCTTCGCAGGACCTGTGGCCAGTTTCCTTGGCTGCTCGCCCTACCAGTTCGCTGTCCGTACCTCCAATCTGGGTTTTGCCGGTCCTGGCGTCATCAAAGAGACAACCGGCATCGAAATCCCGCCCAAATACCATCGCTCAACGCTCGCTCTCTCACGGGGACATATCCAAGGTATTTGGGACAGACGCCAGATACGGGCGAATTTAAAACAAGCTCTCCGCACCATCGGGGGGCGCAATCTCTACTACCGTTAACGAGACCGCGGAATGCTCAATATTTCTGCCATGCTGGAGACCATTAAGGCCTCACCCTTTCGGGAGATTGTCATCACATCCCCGCATACTGGCCACCTCACCTTTGCCGACGTCCGTCAGGGCGACAATGTGCATGGACCGACCGGAAAATGGAAGGAAAAACCGGGCACACGGCTGGCCACCCTTGAGCGCGAACACAATCCCAAACCCATCACAGCGCCGGAAGTGGGCGAAATCAGCGTGCTGCATACCGAACTTGAGGGAAAATTTGTCGAAGCACACACCCCCATCGCCACGATCAGACACCGTCTGACCCGCGAAGAGGTGGAGCACACGATTCTCCAAAAAGCGCTCTATCTCTTTCTGGCACCGGAGCGCGCCAAATACTATTTCACGCCCGAAATGGACAAAAAGATCCACGCAAGCGACGAACAGACGGTGAAAGTTCGCAACGGCATGGAATTGCTCATTATGTCCCGTATGAAGAGGGAAGTGCATCTGGCCTACACAGGGCCTGACGGCATCATCTACGCCATTTATTTCAAACACAACGAAAACATCGACGCCCAAGCCCCCCTGCTTGGCGTCTGTACGCAAGAACTGCTGCCACAGATTCAAGAAGTTATTATGCGGATTAAAACCGAATGGCAGGGCTAGTCCTTCTCGGGGAAAAAAGGGCGCTGCCCCCATTCGAGGCATATCGAATACACGAGGAGTGCGTATGGGCGAAGCGTTACAGATTCGAGTGAGTGCCGTGACCTGGAATGAGGACTTGCTCGAAAAACTTTGGCCACATCTCACCGAACTCGCAGCGACCGTGCCCTCCCACAGTGAAAAGCACGGAGTGCTTGAGCTTGTGCAGACGCTATCCGACGGTCTGCGTTTTATGGATTGGGATCCTAAATACAAAGAACGCTTGCGACCCGGCATCGAAAAGGCGCAGGCCTTGCGTCTCGCTCTGGAAGATGCTCTTGCTTGCTGGAAGCCCAAAGAAGCCAATGCCTTAAGCGAGCAACTCGAGACCGCTCTGGATGATCTTGAACGCGTTGTACTCCCAAAAAATGTCTAACAGGTGTCCCAAAGGAAGTGTGTATGCTCAACAGAGTCATGATCATCGGAAGACTTGGTCAAGATCCTCAGCTCAAATATTCACAAGCCGGCATGCCTATTGCCACATTTTCCGTTGCAACCGATGAAACATTCACCGACAGGGAAGGAATCAGACAACAGCGTACAGAATGGTTTCGGGTTGTTGTGTTCCAAAAAGCCGCTGAAAACTGTTCCCGATACATCCACAAAGGCAGCTTAGTCTATGTCGAGGGCAGCCTGCAGACCAGGAAATGGCAGGATCCCCAGGGCGTTGAGCGGCAAATTGTGGAAATTCGGGCGCAGCGCGTCGATTTTCTTGAACGCAGCCGTTCCCAGGACGATTTTCAGCAGCGTCGCTCCTATGGGGAAGGGGAGTCCTACGGAGGCTATGACAAACAGGCCTACACAGCGCCCCAAAGACCCCAGCAAAATTATGCCCAATATGAAGAACGCACGCCGGTTTTCCCCCAGGATGCCATGGATGAAGACAAAAATCCGCAAAATCCGGCGCAGGATTCTCCTTCCTCGCAATCCAAGATGGATGAAGTTCCCTTTTAAAAGAAAAATCGCGGCAGGTCTTTGACCATTGCCGCTTTTTTTGTGCGTGAAAAAAATCACAAGCAATATTGACATTTACACGAATTTTTACCAAAATTGGACAAACCATTGAACCTGCACAGTGCAGGGCATACTGAAAACCATAAGCTTGGAGGCTTTCTGATGTCTAAATTGGTACCCCCTCATGGCGGAAAAGGTCTTGTCTGCTGCTTGCTGGAAGGCAAGGCTTTGGAAGAAGAAAAGAAAAAAGCGCAAGGCTTGAAACAGATTGAAATTTCTTCCCGCGCCAAGGGCGACCTGATTATGATGGGCATTGGCGGATTCTCTCCATTGAACGGCTTCATGAACAAAGCCGACTGGAAAAGCGTTTGTGAAAAAATGCTTCTTTCCGATGGAACGTTCTGGCCTGTGCCTGTGACACTTGACGTTTCTGCCGAAGACGCCAAAGACATCCAGGGCAAAGAAGTGGCGTTGGTTCGCAACGGCGAATTGATGGCCACCATGAAAGTGGAAGATGTCTATGAAATGACAGAAGCCGACAAAAAGTGGGAATGCGAACTGGTCTTCAAAGGCCAGGGACCTGATTCCGAGAAGTTCTGGGAAGTTGCAGAAAAAGACCATCCCGGCGTCAAGATGGTTATGGCGCAAAAACAATTCAACATTGGTGGCCCTGTCAAAGTGCTTTCGCAGGGTGATTTCCCCGAGAAGTTCAAAGGCGTCTACAAGACCCCCAAAGAACTCCGCGAAGAAATGGATAAACGCGGCTGGAAGAAAGTTGCTGCTCTGCAGTTGCGTAACCCCATGCACCGTTCGCATGAATACCTGGCCAAATTGGCTGTCGAGACCTGCGACGGCGTCGTGATCCACTCCCTGGTGGGTGCCCTGAAACCCGGTGACATTCCGGCCGAAGTGCGTGTGAAATGCATCGACACCTTGGTCGAAAAATATTTCGTCAAAGACTATGTTATTCAGGCTGGCTATCCGCTTGACATGCGCTATGCAGGTCCTCGTGAGGCTCTCTTGCATGCCACCTTCCGCCAGAACTACGGCATCAACAACCAGTTGGTTGGCCGTGACCATGCGGGCGTTGGCGACTTCTACGGCATGTTCGAAGCACAGGAAATCTTTGACAAGATTCCTCAGCCCAAAGAAGAAGGCAAAGCGCTGCTTTGTCAGCCCCTGAAGATCGACTGGACCTTCTACTGCAAGAAGTGCGACGGCATGGCCTCCATGCGTACCTGCCCCCACAGCAAGGAAGACCGCGTCATCCTCTCCGGTACCAAACTGCGCAAAATGCTCTCTGAAAAAGCGGAAGTGCCGGATCATTTCGGTCGCGACGAAGTTCTCACCATTCTGCGTGCCTACTATGAAGGCCTGACCGAAAAGGTTGAAATCAAGATGCAGCGTGCCGCGTCTGGTTCCAACATGTAGTTTCTGATTCGGTTCCATCCATTTTGGGGCATCCCTGGGATGCCCCCTTTTTTTTGAGACTCTCCTTTTTTGCAAGGATCAAAGCATGACCCATTCTCTCCGCTCCCCTCTGAGCGCCCTCTTTTTTGTGCTTCTTGGCGCCCTCTTTTGCCTTCTGATCGCCCTCCACACTGGTATTGACCTCTGCACAACAACAGGCTGTACACTCTATGCCGAGACCACGATCGGAGGCGTATCGCTTTGGTGGTACGGATTGTTTGCCTTTGTTTTCCTTGCTGCTCTTTTGCTCTCTCGGAAAAACCGTTTGAGCTATCATGTTGCGCGACTCGCTCTCTTTTTGGATCTCTGCCTGCTCATCCTTATGGCGGCAACAGCGCCCTGCATCAATTGCCTCCTTGTTGGCCTGCTCTTTGCGCTCACCTTTTACCGCGTGCGCCGCTGGGTCTTGGCAAGAAGCCGCCCCACATTTTCCAAACTGCTTCTTGTGTGGGGACTTTTTTTTCTCATCAATACCTGGACTGTTGCCAAACAGGAAATGGGAACCTGGGCCTTACTTGGCAACGAAAAAACAGCCACTGTGCATCTCTATTTTTCCCCCTCCTGCTCCCATTGCCGCGATGCGCTCGCGCTCTTTGCAGGGAGTGTGGACACGGCCTTCTACCCTATTTCCGAATCCCCCAAAGACCTTGCACGCATTCTGGCCATGAAGACCTTGCTCGCAAAGGATGTACCCATTGATCAAGCGGCAGAGGCCTCGCAAGACGCTCAAGAATTACAGGGCTTTGCAGCCTATTCCCCTGAGCTTCTCTCACTGCAGCTCAAACTGCTTCTCAATAAAGCCTATGTGCTTTCCCAAGGCTCCCCTGGGGTGCCGTATGTTGCCTTTCGCGGGGTTCCGCGACTGCCCAAACGTGCCTCACAAAACACATCCACCCCTCTCCAAACCCTTGACCACACAACCGACTTTCTCCCCAAAGAACTGGCGCCAACGTCCAATCAGTGCGTGAAGGCGGATTGTGAGTAAAAAAAAAGCGGCGGATACCCGCCGCGTCCACGCTACACACAAAAAGCAGCATCGTTGACCAGATTCTCCGCAATCAAGCGACTGTCTGGCTTGTAGGAACCATTTGCCACCTGTATACGGAGTTTCTCGACGGCTTCTTGCCGAATATCCGGGGCGTTCTGCGCAGTCCGCGTTGCCTCAGACAACAGTAACGCATCTGGCGAAAACTGAACACTGTCAAAACTTCCTGCATCAGGGGCTGCCGTGGTTTTCACCGCTTGCATCCGATCTGCCTGATAGAGGGTGGTCTTGGTGAGTGTGCTTTGAAGTGATGAAGAAATCTGCATAGACTTTTCCCTCCCCAAACCCAAATGCACCATAAGAACTATCCAAAAACATCACTGAATAGCATCTTATATCATACATTGCTGCATGATTTTCCAATGAAGAGTCATTGCATTTATGGATCACAAGGAGCGTTGTATGCTGCTCCTTCCAATGGCCATGGTGCGTGGCCTCTCCCTATTGCAAAAAACATCTGTTTTTCGTTCCGCAAGAAAACACAGCGGCCTCTTGCGGTATTTCTCTTCCTATCGGCCAAAAACCAAAAATCTTTAAAACAAGGTCACCACTCAATGCAAGCTCAAGCGATCTATCAGGGCAAGACACATATCCGCCTTGTTTAAGGTATAGAGATGCACCCCAGGAGCCCCTGCGTCCAACAGCCGCCTGACCATGGATTCAGCAAAGGTCAGTCCTGCTGCTCGCACATAGTCTGCGCCGCCCTTGGCATCCGCCTCTTCCAATTGCAGATAGAGCTTGCCGGAAATGGCTGCTCCGCTTAAAGAAAGAATACGGCGCAGGGAGGCAAAACTCTGCACAGGGAGAATGCCAGGGATAATGGGCTTTGTGATATTGAGGGCACGCAACGCTTCGACCAAGGCCACGTATTCCCGCACATCGAAAAAGAGCTGCGTAATCCCAAAATCCGCCTCCACCAATTTTTCTGCCGTATGAGCGCGGTCAAAGGCGTAGGAGGGGGATTCCGGATGCGGCGTGGGATAGCAGGCCACCCCAACGCCCATGTCGGGTTTACGGGTTTTGATAAAACGCACAAGGTCGTTTGCGTGCTGAAAGCTCGAATTTTCAGGAACCCAATCCGTTGTGGGAGCATCCCCACGAAGCGCCAAGACCGTATGCACCCCAATCGATTCCAACGACCCCAAAAAACGCTCGATACGCTCGTGGCTTGCCCCCACACAGGTCAGATGCGCCATAGTGGGGAGATGCATCTCGACGAGCTTCTTTGTGACATCGAGCGTTCGATCCTGCTTTTTGCCTCCTGCGCCATAGGTCACCGACACAAAGAGCGGATTGATGGCTTTGAGCTTTTCAACCACATCGTAGAAGGCCGGCAGTGTTGCCTCGTCGCTTGGGGGAAAAAATTCAAGCGAAACAAACGGCGCCGTGTGCTTCTCAATCAACGATCCTATATGCATAGGCATTCTCCCAAAAGCCCCTTCCAATATCGGAGGAATTTCTCCATACAAGCAAATCCAAGTCCGCCTCCATTGTGGATTCAGACAGGGGTGTGCTCGACTCGCCATGCTATAAAACCACAAGCCATGTCGTTACAGGCATGCGATGTGGTATTATTTTTATTGAAGAAAACTGCCTAAAAATGACTATTTGCAAATTGTCAGCATCACCATGTATCAATGCACGTACATACTTTGCATTGCAAAAATCCACTGTGTGCTGTATTTTCTCCAATGTGGAACGCTCCCGAAATTTCTTGAACCGCCATACCCCCCTTGTCGTTCGTGGACTTCAGCTGAAAAACGCTCTTTTCGATCCAAGAGCTCACGGATTCAGGTATCGGCAAAAATACCATGTCAAAAGACCGTGTCAACATCAAACCAAGCGATCATCCCTTGAAACAGCCCGTATTGCTTCTCCTTTTCCTCCTTGCGCTCCTTGGTGCTCAAACAGCCCATGCCGCCTTACACTGGGAAGACCTTGGCCATGGGCTGAGCATTGCCCATATAGCTTGCCATGCGAGCACAAAGGTCACACTCCTTCGCATAGACCCAGCCCAGTATACCTTTGTGCTTGGGCATTCCCCCTCGCCCACAGAGGCAAAAACGCTCTCATCCTGGCTCTTTGACGACGATCTCTCTGCTGCCATCAATGCCTCCATGTACCAACAAGACGGAAAAACAAGCACGGGGTATTTACGCTATGGGACAATTGTCAACAACCCCCGCCTTGCAAGCCGCTTTGGGGCGTTTTTTGTCGCCAATCCCGACATCCCCAACCTGCCCTCTGTCACGATTTTAGAAGGCGATCCGAGATCCTTGGCTGAGACACTCAGGCACTACCAACTTGTCATCCAAAACTACCGTCTGCTCACCCGTACCCACAAAATTCTCTGGCCAAGCACGGGTGATAAACACGCCATCGCCGCTGTGGGGATCGACCGACATGGCTTTGTCCTGTTTATCTATTGCCAATCCCCCATCCGCCCCTACGACCTGGCTGCCTGCCTGATTGAGAGCTATCAGGATATTCGAACAACCATGTATGTGGAAGGCGGCTCTGAGGCAGGTCTTATTTACCGGGATCAGGCAAACAACCCCCAGAGTCTTTTTGCCTACTTTGAGCCCATTATCCCCAATATTATTGGCATACGGGCAAAAAAACCGAATACGGCTGAATAGGTGCTTTTTTTCGCTTTTTTCTGACTCCATGCTTTGTTGTGCTTGCTCCCCTTACAAAAAACCCCAAACAAGGGCATAGCCTCCAAGGGATCACGGCAAGCATTCGAATTTCTCTGCTTGCTTCTTTTTACGAGCTAGCGTAGTAGTGTTACATTTCATTCATATTCTAGAAAATAGAAACGTATACCTCGCACCGTAGCCCTAGGGCGGGTGTGGCAGACAGGGTAAGGCAAGCCTTCGTAGCCGTTCCCCCTATCGCTGATGCCAAGCTGGCAACTCGACCAGCACGTATGGTGCTTGTGTTTCGTCCTTTTTTCCACCTCTGCATTGTACCCGTTTCTTCGCGAATTTCGCCCCCAGTTCCTCAGTCGGAAGATGGACTCTATCGGAACTGGGAATGATCTGCGGTTGTGGATTTTCTCCAATGTGAATGAAATAGACCTGTAGAAAAAAACTTTCTTTCAACTCTTTTCGAAGGGAGGTTCTGATGCCGAAAAATCGTGAATGCTATAAATGTGAACTGTGCGGCAACATCATTGAAATTGTCCATGCCGGCAGCTGCGTGCCCACCTGCTGTAATCAGCCGATGAAACTGCTTGAGGAAGGCGCCGTGGATGCTGCCAAGGAAAAACACGTGCCGGTGATTGAGGCTGTGGAAGGCGGCTACAAGGTCAGCGTTGGCAGCGTTGCCCACCCCATGGTCGAAAAGCACTATATCGAGTGGATTGAACTTTTAACCACAAGCATGCTTCTGCGCAAAGATCTGCAGGCAGGAGACAGCCCGGAAGCGTTTTTTGCCACGGATGCGAAAACAGTCACCGCCAGAGCCTATTGCAATCTGCATGGATTGTGGAAAGCCGACAAGTAGAGGAAGGAGTCGTCGATGAAAAAATATGTTTGCACCATTTGTGGCCATGTGTATGATCCTGCGGAAAACGACAACGTCGCCTTTGAGGATCTTCCTGACGATTGGACGTGTCCGGTCTGCGGCGTTGGCAAGGATCAGTTTGAACCCGAAGAGTAGCCTTTGAATACAAGGCCGGCACGAATGCCCGGCCTTTTCTTTCTTGTGTTTCAAGTATCATCACTGACGGAGCCAGGCATGCAACCCGTAGCCATAAAAAATGATATCTTTTGGGTCGGTTGTGTCGACTATGATCACCGTGATTTCCACGGGTATTCGACCTCACCCGAAGGAACCACCTACAACGCCTATCTGATTAAAGATCAAAAAAACGCGCTTTTTGACACCGTTTATCCGGGCTTTGGCAAAACACTCTTGTGCCGACTGGCCAAAACCCTGGATCCTGAAAAAATCGACTATATCATCTGCAATCACATGGAATTCGACCATGCCGGTTCCTTGGCAGAGATCGTGGAACGAACCAAACCCGAGAAAATTTTTGTCTCACAAACAGGCATGAAATCGCTCCAGGGCTATTATGGGCAAACCGATTGGCCCTTGGTTCCGGTCAAAAGCGGTGATTCCATCTCCTTGGGGAAACGTACCGTTGTCTTCCAAGAGACCCGTATGCTCCACTGGCCAGATTCCATGGTATCCTATATCCCCGAGGAAAAGCTCCTCATCTCAAACGATATCTTTGGCCAAAATATCGCGTCAACAGTTCGTTTTCTCGATGAATACAAGGACAAAGGCGACTACGAACACCGTGTGAAGGAATACTTCTACAATATCGTCTTGCCCTACTCGCCCATTGTGCTCAAAGCATTGCCTATCGTGGAAAAGCTCGATATCGACATGATCGCGCCTGATCACGGCCTCATCCATCGGGGCGTTGATGCCTGCCGGGCGATTGTTGAAACCTACCGAAATCTCGCCGAGCAAAAGCCCCAGAAAAAAGCCCTGATTTTCTTTGACACCATGTGGCATTCAACCGAGCAGATGGCCTATGCCATCGGAAGCGGTCTTGAAGACAATGGGGTGCCTATTCGCATCATGTCGACGAAAAACAACCACCACAGCACCATTCAAACAGAGCTTGCCGATTGCGGCTGCGTGATTGCCGGCTCCCCCACCCACAACAACACGATTTTGCCCTTGGTGAGCGCCCAACTGACCTATATGAAGGGCTTAAAACCCCTGCACAGAATCGGTGGCGCCTTTGGCTCCTACGGCTGGTCAGGCGAATCTGCCAAGATCATCCACGAAGCATTGGCTTCCATGGGGATGGAGATGCCCTGCCAGCCCCTCAAATGCGCATGGCGCCCGACAAAAGACGTGCTCAAAGCCTGCCATGCCTTCGGAGAGACCATGGCCAAGGCGCTGATCGCCAAATGCGAACAGGCCTAGTTGCCGGGCTCTTGTGGACGAGGATTCATTTCAAAACGCGAGAGGCGCACAAGGCCATTGGCAAAAAAGGCCTTCTTCTGCGATTCATCCCCTTTGCGTTTGTTCAGAGCTCCCTGCTCAAGAACGCGGGTCTTTGCGGTTTTTTCCTTTGCCTTCTCGCTGGGCTTTGCCCACAACGCGTTGGGGAGCAGAGAGAGCGCGAGCAGTCCAAGAGCTATCGTTGTCAAGCCATTTCGCATGAAAAGAGTCCTTGATGATTGGTTCCGATGATCGCATCCCACCATAGCCCCATCAAGGCCAAGAAGCAAAACGCTCGACCACTTGCTTTATTGCTTTTTTTGTGTCATAGTACCGCCACCTATAAAAGTCCTTTCTACGTATTACCGTTGCTCTCAAAGCCGAACTGCATCGGCTTTTAGCAAATCCATACAGCAAGATTTTTCTCTTGCATGCCGAAACACTGTCCAAGGAGGACGCGCATGGCTGAAATTACCTTTAAAGGAAAAAGTTTCGAAGTAGATGAAGACGGCTTCCTGTTGCGTTTTGACGACTGGTGCCCTGAATGGCTTGAGTATGTGAAAGATTCTGAAGGTATCGCCGAG
This sequence comes from Desulfovibrio sp., assembly GCA_017450275.1. Classification (GTDB taxonomy): domain Bacteria; phylum Desulfobacterota; class Desulfovibrionia; order Desulfovibrionales; family Desulfovibrionaceae; genus Desulfovibrio. Next base: position 26,825 of record JAFSVD010000016.1, on the reverse strand, counting down.
CTTACTCCTGACCATCAGAAAATTCTTGATTTCCTGCAAGACTACTACAAAAAGAATGGCATCGCGCCCATGGTTCGTATTCTGTCCAAAAACACTGGCTACAAACTGAAAGAAGTCTACGAGCTCTTCCCCTCAGGACCTGGTAAAGGAGCTTGTAAGATGGCTGGCTTGCCCAAGCCCACCGGATGTGTGTAGAAGCCAAAAAAGACAGAGAGAGCTGAAAAGCCAAAGAGCGCTTACAAACGCTGTTGGCTTGCATGATTTTCTCGTTTAAGAGCGGAAAGTGTTCAACTTTCCGCTCTTTTTCATGGGGAGAGCTCCCTTGACGCCCTCTTTTGCTTTTTGGTAGAAATTTTTATGGAATACTGGATATTCCCAACCCCTTTGCCTGTTTTGTACAGAACGCCATGAATATCGCATCAGTTGTCCGCAAATCTTTCACGATCTTCCTTCTTCTCCTCTTTCTGGCTGTCCTTGGCGCAGGAACATGCGCAGGCCTGCTCCTCTACTGGGCAAGCCGCGATTTGCCCAATATCAAGCGCATTGCTGACTACAGCCCTCCGCAGGCGACCACGGTACTCGATGCCAACGGAACCGTCATTGCCACCTTCGCTCACGAACGACGCTTTGTCATTCCCTTGACCAAGATGAGCAAATTTCTGCCCATGGCTTTTCTGGCCTCTGAAGACGATTCCTTCTACAGGCATCTTGGCGTTGATCCCTTTGCCATAGCGAGAGCAGCGATCAACAATTTCAAAAAAGGGCATACGGGCGAGGGGGGCAGTACCATTACCCAGCAGCTGATCAAGCAGCTCCTTTTGACCAGTGAACGCAGCTACACCCGGAAAATGAAGGAAGCGATTCTCGCCTATCAATTGGAGAAAAATCTCTCCAAGGACGATATTCTGACCATTTATTTGAATCACATCTATCTTGGGGAACACGCCTACGGGGTTGAGGCAGCTGCACGAACGTATTTTGGCAAACACGCCTCAGACATCACGCTGGCCGAAAGCGCGGTCATAGCCGGCCTTCCCAAGGCACCCAGCAACTACAATCCCTTCAGACATCCTGAAGCCGCCAAAACCCGCCAAAAATACGTGCTTGGCCGCATGAAGGAATTGCAGTGGATCTCCAACGCCGAATACGAACAGGCGCTGCAGGAGCCCTTGGTGTACTGGAGCATGCCTGAATCGCAGGAAGGCAGCGCAAGCTGGTATGTTGAAGAGGTTCGGCGGATGCTGATCGAATTCTTCACCGAAGACAATCTCAAGGCGCTTGGGGTCAACACCCGCAAATACGGGGAAGACTATGTGTATGAGGCTGGTCTCACCGTGCAGACGGTGATGGATCCCCGCCATCAGGAGGCTGCCAATTGGGCCATGCGGACAGGGCTCGAAGAGGTGGATAAGCGCCAAGGCTGGCGAGGGCCAGTTGCCAAACTCAATGCCCAGGAGCAGCAGCAATTCCTCGCAAAGAGCCGCTTTACCCCCATCGATTTAGCGGGCGGCAGCTGGTGCAAGGCGCTGGTGACCCGCGTTCAAGCCCGCTCTGTCTCCGTTGCCTTGGGCGGTGGGTATATCGGAGAAATTCCGGTTTCGAGGATGTCCTGGGCACGACGTCCCAACCACCATGTCTCTGGCTTTGGCGGCTCCTTTATCGGGGATGCCAGACGCGTTCTCGATGTGGGGGATCTTGTGTGGGTGCAGGCTGTTGAGCAAAAAACCGTCAAAAAAAGCAATGGCAAAACAAGCACCGAAAGCCAGGCCTTTGATCCCGATACCATTGCCCCTCATAAGCCCATTCCCCTGCGCCTGCAGCAAATACCCTTGGTGCAGGGCGCCTTGGTCTCGATTGAGCCGCAGACAGGCAATGTGGTGGCCTTGATCGGGGGCTATGAATACGGCAATACGCAATTCAACAGAGCAACCCAGGCTCGCCGCCAACCCGGCTCGAGCTTTAAACCCATTGTCTATTCCACAGCCTTGGATAACGGCTTTACCCCCTTCTCCATTGTGCTTGACGGCCCCTTTGTCTATGTCAATCCCTACACCCACGAAGTGTGGCGCCCCAACAACAGCGAGCGCAACTTCAAGGGAGAAATTCCGCTCTACCAAGCCTTGGCGCTCTCTCGCAATACCTGCGCTGTTCGCGTTGCCCAGGAAATCGGCATCGACAAGGTGATTGTTCGGGCGAAACAGCTTGGCCTTGAGCCCAATTTCCCCAGAGAACTGGCCATAAGCCTCGGCGCTGTCGGGGTCACACCGCTCAATATGACACAAGCCTATGCCGCCTTTGCCAATCAAGGACAAGGCGTGCGCCCCCGTATGGTTGCCAAAATTCTCGATGCCGAGGGTCATGAACTCTATCGCCAGGATCCCGAACATTGGCAGGCAATCAGTCCACAAAACGCCTATATTATGGACACCATGCTCAAAAACGCCGTCAATACCGGCACAGGCTCGCGTGCTAAAATCGAAGGGCGATCGATCGGAGGAAAGACTGGCACCTCCAACCAGGCTCGAGACGCCTGGTTTATCGGCTTTTCTCCCTATCTTGTGACCGGCGTCTATGTGGGCTACGACAAGGTTCAACCCTTGGGGAAAACCGAACAGGGCGGAAGAACAGCGGCACCGATTTTTAAACGCTACCGCCTCAAGGTGGAAGATTTCTATCCTGCCCAGGATTTTGTCAAACCAACAAATATCACAATGTCAGGCAATTTTGCCTACCAGTCGGATATGCCCTACCAGGGCTCCCGTGCCACCCAAGGCACCATCAACGAACAAATCCCCTTTGAAACCCATGCGCAGGAATCAGGGGAAGATCTCATGCGCCAAATGTTTTAGTGTCACATTGCATTTCTATTCTAGAAAAGAGAAAATAATAATGCAAGATACATGAGTTAAAAATGCAAAGGAATACCTTGCATTGAAAGCGATGCTGATAGATCAAAAAAAATGTTGTTTTTTATGGACTCTTTTTTTGTGCTCTAAAAAAAACACTTGGAAGCTCATTTCTACAATGTGAATAAAATAGACCATTAGGTTGAGGAGGAAGCCATGATCCCTTGGGGATCCCTTGTTATCTTTATCACCCCACGCGGCAAACGCGCTCTCAAACGCTTAACTCCAGGGGAAGACTGGCACACAACCGATGGCATTGTTGCCGCTGAATTGGTTCATCAAAGCAATTTTGGCGATGAAATCAAAACGCACACCCTTGTGCCCATCCTCCTCGAAGAGGCAACACTTTTTGACCGCCTGCAGGGGATAAAACGCCAAACACAAATCATCTACCCCAAAGATATTGCCCAAATCTGCGTGCATCTGGGGGCGGGTTCTGATCGCACCATCATCGAAGCAGGTTGCGGCTCAGGTGCACTCACCTGCGCGCTCTCCTATTTTGCAGGACCCACTGGACGTGTGATCAGCCACGATGCGCGGGAAGAATTTGTGAACCTTGCGCGACGCAATCTCCGTTGGGCTGGTCTTGGCGAAAACGTTGAACTCCACGTCAAAGACATTGCCGAGGGTTTTTGCGCAGAAAACGCCGATGCTCTCTTCTTGGATGTCCGCACTCCCTGGTGTTATATCGACCAGGCGCTTGCCGCCGTTCGACCAGGGGCTACGCTGGGCTTTTTGCTCCCAACCATCGACCAGGTGCATGAACTCTTGCTCACCTTGGAGACAAAGGCTGTCGCCCATATCACCGTGAGTGAGCTCTTTGAGCGTCAATGGAAACCCCTTGCCGACAGATTGCGCCCCCAAGATCGCATGATCGCCCATACGGGTTTTCTCATTTTCTGCCGCCACCAAGTGGTGAGTGAAGACTTTCTGGCACGAAACCCCAAGGGTACGCGTGAACGCAAACAGGAAGCCGCACGCAGAGATCGCTTGGGATTGGACACAAATGATGTCTAGCTTAGGCAAAGCCATTTTTCTCGATCGCGACGGCACCCTGAATGTCGATTTTGGCTATGTTGGCACGCGCAAAACATGGCAATGGATCGATGGCGCCAAAGAAGCCCTTAAAGTCTTCGTCTCTGCCAACTATCGGCTTGTGATTGTGAGCAATCAATCGGGGATTGCACGTGGTTTTTTCAGCGAAGACGACTACAAGGCCTTGGAAGAGAGCATCGATGCTGAATTGGCTGCCTATGGCGCAAAACCCCTTGCCTGGTATCACTGCCCCCATCACCCCGATATCACAGGTCCTTGCCCGTGTCGGAAACCAAAGCCTGGGATGCTCGCACAAGCCCTTGCCACCTACCCTATTGATCCCAAGCAATCCTGGATGATTGGGGATAGACGCCGAGATGTTGAGGCAGGACAAGCCTTAGGCATTGCCACCATTAAACTGGGTGTGGGGGATAGCCTTGAAGATAGGTGGGCATGCGCCAACCATATCCCCCTTTTTCCCTCCCTCTATCAAGCAGCCATCTGGATCACACGGTCATAAACACAATCCAATCTGCAATATATTCTTATGAGAAATTTACCCATTGGTATAAGAAACTTTGAAAATATTATAAAAAGAAACTATATTTACGTTGATAAGACAAAAAAATTACAAAATCTTATTGAAGAGGGCGAATGCTATTTTCTTTCACGCCCAGAAGGATTTGGCAAATCACTCACGCTCTCAACAATAGAGGCCATGTTTCGTGGTCGGTATGCAATCTTTCAAGGACTCGCCGCTGCAACGTGGGTACAAAACGCTGCAAAGCACCCCAATCCGGTTCTCCGACTTGATTTTGCAAAGCTTAACACACAAACGGTCGATGCTTTCAACGTTTCATTGTACAAACAGCTGGAAGCAACAGCAAAAGAATATGCCCTACCGCATACCAAAGACCTTGAAACAATCATCAATGCCCTGTACGAAAAATACGGATCTATTGCTGTTTTACTGGCTAATTACGATGATCCAATAACAAGGATTCAAAAAGACAACGACCTATTACTCCCAATTTATAATATATTACGAAACTTTTACCGAATCATCGATGCTTATAGAGAAAGATACCGATTCCTTCTCGTTCTAGGCAGTGAAAGCTATGAAGAGACAGGAATTTATGCAACATTAAAATCATTGAACGATATTACACATACCGAGCAGTTCGCAGATATCATTGGCTTTACCCAAGAAGAGCTCGAAGAGGTACTTTCACTCAATAATACAAAAATAAATTATTATTTGGAAAAATTTCAGAAATATTCAAATATAGTAAACGAAATAAACTTTTTCACAAGACATTGTTATGTCATTCAACAGATATTTTCTAAAATTTTTATAGATTATCAGTAGATATAACCTATAAAAATTCTAGACACCAATTATTGGGCAGTATCCCCCCTGTCTCGGTCATAGAGACTCCTTGAGGCGTAGAATTCTCTTCAGGGGCAGCTTCACTCCCGTTTTCTGCCCGTGGCTTAGAACCTGGCTTCTTGCGTGGTGAACTATCCTTATTTTTATTTCCCCAAATTTGGAACGCTAAGGAATTTTCGCTTTGGTGCATCTTCGGATTTTCTTGAACCTCCATACTCTCCCCCATCGTTCGTGGACTTCAGCTGAAAATCCTGTCCTTTCAATCCAACAGCTCACGGATTCGGGTATCTGTAGAAAAACAATGGTAAAACTCTAGAAAAAGTCGTGTGAAAAACTTTATTTCGTTTACTATAATTATTCTTTCGACGGGAAAACAACAATTTATAAACCTCTTGCCATTTTTCAATGTCTTCAAGAATCAAAGCCGGAGAAGTATCCAGTATACTTTACGATGAACACAACCGGCAAATTCTTCGCATTAATAAATCCAGGTGAAAAGGCCTTTAAAGAAATACTACAATCAGAAATTTATGTAGACAAAACAGAACTTCTCATTAACACAAACAGATTTATCAATACCAATAAAAAATATCTATGCATTAGCAGACCCAGGCGCTTTGGAAAGACAACGACCATCAATATGATCTCAGCCTATTACGACAAGACAGGATGCGCAAGCAAACTCTTTACCAAATTAAAAATACAAAAAGACGAATCTTTTGAAATATACGCTAATAAGTACATAGTAATAAAGCTGAATGTTCAAACGATACTCAGTCAATCACAAAACAGTGCATCTCTCATTACAAAGATAAAAGATTTATTATACAATGATTTCATACGACAATACGGAACAGAGTACACATCAAATGATCTCAACGAGTTCATGCGTAATATAACATCAAGAACATCATATAAATTTATTATAACAATTGACGAGTGGGATTGTATTTTTAGAGAGTTCAAAGATAAAAAAGATTGGCAAGAAGAATACCTTGATTTCCTACGATATTGGTTTAAAGACCAAGATCACATTGCATTGGTTTATATGACAGGTATTTTGCCGATAAAAAAATATGGCACCCATTCTGCCCTGAATATGTTCAACGAATATTCAATGCTGAGTGCCAGTCCCTTCACAGAATTTGTTGGATTTACAGAATCAGAAGTAAAAAATCTCTGCTTAATATATAATCGAGATTTTGAGAACTGTAAAAAATGGTACGATGGATATACAATAGACAATTACGTATCTATATACAATCCTCGATCTGTCATTGAATATATTTCAAGGGGCATCTTTGATACGTATTGGAATAATACAGAAACATACGAAGCACTTCAACTCTATATCACAATGGATTATGATGGCTTGCGAGAAACGATAATAAAGCTGTTATCAGGTGAAAGTGTTAAGATAAATACAAAAACTTTTACCAATGACATGAGAACATTCAACTCTCAAGACGATATCTTGACACTTCTCGTTCATCTTGGATACGTATCCTATGACATATCCAAACAGACTGTTTCAATTCCAAACAAAGAAATATCCTATGAATTTGTCAACGCTATACAGAACAAAAACTGGTCGAATATTGTTCTTGCCATTAAAAACTCAGAGGATCTGCTCAACGCTGTCCTCACTTGTGATGAAGAGCGCGTGGCAAAGGGGATTGAAGCAGCGCATCTTGAAACAAGTCATCTCACCAAAAACTCCGAAAATGCCTTGGCCTACACCATTTCCCTCGCCTTCTATGCGGCACGAGAGCACTACACAATTGTCCGCGAATTGCCAACGGGAAAGGGTTTTGCAGATTGTGTCTTTCTCCCCAAGCACGGAACCCCATTTCCTCTGCTTGTCGTTGAACTGAAGCGCAATCACACCCCCCAAACAGCCATCGATCAGATTTTAGGCCACCAATATCCTGACTCGCTGAAAAATCTCTCAAAATCTATGCTTCTTGTTGGAATAAACTATGACAGCAAAACGAGAAAACATACATGCAAGATAACACCATTTGAAAAATGACATATAGTAAACGAAATAAACTTTTTCACAAGATATGGCGTAGAAATCCCTTCAGGGGCAGCTTCACTCCCGTTTTCTGCCCGTGGTTTAGGATCTGGCTTCTTGCGTGGTGAACCATCCTTATTTTTATTTCCCCAAATTTGGAACGATAAGGAATTTTCGATTTGGTGCATCTTCGGATTTTCTTGAACCTCCATACTCCCCCATCGTTCGTGGACTTCAGCTGAAAATCCTGCCCTTTCAATCCAACAGCTCACGGATTCAGGTATCTACAGAAAAACAATGGTAAAACTCTAGAAAAAGTCGTGCGAAAAACTTTATTTCATTTACTGTAATAAAATTGTTGAGAACTAATATGAAAAAACTGCCTATAGGAATACCATCTTTTTCTAAAATCGTATCAGGAGAGTATTTTTACATAGACAAGACAAAACAATTGGTTAATCTCATAGAAGATGGAGATTTCTTCTTTTTATCACGCCCACATGGATTTGGTAAATCGCTTGCTGTGTCAACGCTTGAAGCACTGTTTAGCGGCAATAAAGTGCTGTTTAAAGGCCTTTATGCTGAACAGTGGGTGAAAAATTCGTATCCTGTTCTGCGATTTGATTTAGGTGCGCTCATAGATGACAGTGCTGAAAAGTATCAAAAATCACTACAAAGTATAATAGATTTCTATTTTAAAAAATACTCAATAGACTATTATAAAGGAGATATTGTATATACATTTCAGCACTTGCTTTCAGTATTGCATGAAAAACAGGGATCAATAGTCCTTTTGATTGATCATTACGATAAAAGTCTTGCAAAAAATTTCAATAAATACAATATTTTAGTAAAAATAAGAGAAGTAATAAAAGAATTCTACGAAATTATAGATAGCAATATAAACCTATTTAGATTCATATTTGTCACAGGTAAAGAAGATTTTGAAGAATTCGGATTTTTTTCAACCTTAAAAAGACTAAACAATATTACAAATTCAAAAAAATTCTTCGATATAGTAGGATTTAACCGGGATGAATTAGAGGATATAGTCATCTTATACTACACTGAAAATAACAATACACCTTTATCAAAGGCTGAATTTCTTGACAGTATAGCAGCATATTCGGGTGAATTTTTGCTTGATGGCATAGATACAATTTATGATCCCCATGCAATTTTACAATGTCTTAGCGATTCAGATCCTGAAAATTACTCAACATATATCGATAAAAATACCACGAGCAAATCCTACACATGTTTAAATCCCGGAGATTCAGCATTTATACATATAATTCAATCAGATATTTACATAGACAAAACAGAAATGATAAGTTATGTCAATAAATATGTAAATACCAGCAAAAAATATATATGCGTAAGTCGACCACGTCGTTTTGGAAAAACGACAACGATAGACATGCTATCTTCTTTCTATGACAGAACAGGATCAGCCAAAGACGTCTTCAAAAATTTAAAAATATTCAAAGATGTATCTTTTAAAAAATTTGCCAATAAATTTATTGTAATAAAAATCAATATTCAAACATTTCTCAGCCAAACACATGACATTACTCAACTCATAGAGAAAATTAAAGATTCTCTCTACTATGACCTTGTCAAGCAATTCGATATCGAGCTATCGTCAAGCAATTTAAATCAATTTTTAAGAAATATCTACTTAAATACTGGGAAAAAATTTGTAATCACAATCGATGAGTGGGATTGCATTTTTAGGGAATTTAAGGATAAGAAAGACTGGCAAGAACAATATTTAGATTTTCTACGATATTGGTTTAAAGACCAAGACAATATTGCCCTGGTTTATATGACAGGCATCTTACCAATCAAAAAATACGGAACACATTCAGCACTTAACATGTTCAATGAATACTCCATGTTAAATGCTAGTCCCTTTATAGAATTTGTTGGGTTTACGGAATCTGAAGTTAAAAATCTCTGCAATGACTATAAAAGAGATTTTCCAGAATGTAAAATATGGTATGATGGATACAAAATAGATAATTGCCATTCGATCTACAATCCAAGGTCGGTCATTGAATATATTTCAAGAGGGATATTTGACACATATTGGAACAACACAGAAACATACGAGGCTCTTCAAATATATATTACAATGGAGTTTCTAGGACTAAAAGAAACAATTATAAAACTATTATCTAATGAAAGTGTAAAAATAAATACAAGAACATTTACAAATGATATGAGGACATTCTCATCTCAAGACGATATCTTAACGCTTCTTGTTCATCTTGGCTATCTCTCATACGATACACAAAGCCAAAGTGTCCGTATACCGAACAAAGAAATAGCCTTTGAATTTATCAGTGCCATACAGAACAACGGCTGGCCGACGGTTGTTCAAGCGATCAGACATTCAGAGGAACTCCTTCGCGCTGTTCTTGCCAAAGATGCAAAGAAAGTGGCTGAAGGCATCGAAGCAGTCCATCTTGAAACAAGCATTCTCACCTATAACGACGAAAACGCGCTGGCCTACACCATCTCCCTCGCCTTCTTTGCAGCACGAGAGTTCTATACCATTGTGCGAGAATGTCCAACAGGCAAAGGCTTTGCCGACTGTATTTTTCTCCCCCGCCCCAATACGACTCTTCCTCCTCTCATTGTGGAACTCAAATGGAAAAGCAGTGCGGACACGGCCATTGCCCAATGTCTTGAGCGCAACTACCCGCACGCCCTTCTCGGTCGTGGACAGGTACTCCTTGTAGGCATTTCCTATTCTCCGAAGACAAAAAAACATACATGTAGAATCGAATCGATTTCTACATAAAAGAATAGCATCATTATGAATATAACAATACCTAAAATCCCATTAGGAATCCCAACGTTTTCTACGATTATTCAACAAAGATATCTTTATGTTGACAAGACGTTGAAATTGTTTGATCTGATAGAAAATCGCGAAAATTATATCATTTATAGACAGAAAGGCTTTGGAAAATCGCTTACATTATCAACGTTAAAATCGATTTTTTCGGGAGAAAAAGAGCTTTTTAAAGGATTAAGTGCATATTCTTTAATTGAAGAATATGCGTCAAGACCAACACCAGTACTATACTTCAAATTTTTACAAATTGCTACAAGTTCTATTAAAAATTTTGAAAATTCGTTTGACAGAATAATCAATAAACTATCAAATGAATATTCAATAGATATTCGAGATACATCTCTTCAAAATAAAATATCACATCTTATAGAAGAAATCTATAAAAAGTATGGACATCTTGCCATCCTCATTGATGACTATGATCTTCCTATACTAAATTCATACACTAATAACGATGTATTATTTTTTATACAAAAGACACTAAAAGAATTCTACGAAACAATAGAGAGCTATAATGAATATATACGCTTTACTTGTATTGCTGGCTCAGAGAAATCTTACGAAGGAAGCAACCTTATATGCTTAAGAAATGGTATGGACATCACAAATGATGAATACTATACTGATATTATTGGATTTACAATAGATGAAATAAAATACTATTTTGCAGATTATATTAAGTATATTTCAAGCAGTAGATCTATTCCAGAAGAGACATTATGGTCTCAACTCATGTATATAGAATCGAACAATAGCGAATCAGAAGGACGGTTTCTATTCAACCCTCAAGCTCTTATAAAATGTTTAATACAAGGTGATATTTCCTCCTACAACTCATATACATATCCGTCACAAAAAATGTTTTCATGCCTCAACCCTGGTGATAGCGATTTTATAGCTGCAAAAAATTCTAAAATATACGTTGATAAGTCAGAGTTACTAATTTATACAAATGAATTTATAAATACAGTTCAAAAATATATTTGCATCAGCAGACCACGTAGATTTGGAAAAACAATAGCAGCTAATATGCTAGCTTCCTACTACGATCTAACTGGAAATGCAAAAGTAGCATTTAAAGGGCTAAAAATACAAAACGATCAGTCATTTTGTACACACGCTAATAAATACATAGTCATAAAAATAAATATTCAAATATTTTTAAGCCAAACACATGAAATTAATACTCTTATCGCAAAGATAACAAGCACGATTCATGATGACCTAATAAAAGAATTTGACGCAGCCTATATAAGTGATGATATAAACTTATCCTTAAAAGCAATCTCAAATAAAACACAGAAAAAGTTTGTTATTGTTGTCGATGAATGGGATTGTATTTTCAGGGAATTTCGCAAAAACAAAGAATGGCAGGAGCAATATCTCGATTTTTTACGATATATCTTTAAAGATCAAGAGCATATAGCTCTTGTTTATATGACAGGGATTTTACCAATAAAAAAATATGGGACGCATTCAGCCCTCAATATGTTTAGCGAATTTTCTATGTTGAATGCACACCCCTTTACAGAATTTGTTGGTTTTACGGAGGATGAAGTAAAAAAACTGTGCAAATCTTTTAAAAGAGATTTTAATCAGTGTAAAGCATGGTATGATGGATATACTGTTAATACTTGCGTTTCAATATATAACCCACGATCTGTCATTGAGTATATCATAAGAGGTGTTTCTGATACATATTGGAATAACACAGAGACATATGAAGCATTGCAAGTATATATTACTATGGATTATTACGGATTAAGAGAAACAATAATAAAACTTTTATCAAATGACTATGAAAAAATAAATACAAGAACTTTCACAAACGATATGCGTACTTTTGCGAGTCAGGATGATGTACTCACCCTGCTTGTTCATCTTGGTTATCTTTCCTATAATGCCTCAAATCAAACAGTCCATATACCAAATAAAGAGATATCCTATGAATTTGTCAGCGCCATCCAAAATAAAGGCTGGCCAAAAGTTGTCCAAGCTATCAAAAATTCTGAAAATCTTCTCAAAGCTGTATTGGCAAAAGATCACGAGGCGGTAGCCAAGGGTATCGAGGCAGTACATCTTGAAACAAGTATTCTCACCTACAATGATGAAAATGCGCTGGCCTACACCATCTCTCTTGCCTTCTATGCAGCACGAGAGTTCTATACCATTGTCAGAGAATTTCCTACTGGCAAAGGTTTTGCCGATTGCGTTTTTCTGCCAAGGGAAAAAGGCCGCTATCCTATCCTTTGCGTAGAACTAAAATGGAATAAAAGTGCCAATTCAGCAATTACACAAATTTTAGAAAAAAATTACCCGGCATCATTACTTAATCAATCTGATCCAATCATTCTTGTTGGGATAAATTACAATATAAAAACTAAAAAACACACATGTAGCATAAAACAAATAGATCATGAAAAAACTACCGATTGCAATAAATGATTTTTCTATTATCCGCAACAACAACTATCTCTACGTAGACAAAAGCGATGCTCTTGCTGATCTAGCCAGCAATTGGTCTCCCTTTTTTCTTTCCCGTCCATTCGGTTTTGGTAAGACTCTTTTACTCTCTACATTGATCTCTTTGTTCTCAGGCAAAACAGAACTCTTTAAAGGACTTGCTGCAGAAGAATGTGCAAGTCAATTTCATGACAATCCCTTTCCAATCATTGCATTTAATTTATCAAATTTCAGCACAAATAATTCCGAGAAATTTGAAGAGTCTCTACTCAATAAAATAACATCACTTGCTGATTCTTTTTCAATTCAATGCACAAGCAAAGCATGCGATGAAGCATTGAATGATTTAATAAACAATATTTTTTCTTCTTATGGCTATATCGTAGTTCTTATTGCAAATTATGAGCAGCCGATTTCATCCTGTATTACCTCAATTAAGAATCTCATTGAAATACGAAAAAGAGTTAAAACATTCTATGAAGTCCTGGAATCGAATACAAAAAATTTCAGATTTTTATTAATTACTGGAAGCGAAACATATGAAAAAACAGGTGTATTTTCAACATTTCAAAAAATTGATAACATTTCAAATATAGTAGATTTTTCAAATCTCACTGGCTTTACTCAGAAAGAGATTGAATATAATTTTTACCAATGGATAGAAAATAATGCAAAACGACTTTCAATACCGGCAAATACTTATTTCAATGAATTACTAAGCTCTTGTCAAACATACTCTTTTGATGGAAAGAACAATCTCTATAATCCCCTTGCTCTTATGACTTGTCTCAGGCAATGCTCTCTTGCCGAGTATACGTCAACAATTCATTCAAATTTAAGCAGTAAATTTTTTACATGTCTTAATCCAGGTGACTCTGCTTTTCTTGATATATCAAATTCTCCATTTTATATTGACAAAACAGAACTCCTTACCTACACAAATAGATTCATTAATACAAAACAAAAGTATATATGTATTAGCCGTCCTCGTAGATTTGGAAAGACAACAACAGTAAACATGATCTCTTCCTATTATGACAGGACAGCAAGGGCAAGCGTAACTTTTAGCAAGTTTAAAATAAAATCAGATAAGTCATTCCTTATACATGCCAATAAATACATCGTTATCAAGATAAATATCCAAACATTTCTTAGTCAAACTCACGACATAAATAAGCTCATCGAATCCATAAAATCAGCAATCTATAATGACTTAATAATACAATACGATTTTGAATATTCATCTTTAGATATAAATGAATTCATGAAAAATATTTCACTGAAAACAGGAATAAAGTTTGTTATTACTATAGATGAATGGGATTGTATCTTTAGAGAATTCCGTGAAAACAAAGAATGGCAAGAGAAATACTTCGATTTTTTGCGATACTTCTTTAAAGATCAAGAACATATTGCTCTAGTCTACATGACAGGTATTTTACCCATAAAAAAGTATGGAACGCATTCTGCGCTCAATATGTTTAACGAATTTTCCATGTTGAACGCAAAGCCTTTCACAGAATTTGTTGGTTTTACAGAGAATGAGGTTAAGAAACTATGTAAATCTTTTTATAGAGATTTCAATCAATGTAAAGTATGGTATGATGGATATACTATCGATACTCATTTTTCAATATATAACCCAAAGTCTGTTATCGAATATATCATAAGAGGTGTTTTTGATACATACTGGAATAATACTGAAACCTATGAAGCACTTCAGATATATATTACAATGGATTATTACGGACTAAAAGAAACTATAATCAAACTTCTATCAAACGATTACGAAAAAATAAATACAAAAACTTTTACAAACGATATGCGTACTTTTACTAGTCAGGATGATGTGCTCACCCTGCTTGTCCATCTTGGCTATCTTTCTTATAATACCTCAAATCAGACAATCCATATACCGAATAAAGAAATATCCTATGAATTCGTCAGCGCCATCCAAAACAAAGGCTGGCCAAAAGTTGTCCAAGCCATCAAACAGTCTGAAAATCTTCTCAAAGCTGTATTGGCAAAAGATCACGAGGCAGTGGCCAAGGGTATCGAGGCAGTGCATCTTGAAACAAGTATCCTCACCTACAACGACGAAAACGCTCTGGCCTACACCATCTCCCTTGCCTTCTATGCAGCTCGTGAGATGTATACCATTGTCAGAGAATTTCCTACGGGTAAAGGTTTTGCCGATTGTGTCTTTCTCCCAAGAGAAAAAAATCGATATCCCATACTTTGTATTGAACTGAAGTGGAATAAAAGCGCCAATTCAGCAATTACACAAATTTTAGAAAAAAATTATCCAGCGTCATTACTCGACCAATCTGGATCAGTTATCCTTGTTGGAATAAATTACGACACAAAAAGCAAAAAACACACCTGTTCTATTCAATCAATAACTCTATGAGCCAAAAAGTAATTGATAATCGTTTGACTCTTGACCAGGCTTTTCTTGCTGTAGTCAGATCATTATTTTACCATAAAAAAGGGTAAGGCAGAAAACCTTACCCTTTTTTATAACTATTTTTTATGACTCTTTAGGAAGCCAAGCTTCAAGCGCGTCAATAATCTTTCGAGCTTGATCGCAGCTTGAGATGACAAACTTTGATTTGAGTTTGTATTCTCCGCCGTTTTTCTGGTATCTGCGGATCACATACTTATCCGGCCCATACTCTTGTGTTCCGTGATGCCATTCGGAGTAGCGAAAAAGAACAGTTGCCCAGGCTCCTTTTGACAAAATGCATTTATCAAGTTCTTTGACAAGAATCTGGCCTTCTTCCTCGTACTCCACCGTTAAATCTTCTACCTTTTCGTTCACACGCACTCTCCAGCCTCTTACAAGGCGTAATTCACCAAAATACCCTTGGTATCGGCGGGCAAATCGTAGGGCTTCACTTGAAATGTTTCAGGAGTTGGGCCGTATCTGCCGGCCTGATCCATCGATGTTTGCGTAACAGCCATGAGCTTTTGCGGGGAAAGGAGTTCCTTTCCGCTCACAAGCTTCTCGCCAAAATCCTGCAAAAGCAAATTCGATCCCTTGACGGTATCGACTGATAATCCAGAGTCTATCATAATGTCCTCCCGTTATGGAAAACGTACAAACAAGTATACATCTTTCCGTTTCCTTTCCCGTTCTTCTCAAAAATTGAGATTTTGCCGTAACTACTTTCGTTTGATATAATGCTCTGGGGACTTCAATTCCCGACTATCGTGTCGGTCGTATTTATGAAAAAGAGATAGTACCATTTCGCAGGTTGATTCCCTATCGGTCGACCAAAGTCTCCCTGATTACCTCGCTTGCACATCACTTGCACATCAATGGCACATCCATGGGGGGGGGAGAGAAGCAACCTCTGCCATCAAAAACTTCTGCCACGCAAGCTCCTCAACACACTCTGTCTTTTCTGCCAGCGTTTCTCAGCGTATACCTCACGTTCTGGAAGGTTTGCTTGCAGACGACGGATTGGTGCGAAGCGAAGCAAAAAACTGCGTCAGTATCGCCGCACAACGATCGCCGCAAACGCCGCCCATATACCAAATGCCCTCTCCCAAGTTGGCTGCCATCGATGCGGGATGCGACACAATGGCGCCAGCGAGAGCGTCTTGAGCCCCAAAGACAATGCCCGCAATGCGTGCCTGCAAAAGGGCTTCCGCGCACATGGCACAGGGTTCAAGGGTAACCACGCACAGAGCCTGTGGCAGCCGATAGGTTGCGAGTTTTTTTTCCGCCTGGCGCATGGCAACGATTTCAGCATGGGCAGTACTGTCATGGGTGGCAATACAGCAATTGCAGCCTTCCCCAAGGATTGTACCCTGCGGGCTCACGATGAGGGCGCCAACCGGCACCTCTCCCTGCTTCTGCGCCTGCTCTGCCAAGTGCAGCGCTTTCTCCATCAGCGATTCCCACTGCCAGCCTGTGGGAGCTTTTGGGATGATGGAGTCTCGAACATAGGGGGTAAAGCGTTCAGATGATAACGCGTTTTCGAATTTCCTCACGCACTTCTTCCGGTGTGTCGCAGATGATGAGCAGACGATCGATTTCTTGGGCTTTGACATAGCCGCCCTGAACCACGGATGTTTTCAGCCAATCGACAAGGCCTGCCCAATAGGTGGAATCAAAAAGGACAATGGGGAAAGGGCGTATCCTTGCGGTCTGTGCCAAAACAAAGGCCTCGAACAATTCATCGAGCGTTCCCATACCGCCTGGCATCACCACATAGGCTATGGAGTATTTGACAAACATGAATTTCCGCAAAAAGAAATAGCGAAAATTGCAACGGATGCGCACATAGGGATTGCAGCCCTGCTCAAAGGGCAAAAGGATATGCAAACCAACGGATTCGGTATCGGCATCCACAGCGCCTTTGTTGGCGGCTTCCATGATGCCAGGTCCTCCCCCGGTTATGATACCATAGCCCTCTTCCCCCAAAAGGCGAGCCGTATGCATTGCATCCGTATAGGCTTTGGAATCAGGAGTGACTCGTGCTGAACCAAAAATCGACACGCAACTGCGGCGAAGATCATTTAAGGTGTCAAAGGCCTGAACCATCTCCCCCATAATGCGAAACGATCGCCACGATTCTGTTGTGGTCGTCAAATCATCAATGATATTTTGCTGCTTCTCTGGCATGGATCTCTCATCCTTGAAAAACGCCTTTTTGCAATCGATCCCAATCCTGGACAGCGTGAGCGAGAAGGTCTGCCTCTTGCTTGGGTTGAAAAAAAATCGCTTCCTTGCGTCCCCGAAACCACGTGTTTTGTCGCTTGGCATAGGCTCGCGTATGTTTGCACCAAAGCGCAAGGGCTTCATCGAGACTAACGCGGCCACGCAAATAGGCCAAAAGCTCCCAACACCCAATCCCAGACCATGCTGGCGCCTCGGTATTGGGGCAACGCGCAAAGGCCTCCTTGGCCTCCTTGAGCGCACCCGATTCCATCATGCTATCGATACGAGCACGAATCCTCGGTTCCAGCCAGTCAAGACTGGCTGCAATCACATAGAGAGGGCCTTGGCAAAAAGGCTGTTGCAGGCTTTTTTGATGGTGCCACCAGGAAAAGGGATGCCCTGTCTGGTGAAACACTTCCAACGCTCGCACAATACGCTGACGATCGTTTTGATGAATGCTTTTGGCGTACGAAGGATCACACGCTTCAAGCTCGCCATAGAGAGCAAGAGGCCCTTCGGCATCCATACGCGCTTCCAAAGTGGCACGGAGAGCTGGATCGATGGGGGGAATGGGGACAATACCGTGCAAAAGCGCCTGAAAATACATGCCTGTCCCGCCAACGAGAATGGGAACCAAGTGCTGCTTGCGCGCCGAAACAATGGCGTCGTGTGCCAAATGACACCATTCCCCCGCACTGATTTTGGCTGTGCTTGGCAAGATGCCGTATAAATAATGCGGAGCCTGCGCCTGTTCTTCGGGCGTTGGCTGGGCGCAGATCAGGGGAAAATCCGCGTAGATCTGTCTGGAATCCGCGTTGATGATAGCCCCGCCAAGCGCCTTGGCCATGGCGAGCGCCAAGGATGTCTTGCCTGAGGCTGTTGCGCCTGCCAGACAAAGAACAGGAAAGGGGGTGCTAGCAGCGACCGGCATGGACGAGTTGATCACAATCTACTGGTACTGTTGGGAATTTTTCAGCCAGGGCTTTGCGCACAATCTCTGGCACAAGCCCCTTGACAGAAGCTCCCTGGGCAGCCGCTGTCTTAATAACGGTTGAGCTGATATAGAGCCAACGATAGTCGGTCATCAAAAAAATCGTTTGCAATTTTCGCTCAAGACGCCGATTCATAAGCGCAAGCTGCATTTCGTATTCGAAATCACTCACTGCCCGAAGCCCCCGTAGTAAGGCACAGGCTCCACGCTTGAGCGCAAAGGCAACCGTCAATCCGGAATAGGGTTCCACAAGCACCCGCTCTTCGTTGGGGAAGGAGGAGCGAATAAAGGCCACACGCTCTTCCAAGGTGAAGAGCGTTGTCTTTGGCGTGTCCTTGGCAACAGCCACAAGCACCTGATCAAAGACATCGAGGCCGCGTTGGATCAAACTGATATGGCCGTTGGTAATGGGATCAAAAGTTCCGGGATAGAGGACTCGTTTCTTTGCCTGCATTCCGTCCACGCACACAAACCTCTCTCAAAAAATATTCTCGAATACATCAAGACTTTCTCAAAAGTATAGCAAAAAGAGGCGGTACAAGCTAGCCCTCTGACATGGGCTCTTTCGCATACCGAACGATATAAACCATGGTCTGCCCAAAACGGCGTTCACAATCAAGCGTATAGGAGGGAGGAATTGGCAGCGCAAGCGAACGCTCGACCTCGCAAACAACCATGGCACCAACGGTAAGCCAACCGTTGGCCAAAAGCCTGAGAGAGGCTTCTGTATAGGATTTGCGATAGGGCGGATCCAAAAAAACCAAGGGATAGGATGTGGGAGAGCCTTTTCGAAGAAGCCTGATCGCATCCCCCTGCACAATGGTGATCCGATCAACGACATCCAAGGTCTTGGCATTGTCTCTGATTGTTGCCACAACCTGGCTGTCGTTTTCGAGCAAGGTTGCATGCACAGCCCCACGGCTTATGGCTTCAAAAGCAAGAGATCCTGAGCCAGCAAAAACATCCAGGACAGGGGTTTGCTCCCACACAACGCCCCTGGCCTCGAGCATGGAAAACAACGCCTCTCGCGTCCGCCCCATGGCCGGGCGGCACACGCGGCCAGGCGGGCTTTGGATGAGACGGTGTTTGAGGAAACCGGCAATAATTCGCATGAAACTATACTCTGGTAATCAAACGGTTAAGATGGTATTGAATGGTCGCAAGCCTGTCTTCCAATTCTTTTTGATCGACCCACGGCTTGTGTTCGATATCGCGCAAACGCTCCCGAAAGATCGCCCATTGACGTTCAACGTCATTGGCCAAGGCATCCCAGGCAATCGTGGGATAGGCAGCGTCGGCATGCATGACTGTTTCGGCAATGGTTTGGCCACAAAGATCCATCTCTTCCAAATAGTCGGGAACAGCGCAGGATAGGCCAAATTGATCAAAAATCTTTTGCGAAAGAATACGTTGCGCTTTGGCCTCGCCGTGGACAAGGACAACCTGGGTTGTTGGACGAAGAAGAGGCGCAAGCCAAGCGAGCAGCTGGGATTGGCCGGCATGACCTGAGAAACCGTTGATGGTAAAAATCTTGGCAGCCACCTGAATATCTTCGCCAAAGAGCGTGATCACCTGCGCGCCATCGATGAGTTTGCGGCCAATGGTGCCTTGAGCCTGATAGCCCACAAAGACAATACTCGCCCCTGTTCGCCACAGCTGATGCCGAAGATGGTGCTTGATGCGGCCTGCGGTGCACATGCCAGAGGCAGCAATGACAATAGCAGGGCCTTTGCGCTCGTTTATGGCCTGCGACTCTTCGGTGCGTTCGGTATAGAAGAGATTGGGCAGAGCAAAGATATCCTCGCCATTGCCTAAAAGCGCCCGTGTCTGCGCATCGAACAAGTCCCTGTGTCGAGAAAAAACAGCCGATGCGCGGATCGCTAAGGGGCTGTCGACAAAGATCGGCATATCCTTCGGCAAGGCGTTGGCTTTGGCAAGCATGTGCAGGCAGCACAGAATTTCCTGGGTGCGCTCAACCGCAAAGGCTGGAATCAGAACTTTTTCGCCCTGCCTATAGCTATAGTCGATGGCCTCTTTGAGTTCATGGACACTGCGTTCCTCATTTTTATGGTCGCGATCCCCATAAGTGGACTCAAGAAAGATATAGTCTGCCGTCTCTGGCGTATCAGGATCCTGGACAATGAGGGAATTGGGTCTGCCGACATCGCCGGAAAAAAGCAAGGAGGTGCTTTGCTTGCCCTCCTGAATGCAAAGATGCAGTGAACCCGATCCCAAGATATGCCCTGCATTGGTATAGATGGCACGGATGCCGGCAAAAGGCTCAAAGGGCTCCTGATAGGCAACAGGAGTGAGAAGAGAGCAGGTTTTTTCAGCATCTTCTTGCGTATAGAGGGGCTTTGGGGGAAGCCCCCATCCTCTTCGGGCGTATTTTTTGGACGCGTTTTTCGCTTCCATCTCTTGGATATGGGCGCTGTCTATGAGCATGATTTCCAAAAGCTCTTTGGTGGCAGCAGTGCAAAAGATGGGTTTTTCATACCCGCTGGCCACAAGCTTTGGAAGAAGACCTGAATGGTCAATATGGGCGTGGGTTATAAAAATGCCGTCAAGCGCCGAAGGAGAAAGGATGCCTTCTTCCCTATTGCGTTGCTCGATGGCCTTATTGCCTTGGTGCAAACCGCAGTCAACAAGGAGGGTTCGAGTATCGCTCTTCAACAAAAAACACGAACCCGTTACGGTCTTTGCCGCTCCGAGAAATTGGATCTTCATGCGCTGCCCCCTTGACAATTGGTACCATAGAAGAAAAAAAAACGAAGGTAAAGCCAATCGCCGAGGAAGCGCTTTTTTTACGGGAATGCGCTTGACTGCATCTTCTATGCTAGGTAAATTTCTAGGAAAATTGGAGGCTAGAGCGTTTTTCCGGCCAAGGCCTTGTTTTGCTCAATACATTAAATAATACTGCTCTCTCCGCCATCAATCCAATGAATAAAACCTTGCCGCAGCACTGTGTTGCGGTAGGACTTTTTGGAGACTGTCTGTACAAAAGGACAACGTTTATGAGGAACCGCACAAAACTGCTTTTGCTGGCGGTCATTGCACTCGTCGGCGCTGCAAGTCTTTTGTTCCGAGAGCCTGAAGGCATACAGGCTGCGAAAGGCATGGAACAAACAGAAAGCGGCGCACCGGCGGCGATGGTGCTTTTTCCCGTCAGTGAAAAACCAAATCCCAGGGCAGTCGGCATGAAACCTGTGGTTTTTAACCACAAAATTCATGAAGGCAAAGTTCAGGAATGTGAATCCTGTCACCACACGGGCGATCCCGTTTCCTGTACAACCTGCCACACCGTCGAAGGAAAGGCTGAAGGGAAGTTCGTGACGCTGGAACGCGCTATGCATGCGACCAACCTGCGTGCGAGCAAAGACGGCAAAAAACACGAAAGTTGCGTCAGTTGCCATCAAAAAATCTACTCCCAACGTCAAGAATGTGCAGGTTGCCACAACATTGTCACTCCACGCCACAATGATGCCTGGTGTGCTGTCTGTCATACCGACATTCCCACAATGACCAAGGAACAGTTGCAGGATGGCATTGCCAACAACCTCTTGCCAAAAGACAACGCAGCTTTGGCTGATGCAGCCATTGCCGCCAAAGCGCCCGTATCGTATGTGAACCACAAGCGCGCTCGCTATAAGGTCACCATCGATACCCTCGCAAAGACCTACGAGCCCAATGTCTTCAACCATCAGCGCCATATTGTCTCGCTTGCCGACAAAATCAAGCAAGATCCGCTGGCACAGGCTTTCCACGCAAGTCCTGAAATCTATTGCCAAACCTGTCACCATCACACACCAGCCACAACCCATCCCAGCAAGTGCGTGAGTTGTCATACCCAAACAATCGATAAACAAAATCCTGGTCGTCCTGTCCTCAAGGCGGCCTATCATCTGCAATGCATGGGGTGCCACGACGGCATGAATGTCAAGCGGCCGAGAAATACCGACTGCACAGCTTGTCATAAATTGCGCACTGCCAAGCAGGAGGCATCGAAATGAACCGCAGAAAATTTCTCACCTTTCTCGGGAGTGCGGGTGTCGTTTCGGCGCTTGGATCAGCAGCGACACCAAGTCCAGCCAAAGCTGGTCACGTCTTCCCCTACTATCCTGATTCCTACGGCGTTCTCCACGACACAACCCGTTGTGTCGGCTGCCGCCGCTGCGAGGAAGCCTGTAATATCGTCAACGACCTCCCCAAGCCCGCAAAACCCTTTGACGATCTCTCTGTCTGCAATACCAAACGCCGCACATCTGCCACTGCCTGGACGGTTGTGAACAAATACGAAGTCAATGGCAAACCCGTGTTCCGCAAGCTCCAATGCTTCCACTGCGAAGATCCGGCCTGCGCCTCGGCCTGTTTTGCCAAATGCTTCCACAAAGAACCCGATGGCAGCGTGGGGTATGATGGCAGTCAATGCGTCGGCTGCCGCTACTGCATGATTGCCTGCCCCTTCTACGTTCCGGGCTTTGAATACAATCTTGCCTGGGATCCATTGGTGAAAAAATGCACCTTCTGCAAACCCAGACTCGATAAGGGACAGATTCCCGGCTGCATCGAGGCCTGTCCTATGGAAGCGCTGACCTTTGGCAGAAGGACAGATCTTATCAAGGTTGCCCACGCCCGCATCAACGAAAATCCCGGCAAATACCTGGATTACGTCTATGGCGAACGCGATGCCGGCGGTACTGCCTGGATGGTGTTGGCTCCGGCCAATCCCAAAGAATGCGTGCCTCCGGACAATCCGGTCTTGGCAGGCCCGCAAATGAAACAGTTGGGTCTTGACACCCATTTGGGCAATCAGCCCATGGGTGAGCTGACCTACGGGGCTCTTGGTGCTGTTCCCTTGATCGTTGCCTTCTGGCCGGTTCTCTTTGGTGGTGCCTATGCCATGACCAAGCGCAAGGAAGCCATCCACAAGGCAGAACTGGAGACGACTGAACGCAAGGCAAAAGAAGACGTTGCAGCTGCCGTCGACGCTGCTATTCGCAAGATTCAAGAAACCGAAGGCGAAGGTGCAGCGGATCGTGCCCGCAAGGCAATGGCTGAAGCCCTGAAGGCCCGTGAGACAGCGAACAAACACGGGGAGGGTGCGTAATCATGGAAAATCACAGCATTGTCATTCCCACCAGGGAAAAACTGTTCAACATGAGCCCTCTGCTCAAACCGACGGCTGGGAACATCATCACCTGGATTATTTTAACCGTTGGTTTGATCATCACCGTCATCCGCTTTACCCAGGGCATTGGCTCTGTGGCGAATCTGGACGACAACCAGCCTTGGGGCATGTGGATTGGCTTTGACTTGCTCTGCGGCGTTTGTTTAGCAGCAGGTGGCTATTTCACCACCGTTGCCTGCTATTGCATGGGCATGAAGCATTTCCACTCAGCAGCACGGCCAGCGGTCTTGACCGCCTTTCTCGGCTATCTCTTCGTGGTTATTGCCCTGCTCTATGACCTTGGTCATCCCCTGCGTTTGCCCTTCATGTTCTTCTTCCCCGGCACAACGTCCGTGCTCTTTGAAGTGGGCTTGTGCGTGGCAACGTATTTGACCGTGCTTTTTATTGAATTCAGCGTTGCGCCCTGCGAATGGTTGGCCAGCCGCTTCCCCATTGTGCTCAAATGGCGCGATGCCGTGAACAAGGTCAACATTCTCTTGACAATCTTTGGTGTGACCCTCTCCACCCTGCACCAATCCTCGCTGGGCTCGCTCTATTTGATCTGCCCCGGCAAACTCCATCCGCTGTGGTATTCGCCCTTCATCCCCATGTTCTTCTTTGTGAGCTCCATGGCTGCCGGTGCCTCCATGGTCATCATGGAAGGCTTCTTCGCCCACAAAGGCGTGCACAGCTATATGGATAAGACCCATTTGCGCGAAAATGATACGATTATCTTGAGCTTTGCCAAGGCCGCTTCCTTTATCTTGATGGCCTATTTCATGCTCAAATTCATCGACATGCTGGTACAGGCCAATTTCGTCTACTTAACCACTGGCTATGGTCTGTGGTGGCTTCTTGAAATGTTTGGCTTTGTGCTTCTGCCTGCCCTGCTCTACGCCAAGGGTTCTCGCGACAGAAATGTCAAGCTGTGCCAGTACGCCTCCATGAATGCTGTTGCCGGTATTGTCTTGAACCGCTTCAACATCTCCATGATCGCCTTCAACTGGCAGCTGCCTTCCGCCGAACGCTATTTCCCGAGCATCTGGGAAATCATGATCTCGGTCTTTGTGGTGACCATGATTGTGACGGTCTATCGCTTCTGTGTCTACCATATGCCGATTCTCTATGAACATCCCAATTTCAAAGAAGCTCATCACTAGGCCGGGGGTGTGTGATGGAATTTCATATTTTCTATGATTACTTCTTGTTTACCAAAAGCTTGGCCTACCTCATGATGTTCTTTACTCTGCCATATTATGTCTTTTACTGGAATACAGTCTTGTATCCGTACGGCAAAAAGCGCACCAATTCGCCAGAGTAACCATTTTACCACGCAGAAGGGGAGTCAAACTCCCCTTTCTTTTTCTTGCCTATGTGTCTTGCCATACCAGCTCAAATCGAATCCCTTCTCGACAATTCCATGGCTCGTGTTCGTCTTGGCAACAGTGAAACCTATCTGACAGCCTCCCTCATGCTTTTGCCAAAGCCCGCTGCAGTCGGCGATTATGTCATTGTCCACGCAGGCTTTGCGCTTGAAATCGTGCCCAAGGACGAGGCCAAGCAAACCCTGGGAGCCCTTCGCGAATTTACTGATCTTGCGACATCTACCGATAAAGCCTTGTAGTACGGACATTTTACGTTTGATACTCTTTTTTTCGGTATCCTTTAACATAGTTTTTGTCTTAACTATAGATAATAAAAAGGCCTACGCTATCCTTTTTTGGGATAATGTAGGCTTTTTTATTATTAAATAAAATATTTGTTTCACAAATAACAATTCGGTTAAAGCCGCGCCCTGAAACGAGGCGATTTTGTCTTAATCCTGATTTTGGAGTAAGGTCATAGTCTCTTTCTGCCGAATTATCCTGGCGGAACGAAAAAACGAGCTTACGAACGCAGCACACTGTAGCGTGTATATGCGCTCTTAGGGACTACAGCGAGGTGGCAACTTTTCAATTTTCTAGAATATGAATGAAATGTGACTCTAGGTCTGATCACTCGTTTGAAATGTTGCCACTTCAGCCATTTTACGCATCACAGATACTTGTCTGATAGGGTTGCTTTGACAATCATCAAAGTCTTTTGCCTTGAAGTCCTCCCCCCTCGGGGGGCGGGGGAGGGCGCTGCCTTTCTGCCTTTGGAGATGAAAGCGGACTTGATGCGAATAGGTGTGACAGCGCGAGTCTTTGATTGGCTGGCGCACTATTCGCTCAAGCGAGCGTTTTTGGGCTGGGCTACCTAAAGTGGTTCCCTTTCGGATGAGCATTTCACCCAAAAATGGTATACTTTCAAGCGAGCGTTTTTGGGGAGCCTATCTAAGGTGCTTCCATTTCAGACGAGCGAACACACTGCCTGTTGAGCTACTCCAGCGATCAGGATCACATGGCCACGTGAGGGCAACAAAAAAGCCCCTCGTGGAGAGGAGCTTGAAGAGCTTTGTTACTTACCGAATTTTTCATGCTTGGCGAACACGCATCCAAAGACCGTGGCAAGAATTCCCACAGCCAGTACTATCCACCATGACGTTGTCATCTGAGCCTCCATCGTATAAGTGAAGCACCCACGATTAGAGCAATTCCAAGCCAGAAGGCATCCGTATTGTCTTTCCAGAGCCCTATCAACATTAACCCCAGAGACTTTTTCGAGCCAGTCAGCAATTCCTTTGATCATCTCCTCACCCTATTTGTATTTTAATCTCGCTGAAATGGTCGGTCAACAGGGAACCTTACGGACTCATCGCAGAACGCAGCTATTTCTCACGAGTTGCGTAAAAACAAACATGTATGATAAAATTTCTAAATATGTGTTGACATATTTTTCTAGCGTATTATATATTATCATGAACTAAAAGGGGATATCAATCATTGCCAACTAAAAGGAGATTGTATGAGCAAAGATACCCGCACTTCAACGATTGTGGCTGCAAACCTAGAGGTTATGACTACTGCGCAAGCGACCTCTTATCTTCAGATTACACCGAACACACTGAAGTCTTGGCGTATAAAAGGTTGTGGTCCAGCCTGTTCGACTATGGGGCGCATTTTACGGTATCGTCGCACTGATTTTGATGCTTTTCTTCAGGAGATGCAAGACAAAAACAAGCAAGCTAAGTTTGCTATTGCTGTTTCAAATAAAAAATAGTGACAAAAGATTAAATTTATAATTACAAAAAATTATTGATATAGTAAACGAAATAAAGTTTTTCACAAGACTTTTTCTAGAGCCTTACCATTGTTTTTCTAGAGATGTTAAAGATATTGTATAGTTATAAAAACTGTAAATTTCTTTGCCGAATAAACTATTTTTTTAAAGTATATTTGT
>JAFSVD010000015.1 GCA_017450275.1 Desulfovibrio sp. | reverse complement strand
TTCTAGAAAAAGTCAAGAAAAATTTTTCCCATGGATAAGCGATCATTTTTTAAAAAAATATCCTCCAAACACTATAGAGTTAAATTTGGAATTCATTATTTTTTTAACTGAAGCCAATCACTACAATTTCGCAATAGAGCCTCATCTTTAATTAAATCAATGAGTTTATCAATATCGTGTGCTAAGCTAAGATATGTCTGGATAGTGAGTTTAATGACAATGTATTTATTTGCATACGTAGTAAAGGATGGGTTATTGGCGAACTTTAAACCATTAAAAGTCTCTCTGGCATTTGAAGTAATATCATAATACGCTGAAAGCATATTGACAGATATTGTTTTTCCAAAGCGCCTTGGTCTACTTATACAGATGTATTTATGATCTGTCTCAAGAAAAGTATTTGTGATAGCAAGCAGTTCTGATTTATCTATATAAATTTTTGAATTTTTAGCTTCTAAAAATAATGCATCCCCTTGATTGATACACGCATAGATTTGCGGATACGTTTGGGATACTGAGGAAAGACTGGCTCCTTCTGTATCGAGCATTTCCAGCACGGCAAGAGCGTTATGGCAGGATTCGGCATTGCGCCTATCAGTTACTATTTTTGTATAGGCATCATAGGATATTTGCGATTTTTTTGCTGCAAGTTCTATTTCAATATCAGTAAATCCCACTATATTCTGATACTCTGCCTTGTTACTAATATCACTTATGCCATAAATAGTTGAAAATATTCCACTTCTTTCAAAACTCTTTTCGCCTGTGATCATAAGAAATTTAATATATTTATTGCAACCTTCTATAGCACTATAGAATCTTTTCATCCCATTGTAGATATGAGCCAGTAATTTTGTATCTCGCAATGAATCAAAAATCACCTTGTCATAGTTATCGACTAAAACGACGAAATATCCAAATTTTTTGTATACATTTTCAAATAAATATATCAATTTTGATTTCGTGCTTGTACTTTTCCCTTGTATTTCGAACTCATTGTAAACATTGCATATAATTTCATTAAGAGACTCATCAAAAGTATGTGTATTCTCAGCATCAAGATGAAAAAGATCAAAGAAAATAACAGGATATGGTTTTTCTGAGAATTTTTTGACAAAACTTTCAGAAGCAAGTCCTGTAAATAGCTCAGATTGCCCACGAAATATTGCACGTAAAGCAGAGAGCATGACCGATTTTCCAAAGCCTTTTGCCCGGGATAAAAAGTATCTTTGTCCATTAGTAATTAATTTTTTAAGTTCATCTGTTTTATCTATGTAAAGAAAATCATCCTGCCTCATTAAAGAAAAATCTTCTATGCCAATAGGAATTTTTTTCATGCATAAATCCTAAAAAATGTACTCATTCCTTATAAATTTACGGCGAAAATACCGTACGTTTGCGTGTGGTATGAAAGCCGCTTTTTTTGACTTGGCAAAAACATAGATTGGATATATAAATTACGAGAAGAAATAATCTAAGGGAGATTGACTGTACTTCCTTGTTGAAAAACAAAAAGTTACCGCTAATGGAGTCGTTGGACTGCTTGGTAATAAAAGTCCTGATTCAAACAGATTTACACCTGTAACTCCAAAGTCTGAAAATGATGTACGATTGCAGGCTACGCTTGGTAATCAGAACCCCACGGGCTTGCCCGTGGGAGCAGTCAGAGAGAGCGTCTCCGTTCTCCCTCTTCCCCTCTCTACCCAAAAAAGGCCGTTTTGGAAACATCCAAAACGGCCTTTTCCCTTCAAAGAGCAGCTATTCTAAAACCACGGTTCCAACCGACTGCAAACGCACATCAGGGGGAATTTCCGCCTGGGATATGACAGGAATGCTCGGCAAAAAGCGTGTGATAAGTTGTGCCAGATGGGGACGAATGACAGGGGTAGTTAAGACAACGGGTTGACCATCGGTGTTGACAGCCTTTTCCACTGCTTGGTTGATATTTTGCACAAGACGCTGGGCTGTTACGGGATTGAGCGAAAGGAAGGGAACCCCGTTTTCAGCCTGGCGTATGCCTTCTTGCACCTTGCGTTCGGCATTGGGATTCAAGGTTAAAACCGGCAAAACCCCTGAGCTGTCCAAATAGGGTCTGACAATGGCTCGAGAGAGCTTTTCGCGCACATATTCTGTCAGCATTTCGGGACTCTTCACCGCCTGAGCATAGTCGCCCAAAGTCTCTGTGATGGTCAGCATATCACGAATAGAGACATTTTCCCTGACAAGCATCTGCAAAACCTTTTGCACGCCACCCAAACTAATGGCATTGGGCACAAGATCTTCCACAGCCTTGGGTGAGGTTTTTGACAGGGTATCCAAAAGACCTTGCACAGCCTGCCTGTCGAGAAAGTCCGCCAAATGCCTCCGAAAGACTTCAGTTAAGTGCGTGGCAATCACTGTTGCCGGATCCACCACGGTGTAGCCAGCCATCATCGCCTCCTCGCGCTGGCTCGCAGGAATCCAGATGGCGGGCAGATTGAAGGCCGGTTCGCGTGTTTCAACGCCATTGATCTTGGTGGCCACATTGCCCGGATTCATGGCGAGAAAATGATCCACAAGAATTTCAGCCGAGGCCACCTGATTGCCCTTGATCAAAAGGGCGTATTGGCCAGGCTTTAACTGTAAATTGTCGCGAAGATGGAGGGATGGGATGATAACCCCCATATCCAGGGCAAATTGCCGACGGATGGAGCGAATGCGGGCAAGGAGATTGCCGCTTTGCTCTTCATCAACCAGGGGGATCAAGCCATAGCCAACCTCAAGTTCCAGGGTATCCAAGGGCAGAAGCGCCTGCACATCTTCCGGCGTATCGGGTGCCCCTTGTGCCTGTTGCTGCTTGGCGGCTTTTGCCTTGGCATCCTTGCCCTCTTCACCACCTTCGTCAGGATTCATGCGCGAACCGATATAGACAGCCAGGGATAAAATCATAAAGGGAATGGTCGGAAGCCCGGGAATGATGGCAAAGAGCAAGAGAATGCCCGCGACGAGCTTCAAGGCCTTGCTGTTGAACGACAGCTGCGCCATGAATTCTTCGCCCATCTTCGCCTCAGAGGCTGCCCGAGACACCAACAAACCGGTTGCCGTTGAGATGATAATCGAGGGGATGGTGGATACCAATCCGTCACCGATGGTTAAGAGCGAATAGGTGGTGAGCGCTGTTTCCCACTCCATGCCCTTTTGCACAACCCCGATCAAAATGCCGCCGATAATATTGATGAGGGTGATAAACATGCCCGCATTCACATCACCGGAAACAAATTTACACGCACCGTCCATGGCGCCGTAGAAGTCTGCCTCCTTGCGTAAGGCGGCACGTCTCGCTGTTGCCTCTTCTTCATCGATAAGGCCGGCATTGAGATCCGCTTCAATGGCCATCTGCTTGCCTGGCATGGCATCCAAGGTGAATCGGGCGGCGACTTCAGCGATTCTGGTGGTACCGGCGGTGATGACGACCTTGTTTAAGATAAACATGATCATGAAAATAACCGCGCCCACAACATAGGATCCGCCAACGACAAATTCCCCAAAGGATCGAATAATGCTGCCGGCAGCCTCAACGCCGGTATCGCCGTTGAGCAAGATAAGACGCGTTGAGGCGACGTTGAGGGCGAGCCTGAGCAAGGTTGTCACCAAAAGAAGCGAGGGGAAAATGGTAAATTCCAGCGGCGAGGACATAAACATGGTTGTGATGAGCACAAGCATAGCCAGCGATATGCTCACACACAACATGATATCCATAAAAAAGGTGGGAAGCGGCACCAACATGACAAAAAGAATGGTTACCACCCCAACCGCTAGAAATGTTTCGCCGTTTTTTGAAAAACGTGAGTAATCTATCTTAGGAAGTACGGTTGCCATCATCTACCTCGAAAACAATCTGTATAGAGCGTTAGCGTCCAGGATTCGTTCGTGGTCTCAAGCGCCAAATGCTCGCCAACAGTGCTGCAACAGCTTTATACAGTTCTTCAGGAATCATATCGCCAATCTCACACGCCTTAAACAACGATCGCGCCAGGGGCACATTTTCACGGATCGGAACCCTATGCTCCTTGGCAATCGCCTTGATTTTCTCGGCAACCGCCCCAGCCCCCTTGGCAATGACAACAGGTGCCGGAGCCTCCTTCGTATTATAGCGCAAGGCAATCGCGAGATGTGTGGGGTTTGTCACAACGACATCGGCCTTCGGGACATCGTTCATCATCCGCTTCATGGCCATTTTCATCATCTTCTGCCGTTGCTGGCTCTTGATCTTGGGATCGCCTTCCGCCTGTTTCTGTTCGTCTTTGACCTCGTCCTTGGTCATCTTGATGCTTTCGTTATACGCATAGCGCGATTGCCACACATCAAAAGCTGCAATGGCAATAATGGGAAGAAGAGCCCATTTTGCGAGCAAAAAGCCCAACTCGAGCATATAGGTTGCTATCTGCTCTGGCGTCTCATAATATAAATACAAAAAATTATCTTTTTCGCTGTAAATAATATAGCCAGGAATAACGGCTAAAATGATAGAGAACAAAAGGCTTTTAATAACACGAAGAATCGTTTGTGGTGAAATCAAAAGTCGTTTGATACCCTGGATTAAATTAAATTTCTGTAATTTTGGCTTAAAAACCTTGGTAGTCCACAATTTCCCCACCTGGAGACGTTGGGCGATCAAAGCAAGAATACCTAAAAACAAGAGGATCGGCATGATCATATAGGCAATGGTTGCGCTCAGATCAAAGGCCATATTGTACATGGACTGCGGGGTGGGCTGGACGACTTTTGTGCAGTCAAGAAAACGACTAAAAACCTCCTGAATAGCCCGATGAAGCGGTCCTATCCACAGCATCAGAATAATAAGGCCGCCAGTCAGGCTGACTGCCTTGCCCAGTTCCTGGGACTTGGGCACATTGCCCTCAGATCGCTGCTTCTTCTTGCGTTTGGGCGTTGCTTCTTCGGTTTTGCTCGGATCCGATTGCTTTCCAAACATGGCTGCATCCTTCGCTTGATGGCGTCCTTGATCGTGCAGCAAAAAGTATACCGACTCATGGACACTCTGAAAAGACCTTCCGCCCCATGAAACGCGAAAAGAGGCGGCCACCATGACCGCCTCCCTCGAGTCAACATAAGGGGATAGGAAATTTATCGCTTCATATTTATCACGGTTTCAAGCATGGTATCGGTTGTTGTGATACTCTTGGAATTGGCTTGGAACCCACGCTGGCAGGAAATCATGTGAACAAATTCACGACTCATATCGACATTGGAATTTTCAATATAATAGGACGAAATATCGCCAAAGGTGCCTTTCCCAGCTACGCCCTCCACCGGCGCGCCCGATTCAGGGGTCGGGGTAAACATATTGCCGCCATCTCTCCGCAATCCCTGGGTGCTGTGGAAATCATACATTGCAATCTGGTAGAGGGGGATGTTTTCGCCGTTGTCGTAGTAGCCATAGACAATGCCATCGGCGTCGATTTTATAATTGCTCAACAGTCCTGCTGCGTAGCCATCGTCTTGGATATCGACCTGGAAATTCGTCCCGTTGTTGGCGGTCGCGTTGCTATCGCGCACCGTGGTCGCCATAAAGGCCACGTTATCTAAATCATCGGTCGCATTGGCCAGCGTCTGGCTTGAATAGGCTGTTGTTGTGCGCGCTCCGGTGCTGTCCGCAACGCCCATTGCCCAGGGGTTCGCTGTTGAGGCAACGTTTAAGCCCAGATCAAGTTCAATAATCGTCGAACTCAAAATTGTTTTATCGTCATCCGTATAGGTGTTGCCGGTTCGAAAAACCGTGCTTCCGCCTTCCTTGCCGGCAAAATTGGCGGAAAAAATGGGCAAACCGTTGCTGGAAAATTTTGTTGGCTCCCAATTCGCCTTATTGGAGGAAAAATCGCCATCCGTCGTTGCCCCTGTGCCGTTATAGGTATAGGCGCTTTGGTTCACAAGGGTGCCGGATTCATCAAAAACCATCAAACCAGACATCAACACACCAGCTTTTGTCTGATTGACCGTCCCATTGACCTGATCATAAAAGGCAACGCCACTATTCGATTGCCGCATATCGTCTTTTGGATCCATGGTCACTAAATATTCGTAGACGCTGTAGCCGGCTGGCAGATTCGATAAGGCCGTATTCGTCGATGTCGTTGTCCCTGAGGTGGTTGTCACCTGTTCATAGGTCGAGTTCACCTTGTCCATATACACGGTCAGGGTGTGGGCATTGCCGCCTTCGTCGTAGGCTGCGATGGTGCTCTGGGTGGCATAACTACCATCGGCCAAGGGGGTCTGCTGGGTGGCATCCCATGTGTCAAAGAGCGCTGTGAACGGCGAGCTTGTGCTTTTGCACAAATCATAGGAATCGTTATTCACAAGATTGTTGGCAATGGTCACATTGGTTGTTCTGGTGGGAGCAATGTTCCATTGATCCAGAACAATATCGTTGACCAGTCCGACATGTCGAATCTCGTCGCTTGAGGAGGTTCCCACGGCATCGCCCAAGGAAATGCCGATCGACTTGTCTTGCGCAACCTTCCATCCCTGCAGCACCATCTTGTTGGGATTGATAAGCTGACGGTTTTCGTCAAAATAAAAGTCTCCGGCACGGGTATAATAGGATGCATTGGTCTCAGAGTCCTTCACCTTAAAGAACCCGTTGCCATTGATCGCAAGATCTGTTCCTGAGTTGGTATTCTCAAAACCACCCTGCGAATAGTCCCCAATCAATGCTGCTATGGCTGTTCCCTTTCCCACTTGAGCCTGACCATTCGGGGTGCCGTAGTCAGTATAGAAGAAATCGGAAAAATCAGCGCGTTGAGCTTTAAAACCTATGGTACTCACATTCGCCAGGTTGTTCCCTATGACGTTCATCTTTTCACCATGGGTCAACAACCCGGATACGCTTGTCCACATGCTCGATGAAAGGCTCATATATTCCTCCGGCTCGCTATCTTGTCATATTTTTCTACCTGGAATTTTTTTCCATGCATTTGTTCTTGTCTCTCTTCTTTCAAACTTCATACCAAAGTGAGCGGCGCACTTCCTCCCCAAAGCACGGGTGCATCCTCCCCAAAAAAAAAGAGCGGAACAAGACCGCTCTGGGAAAATTCTTCTTTGTTGGGAGCACTTTACGCACCCACGTGATCGTGGATTGCAAGGTACAAACGACTTTTGAGGGTGAGAAGGTCGCTGTTATCGGGATCCAAGGTCAGCGCCCGCTCACACACCCTGCGCGCTTCCTCGATTTTTCCCCACCGCTCATACATATGAGCCATATTCGCCAATGTCTTTGGGTGTTCGCCAAAAACAACAAGCGCTTTTTGAAAGACACGCTCAGCCTTGTCAAAAGCTTCAAGTCGCATAAGGATATCGAGCAGGAAGGTATAGGCTGACGCTAAATTCTCAAAGGCTGCAATGACTTTCATGGCATAGAGGGCTGATTCCTGCACCATGTTCGCCTCGTAAAGCGCCTGGCAGGCCTCCATGCACAAGGCAGAAGTATCGGGAAATTCCGTCAGCATGCGCTCAAAAAAGGCCAGACCAAGCCGAAATTTCCCCTCCTTGAGCGCACACATTCCCTGCTCAAACAGATGCTCCTTGCGCTTTTGCCGTTCAAGCAAATCAAACGCTTCCTTGGTCACCTGCATTTGATCCTGCAAAACCTCCAAAAAGCCACGCAGCACAATGCCAAGCACGCGTTCTTTGCCAAGAGCGTAGGCAATCGTTGCTGTGGTCTTGGCATGCGGGTCTTCGAGCAGAAGAGCCACGCGGGGGTGTTTGGCAAAGAGCGCAAGAAAGGCCTTCACCTTTGGCACAGCCAGTTTTTTCGTTGCCTGTGGGGCGTTTTGCAGCAAACGCAAGGCCTCAATCATGCATGCAACGGCTTTTTCCACCGAATTTTGCGCCATAAACCCCATGGCTTTGTGCAGTTCTTCGTCCAGGGCTTTCGGAAGTCGGCCAATCATCATTTTCCCCATATCGCAGACACAAGCGTGCGGTGTTCTTGCAAAAAAGTGTCGATCATTTCAGGAACCAAAAAACGGATAGACTGCCCGCGAAGGAAACGGCTTCGGATGGCGGTTGCGCTGATCGTAACAAGGGGGGGCTGAAAAAAGACGGCCACACCTCCTCCGGGCAAAAAGGCCGAGTTGTTGGCAAAGCGTGCCTGAGGCCACAGGGATTTTGTGTCTGCCACAAAACGGTCTTCAGGCTGGCTCATGCGCGGAACAACGATAAAATTGGTCAGCGTGGGAAGAGCCTCCCCCTGATACCAGGTTCCGATTTGTTGGTAATCGTCTGCTCCCAGGATAAAAAAGAGGGGGCTCTCTGGATGCCTCTGCTTCAGCCTCGTGAGCGTATCCCAGGTATAGGAGGGTTCGTTCCGCTCTCCTTCGATGGTGCTGACCGAAAGCGCGGAACTCCCGGCACAGGCGTTTTCAAGCATGCTGCAGCGCATGGCAAAGGGCAAAAGATGGGATTCCTCCTTATGGGGCGGATGGGCACAGGGGATGAGGCACACACGGGTCAGGCAATGGGCAAAATTTTCCGCCACCTCAATAGCCAGACGCAAATGCCCGATATGGGGCGGGTTGAAACTGCCGCCAAGAATCCCAAGGCCTTTGTTCACGACTCCCTCACCTGGCCTTGCCCCATCACAACAAACTTGGTTGTGGTGAGTTCCCGAACTCCCATAGGCCCAAAGGCATGGAGTTTGGAGGTGGAGATGCCGATTTCCGCTCCCAGCCCAAGCTGGCCGCCATCGTTGAAGCGCGTAGAAACATTGACCCCGACCATGGAGGAGTCGACCTCGCGCACAAAGCGAGTGCTGTGCTCAAGATCGTTGGTGACAATGACATCCGTATGCTTGGAGCTGTAGGTTTTGATATGCAAAAGCGCCTCATCCAAGCTCTCAACCACACGTACCTGCACAATGCGGTCATGAAATTCAACGCCATAGTCTTCCCGTGCGAGCACGTTGGCGCCGGCTTTTTGCAATATCGGATAGGATTGGGGACAGGCGTGGAAGGTGACCATCGGCATGCGTGCTGCGAGGCGGGGCAAAAGACTGGGCGCTACGCTCGCGTGGATAAGCACGCATTCCAAGGCATTGCACACCCCTGGCCGCTGCACCTTGCCGTTGTAGACAATGTCAAGCGCCATATCCTGGTTGCAGCCAGCATCGAGATAGCAATGACAAACGCCCTTGAAATGCTGTAAAACAGGCATTCTCGCCTCGCGGCTGACCACAGAAACCAAACGCTCTCCGCCCCGGGGAATCATGACATCGATACAATCTTCCAAATGGCAGAGTTCAAGCACTGCTGCGTGATCGGTTGTTTCGACAAATTGCACGGCATGCTTCGGAAGCCCGGCTTGCTCTAAGGCAGCCCGCAAACAGTTGACAAGGGCTAGATTTGATTGCAAGGCTTCTCTGCCACCCCGCAAAATCACGCTGTTGCCAGCTTTCAGGCATAGAATCGCCGCATCGATGGTCACATTGGGGCGAGATTCATAGATCATGGCGATGACGCCAAGGGGAATCCGCATTCTTCCCACAAGCATGCCGTTGGGACGCATCCACTGCTCTTCAAGAGCGCCAATGGGATCAGGCAGCTTGGCCACATGCAGGCAGGCCTCCTGCATAGCGGAAAGCACCGCATCGGTGATGCGCAGCCTGTCCATTCTGGGCGCGTCAAGGCCTTCTTCTTGAGCCCGTGCTAAATCCAAAGCATTGGCTTTGATAATGTTTTCTTTTTCCCTAGCAAGAATGGCTGCAAGCGATTCCAAAAGGATCTTCTTGGATTGGGCGCTTGCCTTGTTCATGCCCAGGCTCGCCTCCTTGGCCGAAAGCCCGAGGGAATGCATGCTCTCCTGCATTGTCATCATAGGACTCCTCACCCTTCCTCTTTGTGGCTTTGCCACAAAGGCCATTGTTGCGTTCTTTCAGGTCTCAACCATACGCAAAGAGCTCTTTGCATTCAAGATACAGCCTTGCAAACCATGGTCTTCTTGAAGAGAGAGCAAAGACGCTTGTCTCCCTCGTATACACGTCGTATGCTGTGGCATACGTATTGATCAAGAAAAAAGGTACAAGACTCTATTTTAAATATATCTTTTAGATGGATCAAAATCAATTAAACAGCAATTATGCACCTCCGCATCTCGTAAAGGGATGTGGTTTCCGTGCAAAGGAATTGTATGAAAAAAGAAGCACAAAATCTACCCAATGACCAAGGTCTTTTAGGAGAACTTGGTTCCGAAGTGAGCCAAGAAAGCGCACCGCTTCTGGAATTTATCACCAGACACGGAGGGCTGATCGCCGGCTTTGTTCTTGTTTTTTTGCTGTTGACCGGTCTTACGGCTCTATGGCAGTGGCATAGCAACAAAGAGGCCAATAGTTATCTCACCCAAATGGCTATGATAACGCAAAAGGACGACAAGGCTCTCGCCCTGACATCCCTTGAACAATTGGCCAAGGAGGCACCCAATAAGCTCAAAACCCTCACCTATCTCACCTTGGGCGATCTTGCCCTGCAAAGCAAGGATCTCGCAAAAGCGCAAGCCGTCTACAAACAAGCTGCAGCAGAAGATGCCGATGGGGTGAGCGGCACGATGGCTCAATATGCCCTGATAGCAAGCTTTCTGCGCGATGCAAAGTATACCAACGCGCTTGAGGCCATCGAGGCGCTTTGGAAGCAGTATGGGACGAATCAGCCACTCCTTTTGCAGCAGCTCAAGGCAGAAACCTTGGCACGAACCGGCGATACCAAACAAGCCCACGACCTCTTTGTCGCTATCAGCAAAACACAGCAGGGCGTCGAGGCTGCCTATTTTCTCGCCCGTGCCAAAGCCATTGGGGAACAAGAAGGCAAGCAGACAACGCAACCATAAGTTTATCGAAATCAATCAACCCTCTTCACCGTGGAGGTCATAATGAGCAAACATCCTTTGCTCAGCGAAACAGAAGGAGAACAACAACTGCTTCTCGGCAATGAAGCCATTGTACGCGGTGCCCTGGAAGCAGGCGTTGGCATGATAACGTGCTATCCCGGAACCCCCAGTTCCGAAGTCGTTGATACCTTTCGGCGCATCAAAGCCTTTGATCGCTATCACATGGAATATTCCATCAACGAAAAAGTCGCCATGGAAGTGGCCTGTGGCGCAGCCTTGAGCGGGAGCAAAAGTCTTGTTTGCATGAAGCATGTGGGACTCAACGTCGCTGCAGATCCCCTGTTCACCACCGCCTACACCGGCCTCCCCGGAGGTCTTGTCGTGCTTTCCGCAGACGATCCCGGTTGCCACTCAAGCCAAAATGAGCAGGACAACCGCGCCTATGCGCGCATGGCGCATTTACTCTGTCTGGAGCCCTCCTCAGCGGAGGAGGCCTGTGCCATGACCAAGGAAGCCTTTTTTCTGGCACGCAGCCTTGAGCAGCCGGTTTTGCTGCGCACAACCACCCGCATAAGCCATATGCGCGGAGCAGTTACCTTGGGGCAATTGCCCAAGGCACCAACAACGGTGTCCTTCACCAAGAACCCCATGCGCTTTGTGCCCCTGCCTGCGGTTGCGAGAAAACGCCATCAAGCTGTGCTTGACGTGCTTGCAAAAGCCAGAATCATTGCCGAACACAGCGTCTTTACCCTGGAAACCCTCCACGAAAATGTGAAAATCGGCATCATCGCAAGCGGCGTTGCCCGCGCCTATATGGCCGATGCCCTCGAACAGCTAGGGATTGCCGATCGCGTCGACTGTCTGGAACTGGGGATAACCTGGCCTTTGCCAACCGAACGCATCATACGCTTTCTTTCGCAGCACGTAGCGGTTCTTATTCTGGAAGAGGGGGATGCCCTTCTTGAACGCGATATCAAGGCGCTTGCCAAGGAGCACGGTCTCTCCACCCTGCTCTCCGGGAAAAATGCCACCCTCACCGAAGTGCTTGAATACGCAACCCCGCTTGTTCAAACGCGCATTGCCGAGTGGCTCGATCTGCCCCAAAGACCCTCTGCGCCCGACCAAGCGCTTCTGAGCGCAACCCAAGAGCTGCCGAATCGTCCGCCCAATCTGTGCCCGGGTTGTTCCCACCGTGCTGTCTATTATGCGGCTCGCAAAATTTTTGGGGATGAGGTTGTCTATTCGAGCGATATTGGCTGCTACACGCTTGGGATGCTTCCGCCCATGCGTTGCGCGGATTTTCTCTTTTGTATGGGATCCTCCATTTCAGGCGGCAGCGGTTTTGCCAAAGCCTCTGGCTCCAAGGTGGTCAGCTTCATCGGCGATTCGACCTTCTTCCATTCCGGCATGACAGGCCTTGCCAACGCGGTCTTCAACAAACATTCCCTGCTCCTTGTCATTCTCGACAACGGCACAACCGCCATGACAGGCCACCAGCCCAATCCCGGCATGGTGCAGGAGTCCTTGGGAGAGGCTTGCCAGCACCTGGATATCGAGGCGATTGTCAAAGCGCTTGGGGTGACAAACGTTCGAACCGTGAATGCCTACAATCTTGCAGCGCTGACAAAGACCTTCACCGAATTGAAGGATATGGATGGGGTGCGCGTGGTCATCGCCAAACAACCCTGTGTGCTCTACGCACGGCGTGCGCTCGGCAAACGCCCACCCAATGTTGCCCGTGTTATCGCCCAAAACGAGGATACCCAACGCTGCTTGGCTGAATTTGCCTGTCCGGCTTTTATCAAAAATGGCGACGAGATTGCCGTGGATGAAAGTCTTTGCTCAGGCTGTATGGTCTGTCTCCAGGTCGCGCCAAAAAGCTTTAAAGCGGTCAAACGACAAGGAGGTCAACAGTGAACAATCGCTTGCGCATTTATTGTACCGGCGTCGGCGGGCAGGGCACCCTCACAGCCACCAATTTGCTGGCAAAGACCGCTCTCATGAACGGCATTCCTGTTGTTGCCGGGGAAGTGCATGGCATGGCGCAGCGGGGTGGGGTGGTTGAAAGCGTTGTCCTGTTAGGCGGATGGAAAGCGCCGAAGCTTGCTTTTGGCGAAGCAGACTGTATGCTCGCCTTTGAACCCCTTGAAGCCCTTCGCGGGCTCCCCTATCTGGCCAAGGGGGGAACCATTGTCGCCTCTTCGGATCCCCTCCCGCCGTTGAGCGTATCCTTAGGCGCCAAAGCCTATCCGAGCATGCAGGAGATATCCCAAACGCTCAACAAATACGCTGACAAGGTCTATCTTCTTCCCATCCGAACCCTTGGCAAAGAAAATGGCTCGATCCAAAGCGGTAATACCTTGCTTTTGGCTGCAGCCTGTCTGCTCAATATCCTGCCATTCACGGTTGAAAGCCTCGAAAAAGCCATTCAAACCTTCTTGCCAGAAAAATTGCACGCAAGCAATTTGGCAAGCATTGCCCGTGCCAAAACCGCTCTCAAAGAACAGGGCTTTCTCTCCTAATTCTCTGCTACGCACGCGTGCTCTTTCGCGTACGCCTTCAACGAAAAGAAGCACAGATGCAAGCATCTGTGCTTCTTTTCGTTTTGGTGCAGTCCAAAAACTAGCGTGGAAGAGCGCCTTTGAGGCGTAGGAGCCGAATCGAGGATGGCTGCACATAGAGCAGATCGGCACTTGTTATCTGCTTTTCGTTGGTTTTGATCCGGTCTTTATCCAGGTGCAAAATCGCATCCGCCTCGTGACTTGAATCAAAGAGGTGAATAGTTGTATTCGTGATGCTGCCAACGGTTGTCCAATGCCTCACACACGGATCACACGGGGGATTGATATAGCGCATAAAACGAAGAAGAGCGGTGCTGTTTGTGCGGCTATTGATCCACAGATCAAGGGTGTCCCAAAGCTGATCAACAGAGACATCGGTGTTGGGGGCAAAGGGAATAACACAGATGAGCGGATGAATTTGGGATGAAGTCTGTATCATCGAATCGATAACATCGATATAGTCGGTTGTCTGATCAAGCACCTGTCTGAAGAGTACCGGGTTTTTGGCAATGCGAAGGAGTTCCGCGGAAAAAAGGCTGCGCCCTTGTAAGGTTCTGATGCTGTGGGTTAAGCGCAAGGCGTTTAAGACCGCATAGAGAGCGCAAAAGGTATCGACTTTTCCCTGATAAAATGGCTTCATCATCATCCGTAGGCCTTTTTAAGAGCAAAATGCCTTCTGTGACACTTAGTGAATATCGGCAAAAATATCGTCGCTGCCGACCTGGTAGCAATGTTCAGACGCGGGGAATGTTCCGTCTTTCACAGCGCTCTCAAAGGCAGCAAAGGCCTCTTGCATGCTTGTGCGAAGATCGGCAAAACGTCTGACGAATTTGGGACTTTTTTCGGTAATCCCCAACAAATCGTGGGCAACCAGAACCTGGCCGTCACAGGCAGGTCCTGCTCCAATCCCTATGGTTGGAATACGCAGTGCTGCCGTTATTTTTGCTCCCAAAGCAGCAGGAACTCCTTCTAAAACAAGAGCAATAGCGCCCGCTTCCTGCAGGGCTCTGGCATCATCGAGTATTTTTTGCGCGGCCTCTCTGGTCTTTCCCTGCACCTTGAAGCCACCAAAGGCATTGATGGATTGGGGAGTAAGCCCCACATGGCCGACAACGGGAATGGATGCGCGATGCAGGGCGCGTATTTCAGGAACAAATTCCACTCCGCCTTCGAGCTTCACAGCGTGGGCATGGCCTTCTTGAATGAGGCGGCCGGCATTGCGCACGGTCTCTTCCACACTCACATGATAACTCATATAGGGCATATCACAGACAATCAAGGCATTCTTGGCGCCACGGGCAACAGCACGGCAATGATGGATCATGTCGTCCATGGTCACGGAAAGGGTATCGTCATAGCCCAAAACCACCATGCCCAGGGAATCGCCAACCAAGATCGTATTGATACCGCAACTGTCGGCAATCAAGGCTGTTGGATAATCGTAGGCCGTAACCATGGATATCTTGGTCTGCCCCTTTTGCGCCAAAAGGGTCGCAACAGTATTCTTCATAGAGAAACCTGCCCATAATCAGCTATTTGTGTTGTGAACAAAGCGTTACACCCATTAAAAGATAGGTCAGTTTGGCAGCAATAAAATCATACGCGTGCATGCCTGGTATCGGAGCCAGTTCTACAACATCAAAACCAACAATACGCCTGCTGGCACCAAGGCTACGCAGAATCTTGCGCACATCGTGCCAAAAAAGTCCACCGGGCTGTGGTGTGCCGGTGGCGGGCATAAGCGACGCGTCAAAGCAGTCGACATCAAAGGAAATATAGATATCGTGCGGAAAGTCCTTGGGAAGCAAAGGCTCAGGGATACCCTCGTCGGCGATGGTGTCCGCATCAAAGAAGAGAACGTTGTGCTCTTTACGCACCAAGACTTCCTCCTCACACATATCGCGAACACCCACTTGCACAAGGGGCAAGCCAAGATCAAGCACCCGATGCATGACACAGGCATGGGAAAAGCGGGAACCTTCATAGCTTTGGCGCAAATCCGCGTGCGCATCAAAGTGGACAACGCCAAGAGAGCGCCCAGCGTCCGCAAAGGCTCGGATCGCGCCATAACTGACGCTGTGTTCGCCGCCAAGCACAATCGGAATTTTCCCGAGCTGTATAATCCCTTCGACCGCATGGGTGATCGCTGAAAGCACTTCCTCCATAGTGTCCTGGCAGTCAAGAGGGGGCAAGGTTGCAATACCTGCTGCTCCTGGCACACAGCCCCAAATCCCGGCTTCCAGCTGCTCTGATGCCTGCAAGATCGCGGCAGGTCCCTGGGATGTGCCCCTGCCGTAGGAGACGGTTTTTTCCAAAGGCACAGGAAGAATCGCAAAGGTTGCGTCATCCAGCGAGGATGGGGGAAATTCAGAGGATAAAAACGGCGGAAAACCTTCCATAAGACTACTCTCACTCAATTGGTTCCGCTTCTACTGCACCGTGGCTGGCCCTGTGGGAACAGTTTGCCTGGACAGGATGAGCTTTTCCATCAAATCCTTGCCTGGTTGCGAATTTTTCCACTCCGTAAACAAGTCTTTCCAGACATCAAAGGTCAGAAAGCCCTGGTCGAGCTGATCTTCGTGCAATTGAATCCATGTATTAAAGAGCTGGAGTTGGACTTGAAAGGCCGTGCTATCCATGATAGAGGCTGCCGTATCCTGCTCAATTATTTTTCCATCAATATTTTCAACAATATAGGTGCATATGGCCTGCTGAGAAATTTCAAATGAGATTTCCTTGTTATTGAGATATGTCGCCAATGGCAAAAATTCAGGGAAAACCTCCTCAATTTTTTTCATGGCCTTTTCCGGAATAATAAGAAATATATGGGCATCGGCCTGTGCATCGTCTTCATCTCTCATCTCTGTGATGAAGTAGAAACGAAGCCAATTTTCAAACATCACAACATCCAACATTTTCTCCACAACGAAAAGGAATCTTTCCTGTTCTTCCGCCATACTATCCACCGTTGGTCATTGATCGAACAAACACAAGATGCGCAAACAGTCTCCCCTGAAAG
Source organism: Desulfovibrio sp. (assembly GCA_017450275.1). Lineage (GTDB taxonomy): Bacteria > Desulfobacterota > Desulfovibrionia > Desulfovibrionales > Desulfovibrionaceae > Desulfovibrio. The sequence continues at coordinate 17,394 of JAFSVD010000015.1, read as the reverse complement.
AGAGAGTTTCCTAGTATGCGCAATTTCCCCTCTTTACGCAAGCATATGGATCTCATCGCCTCATAGTCGGTTTGCCACCAATGTCGGCTGTGGCGCCCGAGGCCTTTTTATGGTAGGACAACTATGATACACTACGAAACTTTGCTCAATGAAGCGCAATACGCTGCAGTCACCTGTGATGATAAGGCTGTCCTGGTTGTTGCCGGTGCAGGTTCTGGCAAAACACGAACCATTGTCTATCGATTGGCCTGGCTCCTCGAACACGGCTTCGATCCCCAATCCATGTTGCTCTTGACCTTTACCCGCAAAGCGGCCAAGGAAATGCTCCAAAGGGCGGACAATCTTCTCATGCAGGATATCAGTGGCGTTATCGGCGGGACCTTTCACTCCTTTGCCTACAGGACGTTGAAAATTTGGAAACCCGCTTGGCTCAATGACCGCCCCTTTACTCTTCTTGATCCGAGCGACGCCCTCACCATTATCCAGGAATGCAAAAAAAACCTGCGTCTGGGCGAAAAAGATCGTTCATTTCCTAAAATCCAAACGATCCAAACGTTTTTAAGCAAAGCCCGCAACAAAGAACAATCCATCAACGACATCCTGCAACGCGATGCCTACCAGCTGCTTCCCTATGCGGATGATATGGCAGCCATAGGTATTGAATACCAAAAGTACCGCCACGACCAGGCGTTCATGGACTACGATGACCTGCTCTTTGAACTCGAGACCCTGCTTAAAACCAATGCCATCGCAGCCCAAGCCATCCACGCGCGCTTTCAATACCTCATGGTGGATGAATACCAGGACACCAATCCCGTACAAGCCCGCATCGTGCAGCTGCTCGCCAATATGCCCGTAGGTCCTCAAACCTGTCAGGTGATGGCGGTTGGCGATGAAGCCCAATCGATTTACGCGTTTCGTGGATCGACCATCAGAAATATCCTCGATTTTCCCAAACAATTCCCCAATACGCGGATCATACGCCTCGAAGAAAACTTTCGCTCAACCGCACCCGTGCTCGCTGTGGCGAACACCATTCTCGCCAATGCCCAGGAATCCTTCCACAAGACCCTGTTTACCAAACAGGAAGAAGGACGGCCGGTCTTCTTCTATACGCCCTACAACGACCGCGAACAGGCAGAGATGGTTGGGCGAGAAATCGTCGATCTTTTCAAAAAATACGCCCCTGAAGAGATAGCGGTTCTTTTCCGCTCAAGCTTTCATTCCTATTTTGTCGAGGCGACGCTCAATCGCAAGGGCATCCCTTTCCGTAAATTCGGAGGTCTTAAATTCCTCGAGGCAGCTCACATCAAGGATTGCTTAGCCTTCGCCCGTTTGATCATCAATCCCCTCGATCTGATGGCCTTCGGCCGCATCGCTCAAATGCACCCAGGCATTGGCGCAAAAACCGTTGAAAAGATGTTCGCCTTTGTGAAAAACGCCGATAACGATGGCTTTAGCAAGTTCTTGACCCGTTTCCCTTCCTTCTACAAAGATATAGTTTTTATCGATGGCCTGCGCGATGCCCAAGACACCCCTGAACATACGATGAACAATATCATCGAGTATTTTCAGCCCATGCTGGAAAAACTCTACACCGATGACTGGCCGCAACGCAAACAAAGCTTGGAAGAATTTGCCCAAGTGGCTGGGAGCTACACAACGCTCGAGGATTTTCTGGCTGAAATCGTACTCGATCCCGCATCAGACGAAAGCGAAGAGATGGGCAAAGTTGTGCTCTCAACCATCCATTCGGCCAAGGGGCTCGAATGGGATGCCGTGCTTCTCATCGATTGCGTCAGAGATCGTTTTCCCTCGCGCCATGCCTATGCCCACCAAGAAGACCTCGAAGAAGAACGCAGGCTCATGTATGTTGCCTGCACCCGTGCACGCAAAGAACTCCATATCTATTCCCCAAAAACGCTCTTCAGTCGCATGGATCAATGCGATTACGAGGCTGCAGTGAGTGATTTTGTGGAAGAATTGGATGGTCTCCCCCCCACATCGTTCTATCCTATGGGAGACAATACGTCGAAGAGCTATGATCCAGACCAGGAAATAACGCCCAAAAAAGCGAAAAAGAAATCGTCTGGGAAAAAAAGGACATGCCACCACAAAATTTTTGGTGACGGTGTCATCGAAGAAGAGCTCGATCCTTTGACCGTTCGTGTCAAATTTCCTCAATTTGGCGTCAAAGTCATCCGTAAAGAATACCTGGATTTGTAATCCTACTCGTAGGAGACTGGTGCCCAGGCACCTGTAAGGAGCCCATGTCTATTGAAACCAAATCCTCATCCCATGTTGCTTCAGAGGATGCTATACTGCAATGCTTAGCAACCTATTTTCCCCAAAACCAAGACGAAATTCGAATGGGGCGGGGTGATGATTGTGCACTGTTTCACGTGGAACATTCCATGGCTGTCAGTACGGACATGTTCCTGGAAAACATCCATTTTCGAACATCCTATTTTACGCCTGCGGATATCGGCTATAAAGCACTTGCGGTCAATCTCAGTGATCTCGCGGCTTGTGGCGCAAAACCACTGGCCTTCACGCTCTGTCTGGGTATTCCAGAACATATCGATCTGCCATGGCTTCACCAATTTTTTGGCGGCATGGCTGATCTCGCTAACACCTACAATGTCAACCTCGTTGGGGGCGATCTCTCCCGATCGCCAACCATTCATATTAGCATTACGGTCTTTGGGGAAACAACCGGGGTTTCGTGTTTTTTAACCCGTGGCGGCAGCATGCCAGGCGATACCATCTTTGTCATAGGACAATTGGGTTTGGCTCGTGTGGGTCTTGATCTGCTCGAACACCAAGGACGCGCAGCCATGGAGTCTTGGCCTATGGCCTGCGCAGCGCATCTGCGTCCCAACCCACACTGCAACGCGGGTCTTGTCTTGGGTCGTGTTGCGTTTAATACACGCCCACCGGCGCTCATGGATATCTCCGATGGCCTTGTACGGGATCTTCCCCGTCTGCTCGGTCTCAGCGGGGAATTAGGCCTTGCCAACGGCGAGGGCAGTTCCTTGGGTGCTGAGCTTACGCTCACAGAGGAACAAATCCATCCTGAAGTCTTGCGCTGGTCGGCTGCGCACAATATCAATCCCTACCACACCATGATGGTGGGGGGCGAAGACTATGCCCTCTTGGGAGCCTGCGCGCCAGACCTCATGCCCTCTCTTGAGGCCGCTATCCCTGAAATCACAACCATTGGCACCATAACCCAGAAAGGCTACATTACCTGCAATGAAACGCCATTTTCGACCCAGGACGGCTTCGACCATTTTGCCAAGTCAGCACAAAACACCGCCTCTCTCAATCATCACAACCTATAAGAAACAACTGTGCGCTCTTCTCCATGCGGGATGGGAAATAGGCTTGTTTCGGGGGACAAACGGCAATGCCAGTCTCCGCTTCCCCAAGCCCTACGATGATATCGCCATCATAACCGCGACAAAGACCTTGAAAGGGCATGCACGGCTTTCTGATATCAGTGTCTGGGATCTGCGTGATAACCAAGTTTTTGGCAAAGAACTCTCCAGCGAAAGCCAGATCCATCAGCTTCTTTTTGCAAAGACCCAGGCCAAATGTGTTTTGCACGCCCACACGCCGTATCTGCTTGCCCTCTCCTGTGTGTGCCCAATCGAAAGCATCAAAACGCTGCCCATCTATGAGGTTGCGCTTTTACCCTTTGCCATCGGTTTTGTGGGGCGCTATCAGCCAGGCTCAACGCAGCTCGCGAACGCGGTTGCACAGGCCTTCGAGCATCTTGCCCAACACAATGCCTCTGTCGATACGAAAGGCTGCCTCTGGATGGATGGGCATGGTTTGCTTTGCTGGGGAGAGGATATGTTGACAGCCTTTGGTATCCTTGAAGAGATGGAGCATCTCGCCATGATAGCACTCCATGGGAGGTCATCGTGATCACGATTACGCGGCACCATACGTTTTCAGCAGCCCACAGGCTCTACCACTATACAGGCCAATGTGAACAACTCCATGGGCACAACTACGATGTGGATATACGCCTCTCATGCGATGCCAACGACGCTCTTGATGCCCAGGGGATGGTCTTGGATTTCGCTCAGATGAAATCCGTGCTTTGTGCGGCACTCGATAGGATGTGGGATCACAAAACCCTGCTCTACGACAGAGATCCCCTTGCAAAATCCCTTGCCAATCTTTTGCAGGATGATTCCGTGTGCTCGGTGCCCTTTAATCCCACAGCCGAAAATATGGCCACCTATTTAGGTCGAGAATTCTTTCCACGCATTCTCCAGCAAGCGGGCATCTCTCATCTCATTGTCCTCGCTGTCACGGTTTTTGAGACAGCAAACAATAGCGCAACATGGGAAAAAACCGATGGGAACGCTCTGTATCAATGAGCTCTTTTGGTCGCTCCAAGGGGAGGGCACCTTGAGTGGTCAGCCGGCCTTTTTTATCCGCCTCCAGGGCTGCCCAGGAGCGTGTTCTTTTTGCGATACCCGCTACGCCCAAAAACGCGACCCCAAAAAAAAGCTTGCGCAAAGCGCAAGCTCACTCTTTCAGAAAAAAAAACACGATGAAACCTATGGGGAGATTGCGTGTGCCGATCTCGTGGCTGAAATTGCTGCCCGCATTCCCTACAAGATCGCTGTCATCATAACAGGCGGGGAACCCTTTGCCCAGGATATCCACGAACTCCAAGATCTTCTCACAAAAAACCACTATCCCATCCACATCGAAACCAGTGGCTTCTACCCCGTCTATGGCGAGCATGCGTGGATAACCCTTTCCCCCAAGAGGCACGGCTTTGTGGAGGCCAATTGGGAGCGAGCCGATGAGATAAAACTGGTTGTGCGCACGGAAGAGGATATCGTGCCCTATCAGCCCTATATCCAGGCAATGCCCTCAAAACGCATCCTCCTGCAACCCATCGATCAAGACAAAGAGGCAACAAAATTGTGTGTTGAGTTGTGCAAAAAATACAATTGGCGGCTTTCCATTCAAATGCATAAATACATTAATATTCAATAGCTATTCTTCAATAAAAAGTTCATCGCCTATCTTATAGAGTAAGGCCTGCAATTGTTCATAGAGCATGCGGATTTGCGGTTTTAATTCCTTCAATTCCTGTTTGGAGTAGGACACCTGCAAACGCTTCACTTCCTTGGTCATCTTGGTCAGACGATCGCGTTTGACATCTGCCTGGAAAGGCGTTTTGGACTCCGTTTTTTTGGTATCCTCTCCTTCAAGATTTTCAATTTTAGCGCGTAATTTTTCAAATTTTGCTTTTTGTTCTTTTTCATTGCGTATGCGGGCAATAACGCGCATATTATGAAGAGAATACCTTTTATCATTGATAATAACATCTTGAATATACTGAGGCAGACGATTTAAAGAAAGAATCTCTGATATGCTATTTCTGGCCATGCCTAATATCACGGCCAATTTTTTTCGTGAAATTTTATGTTGATCGAGATATTTTTGCATTGCAAGAGCGCGTTCCATGGGATTTAAATCTTCCCGAATCATGTTTTCCATGATGGCAAGATCTTCAAGATTCCCTTCGACAATACGCGTGGGGACGGTTTCCCATCCCAAATCAAGCACAGCGCGAAAGCGTCGCTCACCCGCTGCAATGATCAATTGCCCATGGGCATCCACAACGCAGGCAATCGGCTGCAGGAGCCCTTCGCGTGCAATAGATAATTTAAGAGCTTCGAGAGGTTCGGCCTCAAAGCTGCGACGTGGCTGATTGGGGTTTGGGCGAATCTTTTTGACTGCAACATCGTAGATCTCGCCAACCACATACGCCTCACAATCCTTCTTGCTCTCCATAATTGCACCTCAAGCGTCAACAAGCGAGCTTTCTGTCCCATAGCCTATAAAAACAAGGCAACCTTGGCAAGATACAAAAAAAAGACGTCTGCGTCTGCAAACGTCTTGCTCTTTCTCCCCTCAACACTACCGCAATTCGTATTTGCGAATATAGCGTTCAAAAAGCAGGCCGAGTGTTATGAGGGGCAAAAGCAGCATGCACAGGTATTCGGCATCAAAATACTTGGGATAACTGTTGGAGGCAGCATACCGACTCATTTCTACAAGCTGCATAATGGGATTATAGAGCAACCAGCTGCCAAATTTATGGCTGAAGGCCGAAACCGAAAAAAAGATGCCTGAGGCAAAAAACGCAAAGCGGAGAAAGAGCGGCACAATTTGAATAATGGCAGGAATAAAGCGGGAAAATGCCAGGCAAATACAACCAAAGCCAATGCCAAAACACGCACTCCCAAAGATACTCGCGAGCATGACAAGAATATTGTTGATGGCAAATTCGGGCAAAAAGCCCACAAGATAAAAAATGCCAAGCAGCACAGCGGCGCAGACCACTTCCGTGGCAATGATGACAAGCGTTCGGGCAATGATGATGTCGAGCGGGCTGATTTGGGGAAAGGTCAAAAAGTTTTTGTTCGCCTTGATGGCATTCATGGATTTGACCGCTGTTTGGGAAAAGATCTGCCAAATCATAAAGCCCAATATCAGAAAGGCGATCACAGAGATGCCATGCGGCGCTCTCGCGTGCGACACGATACGCAAGACCAAGAGCGCGGTTACGCCAAAGGCTGTTTTCACAATCGCCCAAATATATCCTAAACGGGCATCGCCATACAGTGTTTGGATTTCAAAAAGCATTAATGCATAAATCGATCTACATTGAACTGTCAGAGCAGCAGCGTTTTTCACACCCATATCCTTATACACGATTTTGTATCTTACAGGAGAATCCGCCGATGCATCTGGCGGAAGACAAAGGGGGCATCGAGTGACTCAGGAACGCATTCTGGTTCTTGGCGGCAAAACCGGCTTGCTCGGCCAAGCCCTTGTCCGATACCCAGGCTGGGAGCAGGGGAGTGCCATCGAAACGCTTGGGCGTGACAATGGGGATATCACAGACGAGCGCTTTCTCGCAAAGGCTTTGCATGCCTTTGAGCCAACGCTTGTCATCAATACCATTGCCTGGACCCAGGTGGACGATGCCGAAGACCATCCGGAGGAGGCCAAAGCCATCAATGTCGATTTTCCGGCCATGCTTGCCACAATCCTGGCCAAAACATCGTGCCATCTTCTCCATATCAGTACGGATTTTGTCTTTGGACAAGGGGGGGATACCCCCTATACCGAAGAGGACATGCCGCATCCCGCAAGCGTCTATGGGAAAACCAAGTATGTGGGCGAAGGCCTTGTCCTTGAGAAGCTTCCCGGCCAATCGACGGTTGTGCGCACAGCCTGGCTCTTTGGCCCCTTCAAAAAAAATTTCGTCGCAACGATTCTCGCCCATGCCAAACACAAGCCAACGCTGCGCGTTGTGTGCGATCAAGTTGGCTCACCAAGCTATACCGTGGATGTTGCCCGTTTTATCGCTGAACTTGGCAAACAACGAGCTTCTGGCCTTTGGCATGCCGTCAACAGCGGAAGCGCCTCCTGGTACGCTCTTGCCAAACAGGCGGTGGCGCTTGCCCATCTTCCCTGCGACATAGAGCCCATACCGAGCGACCAATGGCCGCAAAAAGCCACGCGCCCCTCGTACTCGGTTCTTTCCAATCACAAACTCGAACAATTCCTACACGCTCCCATTCGATGCTGGGAAGAGGCGCTGGCGTCCTATGGAAGCACAGCGGGGCAGGGGGGACTGTGAAAACTCTGTGTATCACCGGTGGCTGCGGCTTTATCGGCTCTGAAGCCGTCCATCAAGCCTTGAGCCAAGGATATCGCGTTGTCAATATCGACAAGTTGACCTATTCCGGCAATCTGGCCTCTGTTGCCGATATTGCCACGCACCCATACTACACCTTTTATCATGCCGATATCGCCGATTGGGAGACCATGCAGACGATATTCGCCAAGGAACGCCCGGATGCCGTACTCCATTTGGCGGCAGAATCCCATGTGGATCGCTCCATAGACAGTCCAAGCCCCTTTATCCAAACCAATATCACCGGAACATTTGTGCTTTTGGAGGTGAGCAGAAGCTTTTGGAATAGCCTTTTGCAGACAGAACCCTCGAAGGCCAAGGCCTTCCGTTTTGTCCACATCTCGACCGATGAAGTGTTTGGTGATTTAGGCGAAGGGACGGCTCGTTTTTCTGAAACAAGCCCCTACAAGCCTAGTTCCCCCTATTCGGCCTCCAAAGCCGCAAGCGACCACCTAGTTCGTGCGTGGTGTCGAACCTATGGGCTTCCGACTCTCATCACCAATTGCTCAAACAACTATGGTCCCAGGCAATTTCCCGAAAAGCTCATCCCCTTGACCATTCTCCACGCCATGGAGGGCAAACCCCTGCCTGTCTACGGCACAGGCACCCAAATCAGAGACTGGCTCTATGTGGCAGACCATGTGCGAGCGCTCTTCTGCGTCCTTGAGCAGGGACGAATCGGTGAAACCTATTGTATAGGGGGCTTTGGGGAACGGAAAAATATCGAGGTCGTTACGCTGATTGCACACTGTATGAATGCCATGTATCCCAAAAAACCTCAAGGCACAGACGATTTTACAAGCCTGATCACCATGGTCACCGATAGACCTGGTCACGATACGCGCTACGCCATCGACCCAAGCAAGATCATGCAGGAGCTGCACTGGAAACCCCAAGAAAGCTTTGAAAGTGGGCTGCAAAAAACCGTGGCATGGTATCTCGACAATTCCTCGTGGTGGCAGGCCATCTTAGACGGCAGCTATCACGGAGAACGGCTGGGGGTAACGTTCTAACGGTTTTATGCCTAATCAAGGAGTTCCCATGTACTATAAGGGTATTGTTCTTGCCGGTGGTTCAGGAACCCGTTTACATCCCATCACCCTTGGGGTTTCCAAACAGCTGCTCCCCATCTATGACAAGCCCATGATCTATTATCCCATGTCGGTCTTAATGCTGGCCGACATCCGCGATATCCTCATTATCTCAACCCCCGAGGATTTGCCCCAATACCGACGTTTGCTTCGCGATGGATCGCAATTCGGGCTCAACCTTCGCTTTGCCGAGCAAGCGCATCCTGACGGCCTTGCTCAGGCCTTTTTGATCGGCGAGGACTTCATCGGCAATGACCCGGTCTGCCTCATCCTTGGGGACAATATTTTTCATGGGCAGCATTTTACGGAAAAACTCCGTCGGGCAGTCAGCCAAACCGTTGGCGCCACGATATTTGGCTATCTGGTCAAAGATCCTGAACGCTTTGGCGTGGTCAGCTTTGACAGCAAAGGGCAGGCCATTGCCATTGAAGAAAAACCCGCCAAACCCCAATCGCCCTATGCTGTGACCGGCCTCTATTTCTACGACAATACCGTTGTCTCCATCGCAAAAAGCATCCGCCCCTCAGCGCGTGGCGAGCTCGAAATCACCAGCGTCAATCAATGCTACCTGAAAAACAACGCGCTTCGCGTCGAACGTTTGGGTCGCGGCTTTGCCTGGCTCGATACCGGAACCCACGCGAGCCTGCTCGAAGCATCCTCCTATGTCCAGACCATCGAAGCGCGGCAAGGGCTTAAAATTGCGTGCTTGGAAGAAATCGCCTGGCGCAAAGGCTGGATTACGGATCAAATGCTCGAACAAGCCGGTGAATTTTTTGCAAAAACAAGCTATGGCCAATATCTGCTCGCGCTTCTCGCCAACAAAAAGCGAAGCTTTGAAGCATAAAATATCTACATACTCCCTCGCTCTATTATGGAATAAGTATTATGGAATTTACCCCTCTTGCCCCCAATGGTCCGGTTCTTCTCACCCCCGTTGTTCACCAGGACAAACGCGGCTTTTTTATGGAAACCTTCCGCCAAAAAGACTTTGAAGACCATGTTGGATCCTACACTTTTGTCCAGGACAATCACAGCAGATCCTACGCCAATGTCTTGCGCGGCCTCCATTATCAATACAACAACCCCCAGGGCAAATTGATACGCGTTATTTGTGGCGCGGTCTTCGATGTCGCCGTTGATTTGCGCAGATCCTCGAAAACATTTGGCCAGTATTTCCATGCGACTCTATCGCAGGAAAACAAACAACTCTTTTGGGTGCCACCGGGTTTTGCCCACGGTTTTCTCGTCTTAACAAACGAAGCCGAATTTCTTTATAAATGCACAGCCTACTACGATCCCACAGACGAACACTGTCTCCTCTATAACGATCCAACCATCCATATCCAATGGCCAAAGGTCTCTGGAGCCTTTATCACATCGCCCAAAGATGCCCAAGGCAAAACCTTTGAACAGGCACAAACATTCGACTAAAAAAACGAAATCCGCTTATTTTCAGCGGATTTCGTTTTTTTATTTTTTGCAAAGGTTTCTTACCCGTGCTTGGCTTTAAGCAGCGTGTAGCAAAAAACCGAAGAAAGAATAAGCGCACTCCCAAGCCAACCAATGGGGGAAAAGCGTTCATCAAAGAACACGCAGACCCACACAATCGAAAGCACGGGCTCAAGTTCTGACGTGATCACCGCCTGAAGAAGACTGATTTTTTGCAGGGAGAAGCCAAAAAAGACATAGGCCACATAGGTACACACCAGTCCCATGCACAGGGCGCAAAGCCACACAGCCACCGGAAGATCGCTGGGCAGGCCTTGCCCCCGTATCCCATTCAACACAAGCAGGGCAACGGATCCCCCCAAAAGCATATAGCAAAAAATCGTGCCTGAGTGGTATTTTTTCTGCCATATTCGGGTAAAGGGGAAATGCGAAGCATAGCATATGCCTGCGATAAGGCCGGTTACAATCCCCAGCACAGGGGCTTTGTCCGGAAGACTTCCTCCCGACAGACAGACGCACACAGTCCCTGCTGTTGCCACAAGAAGTATCACGATTTCGCCTGGTCGTATCCGTTCATGAAAGAGCAAACACGAACACAGCGCAACCCAAAAGGGGGCAGTGTATTCAAGCACAACATCCATGGAGGCACCAGCAGTAAGCGTTGTATACTGAATGCAGGCATAATAGACTCCGATACCGAAAACGCCATACAGCATAAGCACAAGCGCGTCCTGAACAGGGATGCGCACGGTCTTTGTGACGATGCAATGCCCCAAAAAACCGATGCAGCCAAAAATAGCACGGCATGTTGCAATAACAAAGGGATCAAGACCATGCGACAAACAAACTTTGCTTAATAGGCCTAAAAAAGACCATAAAAGAGCGGTTATGAGAATAGAGAATAAGCCAATTGTTTGAGAACGTACCATATAAAAATGCCATTTTGTTTATCGATATCAATACCTGCCAAAGAAAGCCCTGCCAGCTCTCAAGCCACACCCAAAGCCTCCCCAAAAGTGGTAGACTGCCCCTTCTTCTTCCCCCCTTTTACCAAACCTACAGGCAGGAATTTTTTCTTGAGCGTTTCCCGATTTTCGGCTAGACTCTTTTTCTTTGCACACAAGCCAGCCGCAACGCAAGCGCTCTTCTTGTATCCTTTTCTCGCAATTGGTCAAAGGGCGTCTTACGCTCCAATCCCACCTCTTGCCGCAATGAGTCTACGGAGCGCGTGGCCGTGAACAGCATGAAAACACTGTTATGGAATCACATTTCCCAGGGAAGCCATGCCCGCATGCAGCCCTGGTTGGACGCGCTCATTCTCGATGAGCAAGGAGAGACCCTCACCGTCACCTTTCCCCATAGCTTTTTTGAAACCTGGTTTCTGCAACACAAAAAAGCGCTGTTTGAGGATGCGCTCTCTCATGTCTATCCGCAAAAATACCGGGCAATCCGCTATGGCACACACGAAGAGCCGCTTTCGCCAGCCACAAAGAAGCCTGTAGCCGAGACGCCAAAGCCCTCTGATACCGCATCCACGTATTCTTTTGCTACCTTTCTCTATAACGATAAAAACACGTTTCCGCTTTCGGTTCTTGAAACCATTGCCAGACAGCGTCCGGGCTCGTGTTTTTCCCCTGTTTTGCTGAGTGGTGCCTGTGGATCAGGCAAAACCCATCTGCTGCACGCCCTCGCCAATGCCTGCAGAACCAATACGCACAATGTCTATGTGTGCCGACGAGTCCAGGATCTGGCCAAAAACCCGCTCATACAGCACCCTCACTTGTTTTGGGACGAATACCAGGGACTCTTTATCGACGATCTCCAGGATCTGGCAGGCGATCTTGCTCTGCAAACGCGCCTCATCCACTGCATTGACCTGTGTCCAGCCAATCGACAGCTTTTTTTTACGATTTTGGGCGATTTTTCACACCTCACCAATATCCAAGAACGCCTCACAACACGGCTTTCCGCAGGCCTTTTGCTTGACCTAGCGCTTCCCGATATCGATGTTCGCCTGCGCTTTATCCAACAAATGTGCGAAAAGAGCCAAATCGCCATTGCCCAAAAACATATGCTACTTTTGGCGCAGCACGCCAGGGGATTCCGCCAGCTTCGTGGGACGCTTGTGAAAATTATGGCTCTTGCCAGCATGCATAACCGTGCCATTGCGCAAAGCGATATCGAACGGGTTCTCAATACCGCATCAGCCGAACGCATCCTCGATTCGCGGGAGATTATGGAAGTGGTTGCCCAAAAAATGCACGTTACCATCGCTGAAATTTTGGGCAAACAGCGAAAAACACACCTTGTGCTTGCCAGGCAGATTGCCATGTATTTGTGCCGCGCTAAACTAGGGCTCTCCTATCCGGAACTCGGCAAAGTCTTTGGCGACAAGGATCATAGCACGGTTATCTACGCGATCAAAAAAATTGAGGCTCTTCTGGCAAACGATCCGTCGATGCACACCCTTGTCGACGAACTCGACCGAATGCTCTGAGACGCCAATCCCTTTAACCCAAGGAACAAGGAGCAGCATTTCCTCCTCTCTCTGAGAGGCTACGCTGAATACCGATGAAGATCATTTTTGCCAAAGAACGCGTTTTCCCTGGCGTGCAGCGAGCGATTTCCATCATGCCCTCCAAATCCGGTGCTGCAGCGCTGCGTGCCCTCTGGATAAACGCCAAAGACGATACGCTGACCATCCAGTCAACCGATGCCAATCTCGAGTTCACAGGATCCTATCCTGCCGAAGTGCAAGAACCCGGTTTTATCGGCATTCAAGGCCAAATCTTCAGTGGATTGGTCGGAACCTGCCAGGGGAATGTGGAATTGTCCTACACCGAAGGGGATGGTTCCGTGCAGCTCACCCACGCGGCAGGGGTCTGCAAACTCCCCGTGCAATCGCTCAATTGGTACGCATCGATGAAGCCTTTTCCCGAGACCCCACTCATCGACTGGTCGGGTGACATGGTGAAAGAGATTATTGACCGCATAAGCTTCTGCATCAACGACGATGCCACAACCCTCGATGCGCTCTCCTGCCTCTATATCACCAGAAACGACGAACGCATCGATATCTGCGGCTTAAATGGCCATGAATTTGCCCGCTACACCATCATCCACGATCAGATGATGCACAATCTTCCGGAAGACGGTGTGCTTATCCAGCGTTCCTACCTCTCCCATCTGAACAAATTCCTGAACAACGACGAAATCGAAGTCAACTTCACCGATTCTTCGGCCTTCTTCAAAAACAGCAATAACGAGATGCTCACCATTCCCCGCGTGGCCAATATCATCTATCCCAACTACAAGAACTTCCTCAGCCGTCTGGAAGAGTTCTCAACCCTCACGGTGGAAAAAGACGCCTTTATGCATGCGCTCAACCGCATAGCCACAGTCAATACCGATACCGACAGCTGCACTGATCTCAATATCGACGAAAGCAATACCTTCATCAAATGCTCGGCGAATATTGAAAACACCGGCGAAGTCGAAGAAAAAATCTCCATCACCTACGACGGCAATATTCGCAAAATCTCCTTCCGAACCAAACATCTTTTGACGATCCTCGATCACTTTGTTTCAAAGACCATCACCATGCGTCTCACCTCTGATGTCGGTCCCTGCTCCTTCGAAGGCGACGACGATCCCTTCTATCAAGTGGTCTTGATGCCGGTTCATACGATTGAAAAAGAATATGTCGAAAGCTAACTCCTTGCTGCGATCCTTTCAGTAAAACGTACATTGGCTCTGCGCCAATCCTTTCCAAGCTTGTACAGGATGGACAGCAAGTTTCAAAGCCGCCGATATCCTACACGCCGCCATGTTCAACCGGTATACAAGATGATGATAGAGTCTGCAGCGTAGTTTGAACAGGGCTTCATGCAGACTGTGATGCGATAGCAAAGAAGCCAGGAGGCTCTACGGAAAGCTATGGCTGCGTACCCTGATGAAATGAGCTGAGCATGATGTGAAACATTTCCTTGCGTCAGGAAGAGGCGGCTGAGATACGCCAGTGTACGTTTTACTGCAAATTGTTGTCCCCCAGTGTACGCTTCATTGTCAATAGTCTAAGACGTAATTACACGCCTTCAGCTCCTATAAAAGGTGCTTCAATGTCCCAAGAGAATCCCACGACGTCCTACGATGCATCCTCAATCACAATTTTAGAAGGTCTGCAGGCTGTCCGTGTTCGGCCTGCCATGTATATCGGCTCAACGGATGCCAGAGGCCTCCATCACCTGGTCTACGAGGTGGTCGACAACTCCATCGACGAGGCTATGGCCGGCTTTTGTACAGAAATCCGTATAGCCCTCCATAGCGACAATTCTGTGACTGTCCGAGACAATGGCCGTGGCATTCCGGTGGACATCCATCCCAAAGAAGGCGTGCCTGCTGTGCAGGTCGTCATGACCAAACTCCACGCTGGCGGCAAATTCGACAACAACAGCTATAAAGTGTCCGGTGGTCTCCACGGGGTTGGTGTATCCTGCGTCAACGCCTTGTCCGACACCTTGACCGTAACGGTTCGGCGCAACGGCCACCGCTACCGTCAAAACTATAAACGCGGCGTGCCCCAGGATGAACTCACCATTATCGGCGATTCCGAAGAACACGGCACAACCGTCCATTTTAAGCCCGACGAGAGCATCTTCGAAGTTGTGGAGTTTTCCTACGACATCTTGAAAAAACGCTTCGAAGAACTCGCCTATTTGAACAAAGGCCTCACCATCATCTGCGACGATGAACGCACCGGTGAAAACCATACCTTCCATGCGGAAGGGGGTCTTGTGCAGTTCATCAAGGATTTGAACGGCTCTGAAGACTGCATCCACCAGATTATCTATGGCGATGAGTGCGTCGACCAAGTGACCGTTGAATTCGCCCTCCAGTACAACAACGGCTACAAGGAAAATATCCACACCTTTGCCAACAATATTCGCACCATGGAAGGCGGCACGCATCTGGTCGGCTTTCGCACAGCGCTAACCCGAAGCATCAACAACTATGTGAAAAACCAGCCGGATCTGCTCAAAAAACTCAAAAATACGTCGTTAACCGGCGATGATGTGCGGGAAGGGCTCACGGCTGTTATCAGTGTCAAGCTCCCCAATCCGCAGTTTGAAGGGCAGACCAAGACCCGTCTTGGCAACAGCGAAATTGCCGGCATTGTTTCCACTCTTGTCTACGACCGTCTGACCGTCTTTTTTGAGGAAAATCCCAAGGATATCCGTGCCATTGTCGATAAGGCCGTGGATGCCGCTCGCGCCCGCGAGGCAGCCCGAAGAGCCAAGGATTTGGTCAGGCGCAAGGGGGCTCTGTCCGACAACGCCCTGCCTGGCAAACTCGCCGATTGCCAAAGCAAGGATCCCCAGGAATCCGAACTCTTTATCGTGGAGGGCGATAGCGCAGGTGGATCTGCCAAACAGGGACGCAATCCCAAAATTCAGGCTATTCTGCCGCTTCGTGGAAAGATCTTAAATACCGAACGTGTGCGTTTGGATCGCATGCTCGCAAACCAGGAAGTGAAATCCCTCATCACGGCCATGGGCGCTGGCATTCACGACGAGATCGATATCAACAAATTGCGGTATCATAAAATTATTATTATGACCGATGCTGATGTCGATGGAGCCCATATCCGGACGCTCTTGTTGACCTTCTTTTTCCGGCAATTTCAGCAGATTGTTGAAGAAGGCTATATCTATATTGCCCAGCCCCCGCTCTATCGCGCCCACGGCTCAAATATCCCCAATAAGGAAAAATTCTTAAAAAACGACGCAGAACGGGATAAATTCCTGGTAGAACGGGTGAAATCGCAGGTGACGGTCACAGCCCAAAACGGCAAATCCTACGATGGCAATGAGCTGGACACCCTCATGCAGCGCATCGACATCATCAGCCATCACGTGACCGAGGCTGAAGACAAGGGCATGGCGAGGGAATTGTTTTTGGCGCTCACCATGTGGCCGCATAAGATCACCAAGGAGATCTTAACCGATCCCACAAGTGATCTTCTTCCCTGGCTCAAAGACCACGACTATACCATGACCGTCAAACAGGACACCTCTGACGATGCTCCTGAATCGCTTAATATTCTTTTTGAAAACAGCGGACGCCATATAACGCGAAGAAAGGACGATTTTTTCCTTTCCAAGAATTACTGCAAAACATTTGAGGCCTTTATGCAGATGCGGGAAACCTATGGCGGCTTTGCCTTTACCTTGACCCGCAAAGACGGAAGCACAACGACCAGCGACGATATCTTCCAGCTCTATAAAGCCGTGCTCGACGAAGGCTTGAAAGGGATCAATATCCAACGCTATAAAGGCTTGGGGGAAATGGATCCCATCCAGTTGTGGGATACCACGATGAATCCGCAAAAACGGGATTTGCTCCAAGTCTCTGTCGAAGATGCCGAAGCGGCATCGCTCGCCTTTCAAGAACTCATGGGCGACCAGGCAGAAAAAAGAAAAATCTTTATCGAACGAAAAGCCGGAACCGTAAAAAATCTTGATATCTGAGCCTTGATCCCGATTATACCCATGATGCCAAAGATGTTTTTCTTTTCTCCTTGGGCAAGTGGCGTTATTGAGTATCGCCAAAAGATAAAAGACATTACAATTTCGTAATAAACTGAGTTTCTCGTGTTATTGGTTGACTACAAGGGATATTTTTTTATAAAACCCTCATGTTTATTGGCCTTTGCTCAATAAAATATTGCTTTTTATTCCATGTACTCTACCATCGAGAAGTGTGACTACAAAGAATACATTGACCATTTTTTCCTTGTAGTTCGTCAATCAATGGTAGACTACAAGGACTCGCATGATTCTCGGAACCCTCATTATGACCAGGAAAAATCCCCGCAAAAAAAGACTCTCCCTCGGCATACACCTTCAATCCAACTTGTAACCTGTTGTCAAGAAATCATTTTCTCTCATGAAAAATCCATTCGAGACCAAAATCAAAGCGTGGGCGAAAGAAGATGAGAGCATTGCGCGGGCTCTTGAGATTGCGACTCGTGCGCATCAAGGGCAGCTCGACAAAGCAGGAGTTCCGTACATCAACCACCCGATAGCGGTTGCTGTTGCTTTGGGGGCGGAT
>JAFSVD010000002.1 GCA_017450275.1 Desulfovibrio sp. | reverse complement strand
TTTGCGCATTGCTCATTCACGCCCAAAATGGCTGTTCTTCTACACCCAGTGAGCTTTTTATATGGATGAACTTGATTTGATTCAACGCCTGCTGGGCGTGAATGAGTTACGACCCTGCTTGTATATATGCGAATCACTCCTTGTGGACGGTATTTGTTGCGAAGATGCCGCAAGAACCATCCTTGCAACCGAGGTCGTAGCGCATCTGCGGATGAAGAATACCGAGAGTGCTCTGGAATCTCTCCGTATCTTGCGCAAACAAGCATCTGACTCAACTCCCCATCTTTGGGCTGAATGCGAATACGCTCTCGCAACAAAACATGTTGAGAATGCAGCGAGCTTTGCCCAGAGACTTATCAACCGAAACGCGACCTTAGAAAACTACTGCTACCTTGGCATGGCGCATGTCCTTGAAAGGAACAGCGCTGACAGCATGATCATTGCCGAACGCCTGCTCAGAGAAAATCCCACCTTTGCCAAAGGGTGGTTGCTCAAAGCCAAGGTACATCTTTTGAAACACGAATCCGATCAGGCCTTTGCCTGTTTACAGGAATGCGTGCGGTATGATCCGCGTAAGAGCGAAGCCTGGTCGTTGATCGCCAATGCCTGGATCCAGAGCGGGGACTTACAAAAAGCGCTTGCTATGCTCAGAAACGCCGTTGTCTTTGCTCCCGATGAAGTCATCTATCAAATTTTCTACGCAAGCTATCTGCGCATCAGTGGCAATCTCACCGAAGCCTTACGCATAAGCAAACAAGTCATAGACAATCTCCCCGAAGATCCGGACATCGTTGCCAATGCCTGGTCAAACCATGGCACCATATTTCATGCAGCAGGACAGATCGAAAAAGCCCTTGCTGCCTATACAGAGGCCAGAAAAATCAATCCCAATCTCCACAGCGTCGAAAACAATCTCGGTGGCCTCTATCTCCAGCGCAATGATCCCCAAAACGCCTATCCCCATTGCGCCAAAGCCTATGCTTTGAAACCCCATGATGTCGATACCATCAACAACTACGCCCTGTGTCTGGCACAGAAAGGCGAATACGCAGAAAGTCTGAATATCTATCACACCTTGCTGGAGTCCTTACAAAAAAACTATCCAGCCCAGTTTATCTTCCCCAAAGTAGCAGCCATGAGCGTGCCTTTAGCCGATGAGGCGATTCTGGCTCTCCACGATGCCTTACAAGCTCTTGGCGTTCCCTTCTTTCTCACCTTCGGAACACTACTTGGGGTTATCAGAGATGGCAGATTGCTTGGCCACGACAAAGACATGGATATCGGCCTCTTTTTCGATGTGCCACGAAAAAAGCTTTTGGATGATCTGAAACCCTTTGGGTTTCTCCCAGATAGCAATCTGGGTACGGTTCAGGATGACGATCCCCTCTTCAATTACAGCGTAGCCAAAAAGGACAACAATATCGCCATCGACTTTTTCTTCTTCAAAGAAGAGGGAGACAAACTCGTCACCGGCATCGATTTTCCCAACTGTCCCCTGCGATGGGCATTCCCGCGTTTTGATCTGAGCAAACGAACATGGCTTGGCAAAACCTGGTTTGTGCCCAATCCGCCAGGAACCTTTCTCGAAAGCGTCTATGGGAAAACATGGACAATCCCGGATCCGTATTTTGACACCCTGCTTTCCGGCAAAAACAGAAACAAAGCAGCCGATGGCTACATCACCTGTGTGGTCTACGGCAAACTCTGCGACCATTTACGCCGGTGTTCGTGGGACAAAGCCCTTGGCCTCATTGAGCAGATCCAACACCTCCGTGAAGATCCGAAACTGACTGCCTTGCTGCCCTGGATTGAGGCGAGAAAGGCAGAGACGAAGACGGAGAATGCGTGATTGGGCGGAGATGGGAATATTGCTTGATGGCAAGAGAGCCTCGTTTCCCATTGCTATGGGACGTTAGATTGATTTCTCACCTGCTTTTGACGGATATCTTTGGCGTCATGCCTTATAGGCAATGTTTGACTGTATGAGGCTGTATGAGGCTGTATGAGGATCGGTAGATTGATGTTCTACCTGCTTTTGTGGGGAGTCACCGAGTTGCGGACAAATGCACTTCGTCGGTGAGGAATACTCCTCTTGAAGACTTGTGCCCATCCCTGCAGTCGCAGAGCCCCCAGTTGTTGAGCTCTTTGCGCTGACCGCCAAGATACCGCAAGCATAGAACGGTTTTTCATCACTCAGGAAACATTGTTTCGCATGGGGTGTACTCAAAGGGGACTCTCTCCCAAATCGCAGCGCAAGTTTCAAACGAATTTTTCAGCAATGGGTATCGCAGAAAACCCACCTGTTTTGATCTCGTAACCCTGCACACCCAAACACGCTGAACGTACAAAGTCCTTCAACAAAAGCCCTTACCCATTTTCCCAGGGAGTCGCATGCAGATATTGATGATCCACCAATGCTTTCCCGGACAGTTCAAGTTCCTGGCTCCTGCCTTGGTCAAACGCGGCCATAAGGTCGTTGGCATGACCTTACAGGATGTCAAGGCAGGCACTGTGTGGGAAGGGGTTGAAATCGTCCCCTATAAGCTCTTCCGCAGCTCAACCCCACAGATCCATCCCTGGATCAGGGATTTTGAGACCCAGGTGATTCGAGCAGATGCCTGCTACCACAAATGCCTGGAGATGCGGAGCCAGGGCTTTTTCCCTGACTGCATTGTCGCCCACCCTGGCTGGGGCGAGAGCATGTTCTTAAAGGAGATATGGCCTAAGGCCAAATTGGGCGTGTACTGTGAATTCTACTACCACGCCCACGATATCGACATTGGCTTTGATCCCGAGTTTCCGGTGACCGATGCCACCGATCCCTGCCGCATCTACATCAAAAATATCAACAACGTGATCCATCTGGAAATGGCCGATGCTGGCATTGCCCCAACCTATTGGCAAGCCTCCACCTATCCAGAACTCTTTCGCCAAAAGATCGCAGTGATCCACGAAGGCATTGATACCGATATATTGATCCCCAATCCCGAGGTCTCTCTGACCCTAAATAATACCATCAAGGTCACCAAGGCCGATGAGGTCATCACCTTTGTCAATAGAAACTTGGAGCCCTATCGCGGCTACCATGTCTTTATCCGATCCTTGCCCAAGCTTTTACAACAACGCCCCAATGCTCGTGTTCTGATTGTGGGAGGCGATTCGGTTTCCTACGGCAAACCACCAGAGGGCAACAAATGCTGGCGCGATATCTTTGCCGATGAGGTGCGCCCCAAGATTTCCGATGCCGATTGGCAACGCATCCACTTCTTAGGGAACATCCCCTACCAGTACTTCGTGCCCCTTTTGCAGCTCTCAACCGTCCATGTCTATCTGACCTATCCCTTTATTTTGAGCTGGAGCGTGCTCGAAGCCATGAGCTGTGGCTGCGCCATTGTGGCGAGCGATACCGAGCCTCTTCGTGAGGTTATCCGCCACAAGGAAACAGGATTGCTTGTGCCCTTCTTCGATCAAGAAGCGCTTGTGGGGTCGATCTGTCGATTGTTGGATAATCCTTCAGAGCGGGAAAGGTTGGGCACCAATGCCCGTGCCTTTGCCAAAGAACACTACGATTTGCACAGAGTGTGTCTGCCCAAACAGATCGAGTGGGTCGAAGCTCTTGGAGCTGGATCCTTGGAGAATATGCACAACCAGGGGATGGCTGTGTGATCCATCCTACCAACAGGCGTGCGTATTGGGAGGCCTGGTACCAAAAAGACGAGGCACCAAAACATCCGACTTCCTTTGCCCTTTTTGTGGAAGAACAACTGCCAAAAGCAGCAGCCATTCTCGAACTCGGCTGTGGGAACGCCAGAGACACAGCCTTCTTTGCCCAACAGGGACACCCAGTCATTGCCATCGATGCAAGTGAGACAGCCATAGCCAATAACACCAAACGCTTTGGCCATCTTCCCTGCACCTTTCTGCCCTGCGATTTTGCGGATCTTGGAAGCCTTGCACTCCCTTTTCCTATCAACGCTCTTTACAGTCGCTTTGTCCTGCACGCGATTCCAGAGCCGCTTGAAGAGAACATTCTCGACTATGCTGCAACTATTCTCCCCCATGGTGCCTGGATGTTCCATGAATTCCGAACCACAAACGATCCCCTTATGCGGGAGGGAACCAGTATCAGTGCCAATGAACGTCTCTGTGGCCATTACCGTCGATTTATCGACCTGGGGGCATTTACCGAAAAACTCGCGAAAAAAGGCTTTTCCATAGAATCGACCTTTGAAGGGCGGGGAGTGGCTGTCCTTGGCAAAAGCGACCCCGTTGTCGCCAGAGTGGCAGCACGAAAACCATGACCGACCCTTTAAGCCCAACCTGAGCTTGAAGGGTTTTTCTTTGGAAGGCGAAGCGTAGGGA
>JAFSVD010000001.1 GCA_017450275.1 Desulfovibrio sp. | reverse complement strand
TGGGTTCAAGAGACTGCTAAGGGCTTCCTCTCGCCTGCACCTCGTGATGCAAACCTTGCCTTTCGCTTTGTCCTTGCCCTGAATTAGCCGGACTAGGGACTTACACCCATTGGAATAAACGCATGCCAAGCGCACAAAAAAGGATCCATATTCCCATGGATCCTTTTTTTTTTGACTTCCGAGGAGAGAGTGCTATGGCGTGCCTACAAAACCTGGATGAGATCGAACACATACACAATTCCAAGCATCGGACTATCTTGCTCGCTCAAAAAGGTTTACGACGAGTCAGGCAGAGACCCCCCACACACCAGCTACTGACACAAAAAGGATGGCTGCCAACCAGGTCATGTTCACTCCATGCGTTTTGTGTCCTTTTGTTTCATACCGGCAAAAGGACACAAAAAAGCCCTCAGGGAGAGGGCGAAAGCCAATCGGATCCTCGTTGTTCCAAGCATCGTTACGATATGCTTGGGGGTATGATGCTCTGTTTAGAGGAGCACTTCCATGCCGTATTTTTGGACATGCATGCCACAGGCTTCATAGAAGGCAACGGCACCCGGATTACAGGCCCAAACTTGTAAGGTAACGTTGTTGCAAGAACGCTCTTTGGCAAGGGCAAGACAGGCTGCATAGAGGCGTTTTCCGACATTGTGACGCCTTGCTTTTTCATCAACGCAGATATCGTCGATATAGAGGGTGCGGATGTCTTCCAAAAGGCGTTCGCCTTGATGGACAATGAGTTGACAAAAAGCATGGCCAACAACCGTTCCATCGGCGGTGGTAGCCACTAAGACAGGAAAATGCTCTTGCTGTAAAAGAACAGCAAGATCCTCTTCGGAATATTTGGTCGTCAATTTAAACAGATCAGGGCGACCAAAGTGGTGAGTGGCATTGACCTGGGTGAGCAGGTTCTGCAGGGCAGGGATATCGTTCACCGTGGCGTGACGGATTGTGAGGTCATCGTAGCTCTCCATGACCTGGTATCCTCCGTTTGGTGGTTGGGTGGAGACGCTCTTTTTTACAACGTGGATCGCAAGGAGGCATTCCACAATGTGGCTGCTTGCCAGATGGTTTGCGCTCTCTTGTCTCCCCCCTGAACCACAGGGGAAAAAAAAGGTCGGCTGTTCAACCGACCGGAGCAATTGCTGCTATTTTGCCGCTGCTTGTTCGTATTCTTTGCGCAGGCTCTCGATGAGTTCATGCACCGAGCAAATGGAATCCACGCGAAAGACATTGGCGCCGCAGAAGGCAAAGCCATTGTCTAAATGACCACGCATGGCATTCAAGAGTACGCGGGCAATGCAGTAGGGCGTCTTTTCCTGATCGCAGGTTTTGACGCAGTGAAAGATGCATTTAAAGGGTTTTGTCAAACCCTCCCGCGCTTGGCGGATAAAATCGTTGTAGATGGCGCGACCGGGCATGCCAACCGGGCTTTTGATGATGGTAACATCTCCTTCCTTGGCCGCGATAAAGGCTTGTTTAAATTTTTCATCAGCATCGCATTCATGGGTGGCGACAAAACGCGTTCCCATTTGGACACCGCTTGCGCCCATGGCAAGGTAGCGATGGATGTCGCCGCCCGTAAATACGCCTCCTGCGGCAATGACAGGGATGGCACGACCGTATTTATCTTCAAAGGGTTTGACCGCATCAACCACCTGGGGCAGGAGATTGTCGAGGGAAAAGGCGGGATCGTTGATTTCCTCTGGCTTAAAGCCTAAATGGCCGCCGGCCTTAGGACCTTCGAGGACAAAGGCATCCGGCAGATAGTCAAAGCGCGAGAGCCATTTTTTGGCAATGACCGTCGCTGCTCGGGCGGAAGAGATGATAGGCACCAATTTGGTTTTGAATTCTTCCTTTTTCTCCTCGCACACGGCACGCAGATGCTTTGGCATGTCGAGCGGCAGTCCCGCTCCAGAAAAAATCAGGTCGATCTTATTTTCAATGGAGGTGCGCACCATTTGCGCAAAGGTTGTCAGCGCCACCATGATGTTGACCCCGAGAATGCCCTTTGTCTGGGCGCGAGCTTTGGCGATTTCTTCCTTCAGGGCACGCAGATTGGCCTCAAGAGGATTTTTCGCCACATCCTTTTGGGTCATGCCGATCATGGCACCGGCGATCACGCCGATTCCTCCTTCGTTGGCCACTGCAGAAGCTAAGCCTGACAAGGAGATCCCAACGCCCATTCCACCTTGAACGATAGGTGTCTCTGCTTTCAGATCACCAATGTGTAATGCAGGAAATGGCATTGAAAACCTCCAACGTATAGGACGAAGAACGACATTTTTGCTCTTGTACTCAGAGCAAAGCATCATAACAATGGAAAAAGGTATAAAAAAAAGGCTGTAAAAAAGCAAGACATAGGTAGGCTCAGCACCCACATTGTCTCACTCTTCTGGCATGGCAAAATCCTCGCCAGCCATGCGGCTCAATTCTTTTTTGCGCATACGCTCATCCAAAAACACACAGGATGTCTTGGTCGTGGATGCGGTCGCGGTTTTCTGAATCAAAAAATGGCGGTTAGCGTATCTGGCCAATTGAGGCCAGTGGGTGATAAGGATGATTTGATGGGTCTTTGCCAAATCCACCAATTTTTCCGCCAGCTTGCCCAAGGTAAAGCCACCAACACCGGCATCGACCTCGTCGAAGATGAAGGTCTGGTCGTCGTCTTTTTTCTCAAGGCTTGTCAATGCCAAGAGAAAGCGGGAGAGTTCACCCCCTGACGCGATATGATCCAAGGGCTGTGGTGCCTGACCGGGATTGGGTGCCCAGAGAAAGCGGATGCGGTCGTCGGTGACATCCTTCCACAGCGTCTGGGGCACGGGATCCGGGATCACGCGCACATGCTCGGAAAAGGCGAGATCCTTGAGTTCCTGTTCGAGACGCTCGCAAAAGCGTTTGGCTGCCTGCATGCGTTCAGGCCGCAGGGTATCGATGAGCGCTTGCAATTTGGCCACACACTGCGCCTCTTCCTTTTCCAGCTGCTTATAATCGAGGGCGCAGGAGTCAAGAAAGGAGAGGCTTTCCTCGAGTTCCTTGTGGAGCGAGCAGATTGCAGGCAGGGAGCGGTGGAGTTTGCGTTTCAATTGCGCCAGAGCATAGAGGCGCTCTTCAATGGCGTTGCTGTCGATGTTCCAGTCTGTTTCCGGCGGATTCTGCAGAACCTGCACCAATGCGTCAAGATGCGCTCGGAAATCGAGGCATGCGTTGGTATAGACGGCAAAGGATTCATCGATGTCCTGCAAATTGCCAAGTTGCTTTTCCAGCATGGTCAGGGAATCGAAAAGCCCACGGGGATCGCGGCTCAAAAGAATATCGCGCGCTGCATCGTAGCTTTGGATGATGGCTCGGCGATTTTTGATTTGCTGGCGTATGGCTTCCAGGCGTTCTTCTTCCCCCTCCTCGGGATTGATCTTGTCGATTTCGGCTTTTTGCATTTCAAGCAGATCGCGGCGTTCCAACAAGGTCTTTTGGCGTTCTTTGAGGATGGCTTGTTTGTGGGCGATCTCCTTGATTTGATCGAGCAAGGCGTCGCGTTCAACGAGAAGATTGGGGTGGGGAAGGGTGTTTTCAATCAGTTTGGCCTGGAAGGCTGGCTGCAGAAGAAGCTGCTGCGCGTGTTGGCTGGTGTAGGTGACCAGCTTGGGGCGCAGTTCCTTGAGAAAATCCTGGGTATGGAGGGTATTGTTGCAAAAAAAACGGCTTCGGCCTGTTTCAGCAACGAGTTCGCGCCGAAGAATGAGTTCGCCATCAGCCGTGCGGAAAAGCCCTTCGACAAAGGCGCGGTCACAACCTGGGCGCACCATGTCTGATTTTAAGCGGTCTCCCAAGAGAAAACCAATGGCTTTGAGGATAAAACTTTTGCCGGCACCGGTTTCCCCGGTCAACGCATTGATGCCCGGAACCAGTTCCAGAGCCACATCTTCAATGAGTGCTAGGTTGTGAATATGGAGATATTCTAGCATGAAGCACACTCAAAAGAAACGTTGTTGTAATCGGGGATCAAACATGTCTCGCAAGCTCTCTCCAAGGACATTGTACCCCAAAACCGTGAGCAGAATGGCGCCGCCTGGATACAGAGAAAGCCAGGGAGCGATGGAAATCACGGTTTTTCCGTCCATAAGCATATTGCCCCAGCTGGCTGTTGGAGGCTGCACCCCCAATCCCAGGAAACTGAGGCTCGATTCGATGAGAATCGCCCCAGCTACGCCCAGGGTTGCGGAAATCAAAACAGGCGCAAGGGCATTGGCTAAAATATGGCGCACCAGGATATAGCAGGTCGAGGATCCTGCGAGTTTTGCCTGCGCCACAAAATCGCGTTCCCGAAGGCTCAAGGTTTCTGCCCGGACAAGCCGCGTCACCCCCATCCAGGATGTTAAGCCAATGACCAGCATAATATTGTGGACATCGGGCTCCCAAAAGGCGATCACCGCAAGAATGAGGAAGAAGGAGGGAAAGCAGAGCATGACGTCGACAAAACGCATAATCAGCTCATCCACAAGACCCCGGAAATAGCCGCTGATCAATCCCAAGATTGTGCCAATGCTTATGGAGATCCCAACAGCGACAAAACCCACCCACAGCGATATGCGTCCGCCGAACAGAAGTCGGGAAAAGACGTCGCGCCCCAAACGGTCTGTTCCCAGCCAAAATTGCTGCGACGGCGCTTCCAGAATATGGTCGAGATGCATGGCATTGGGAGAATAGGGGGCTAGAAGGGGCGCCAGGAGGGCTGTGAGCATCATACAAAGCACAAGGAAAAGGCCAAAACCCAGTTTTCCATAGGCTCGCACCAAAAAGACGAGACGATCTCGCATAGCGCTCCTCAGACAGCTTGCGTTCGAATTCTTGGATCTGCCAGGCTGTAGCAGATGTCGGCAAGAAGATTGCCAGCCAAGGTGAGGATGCTGCCCAGGACAAGGTTGCCCATAATCATGGTATAGTCCCTGGCCATGACCGCAGCATAAAAAAGGTTTCCAAGGCCAGGCAAGGCAAAAATCGATTCGATGATGACGCTTCCTCCGATGAGACCTGGCACAGAAAGACCAAGCAGGGTTATCACCGGAAGCAGAGCGTTTCTGAGTCCGTGGTTCACCAAGACAGCAAAGGGAGAGAGCCCTTTTGCCCAGGCTACTGTCATATAATCCTGGCGCAAAACCTCGAGCATGCACGAACGCATATACCGAGACATACCAGCAAGGCTGCCCAGGGTATACACCATAATAGGCAGTGTGAGGTGTTTGGCAAGGTCACAGAATTTGTCGAATGACCCCATTTGATCGTAGTTCATGGCGGTGAGGCCTGAGATCGGAAGCCATTGCAAGTCAATGCCAAACCAGGTCATGAGGAGAAGAGCCAGCCAAAAGGAGGGCATGGCAAAGCCCAGGAAGACAAAAAGGGTCAAAATATGATCCCAGAACGAATTTTGGCGGCAGGCGGAAAAAATGCCCACGGGAATGGCGACCAAAAGCGTCAGGATGAGGGAAATGACATTCATGCTGACGGTCAGGGGCAGCCGCTCGAGAATTTTGGTCATCACAGGTCGAGCATCCGCGGACATCGAATTGCCAAAATCAAAATGGAGCAGTCGAACAAGCCA
Organism: Desulfovibrio sp.; assembly: GCA_017450275.1. Classification (GTDB taxonomy): domain Bacteria; phylum Desulfobacterota; class Desulfovibrionia; order Desulfovibrionales; family Desulfovibrionaceae; genus Desulfovibrio. The sequence continues at coordinate 5,853 of JAFSVD010000001.1, read as the reverse complement.
GTTGAGGTATTGTTCTGTCAGCGATTTATCAAGGCCATAGAGGGCTTCAAGGCGCTTCCTGGCTGCTTCGCCTGCCAAGGGGTTCAAGGTCACTTCCATGTCGGTTGGGGAACCGGGAGCCAAATGGATCACCAGGAAGGAGACCAAGGTTATGCCCAGAAAGACAAAAAGAAGCCAGGCGCATTTGCGAAGAATGCGCAACAGAAGATGGGAATGCAGGCTCAGAGACACAGGAATACCTACGCAAAAAAAAGAGTGGACTCGCACACAGCGAAAAAAGGCCTGCGGCGTCGAGGGTCGTTGTAGGATATTTTGAAACAGGAAAGGCAAAAAGGCAAGCTGGAGCATTTACTGGCTGCTTGCCACGCAGTCAATCACTGTTTGGAGGCGATGCCTATAGGTGTGCTTGGCGGCGAGATGCGTCCGCCAGGCCTGTATCAGCGCTCGCGTCTCTCGATCCCTTTGAAAAGCTTTTAGTCGTGTGGCGAGTTCGCTTGGGGATGCGATGGTGATGGGATCCGTGAGTTCCTTGGGAAAGAGGGAGAGGCCGGTGGTGGGATTGGAGAACAAAAAGCCTCCTGCTGCCCAGACATCAAAATGGCGTTGATTGAGACTGCCTGGAAGCTGTAGGCTTGTGAGCGTGAGAACGCACGATGCCTGCCAATAGAGTGTGGGCAGTTCGGTATAGTAGTCAACCGCTTTGTGTAGATTGGTATCGGGCAGAAGTTCTTTCCACCCGTTGTCACCAACCAGGGTAAAGGAAGACGGAGCAAGGCGCGAAAGCCACTGCACTTTTTTAGCCTGGGTACAATATTCAGCGCCAGCGCCCGGGGTTCGCACCGCGTTGCCTGGCCAGAGAGGAACCTGGCAGTGGGCGTACCACCAATGGATATCTGGCTGGGTCTGGGTGTCAAGCAATGCCTTTGCCGTATCCAAGAGAGCGGGATCCACGTGGGCTGCGGCAAAATAGCGTTTTTTATCCGGAAAGGCGGAATGCCCGACAAAAAGGGGAGGCTTTGTCCCCCAATCAGGGTCATCACCTTCAGGCAATGGGCGCCACATGTGGGGAGCCACAGCCAGTGGGAGAAAAAAGACTGATTTGGCACCGATGGCTGTCAGTTGCGGCACAAAGCTGGGATCGGTGACAAAGAGAGGAGCCTCCTTCCACCAGGGGTATTTGATGGCAGAGAGGATATGCCAGGGATTGTCCACAATCCAAATGGCGCAGGGAATACGCAGCGCCTTGAACAGGCCAAAAAGACGGCCTTCACTGTCGAGCCCCCGAAAGTTCACCGAAAGGCAGAGAGTGGGGAGGACACCATGGCAGCGACGCAGCACATCCTCTTCAGGATTCTTGGCAGGCAGGGAGGGAAGATACGGGATCACAAAAAAGCCCGCCGTTTGGCAGGCATGGACAAGTTCCTGATGGAGCAGGTAGGCTGTTGATCCCAGAAGAAGGATGCGTTTGGGGTCACGACGGAACAAACACGGCTTGGCAAAGAGCTCGCCCAAAAGATCCACCCAAAAGGCAGGGGCAAAGGAGAGAGCCTGCTGGAAAAACCAAACCGAGGCATGGGGAAAGATTTCCTGTGCCTGGTCTTTGGCTATATGGTGCCAGGAGGGAGGGATGTGCGTGTGGCTCTGGGTTTTTTGCACAAAGCCTGGCTCATCGAGCCAAAAAACCCGCTTCGAATCCCATTCCTTGGGCCATTGGCTTGTGCCAGAACCAATGCCAAGGACAAGGATGTCACCATCCCCCTCCTTGATGCAGTGCCAATTGGCAAAATCGGACGATATGGTTTTTGCTCGTCCGGCAAAATCCAACAGTGTCAGTCGAGGGGGGCGTAGTTTATCCATTGCGAGGCCTTTGTATTGTCAAGAACACGGGGAAAAAACGAGGGGAGTGATGTCTCTCCCCACTGTCAAGCACCCCGACCCACACGGTTTTGATCAGACATCCAACAGACATCCAAGCGCTTTCAGATTTCACAAGGTGATTTCCTCTCGGTCTGCCAACGTCTCCGCTTGCAGCGAGATGAGGTGGGAAACTCTTTATTTGGAAAGGTGAGAGTATTAATCAATGTATAATTTTGTCCGTGATATCAAGTATTTTTCTTCGCATAAAATACAATTTACGTATTCTATATCATAATTTTGCAATACAATACAATATGGCGATTTGTCAAGTAGTTGATATGAAGTACCAGCATCGACGACATAATAAAAACATGCTTATAATACATCAGAATTGCTCTTTGTGAAGAGTTTCAGAGAGAAATCCTGAAAGAAGGAGATGGAAATGACGTTCTTGAACATGGTAAATGCATTTGTGACAAAACATATGTCGTTTTTTGTGGTGCTCATTGCGGGAATAGCTCTTTTTGTCCCCCATCTCTTTTTGTGGGTGACGGCTCATGTGTCGCTTCTTCTTGGCATTGTTATGTTCGGCATGGGCACAACACTTAAACTCGCTGACTTCAAACTGATTTTTCAGCGTCCGCGTGATGTCCTTCTTGGAGTATGTGCCCAATTTCTTATCATGCCCCTGCTTGCCTATTGTATAGTGGAATGCTTTCCGCTTCCAACGGCACTGGCAGTCGGAGTGCTTCTTGTTGGCTCATGTCCGGGCGGCACAGCCTCAAATGTCATCACCTATCTTGCGCGCGGTGATGTAGCGCTTTCTGTTTCCATGACAATGGTGAGTACGCTCCTCTCTCCCATTGTCACCCCGTTCCTCATCCTTCTGCTTGCGGGAGAACGCATTGAGGTTTCCTTTCTCTCCATGATGTTTTCCATCTGTCAGGTTGTTCTTCTGCCCATAGCTCTCGGGATTTTTGTCAATGCCTTTTTTGAACGAACCGTCAGAAAATATACGCCCTATCTCCCCCTTCTCTCCATTATCGCCATTGTACTCATTATAGGCGGTATCATTGCCGTCAATGCGGCAAAACTCACTCAGGTCGGGATGAGTGCGGCCTTGGTGGTCATTCTTCACAATATCTGTGGTCTTGGTCTTGGTTTTGTTGTGGCAAAACTTTTTCGCATGGGCAGAGAACGGTCAGCGGCGCTCTCCATTGAGGTTGGCATGCAAAATTCTGGACTTGCCGCTTCGCTTGCTCTCATGTATTTTAGCGCCGAAGCAGCCATTGCAGGAGCGCTTTTCAGTGTGTGGCATAATATCTCAGGCTCTCTCCTTGCGTCCTATTTTGCCAGGAAGGCCTCCTAGGCTTTAGATTTTCTCACATCTCAGGAGCGGATCTTCTCATCCCGTGATTACGATATATTCAGAATTTCTCGAAGTTCCAAATAAGACCAATCAAAGATGAGAAGCCAAAAGCCTTTTTACATTGCATCTGGCAGTTTTCTATGGAAAAGGCTTTCATGATTCAAAATCTCAACTATTTCTTCAACAGTATACGCGCTCTGCTGCTCAATAAACCCAAGGTTCGATTGGACAGCAGAGCATTTTTTTGTTCCCAAGAAGATTTTGAACGCTGTACCAACGATAGAACGGTATCCAAAATCAGGGTTAAAGGAAAACCACCAGGTAAATTGGTTCAGGTTGTGGCGACTCTCAAAAACGGGAGCCACCACGTGATCGCGCTACACAGAATCAGACAAACAACTTTGACTGTGCATACATTGAAATAATTGCTTTAAATTTATTAGAAATAGTATCCAATTGGCATTGCGAAAAATTACTTATTTTATTTTCTTTTAGGAATTTCTCATCCTTATTATTTTTAATTTCATCGATAAAATGAAAAACAGGCTCTATTCCCCCTAAGCGAGATATGACGTCATTAAATATCTTTACTATAAATTTTTTATCAGTAATTTTTTGAGCTTCTGTTATAAACGATGACCAAGTTACCAGTGATTGATTCTCTATAAGTTTATTAATAGAATTTACAAGTGACGGGTATAATTCTAAATAATCATTAATTGATTTATATTGTTTATTTGACTTTCTTGATGTTTTTGTTTTTTTGTATTTTGCTGCCATGACCTTTCCTTTTTTGTACGTTGGCTTTTTGTGATGCACCTTCTTTAGAAGGATCATCGTGAGCCTTTGCCGTGTTCTGACTTTTTGCAACCACCTCAGGAAGGACTGTGATGCTTGCTTTTGCGATATTTGTGTAATACCGTTTTCGCGATTCTGCCCAATAGTGACAGTCCAGATAGCTGACATCGACAATATCCACGACAAGGGGTTCCAAGGTGTGGTCGTGGAGGCGAAGAATTCGCCCAACAGCCTGTGCCACATTGGCCTGCGGCGTGCCAAAGACTATGGCACGAAGGTCAGGCACATCAACTCCCATGGCCATAACCCCATAGGTTGCGAGAATAATCTGGCTCTCTTTCAAAATCCGCTGGCGATCTTGTGCCTTGGTTTGGCCGGTGAAAAGACCGATTGTTGCCGGATTGAGACCGTGATCCTGACAAAGACTGTCTTTGAGGGTGATAAGCTGTTGAATGCGCTCGGAGAAGCAGACGGTGCGCCGCCCGGTTTTGGCCACATCGGCGAGATGCTTGGCTATGAGCGCATTGCGAGCGGGATCTTCGGCAAGTTGGGAGATGATCTTGCCGCGTCGAAAGGTGTTGTCGGCCACGGTAAAGATCGTTCGATCGATATTGGCTGTTTTAAACGGTTGGAGAGAGACAAGGGGCTGAAGCAGGGTGGTTTGCGCAATGGCAAGGTAGGATTCGCCGATAGATTGCTTGTAGAGTTCCTCCAAGCCATCTGCTCGCTTCAGCGTTGCTGACATGCCAATGCGGTATTTGGGCGCAAACAGAGAGAGGGTGGTGCTAAAGCTCTGGGCACCGGCAACATGCACTTCATCCCAGATGACAAGACCAAACGAATCATAGAACTTTTGCGAATACTTGTCCTTGGCTAAGGAATGGATCATGCCAAGGACAACTTTTTTTCCCTCATAGAGACACATCGATTGCTGCGCAATGCCGATTTCCTCCTCCTTGATATCGGTAAAGGCCATGATGCGTTCACACCACTGGCTCATGAGGCTTTCCCTGGGCACAATAATCAAGGTTGTGCGACCAAGAAGACTGAGCATGGCGCAGGCACAGACTGTTTTTCCGGCACCAGTTGGCATATTGAGAAGCCAGCCTGTAATCCCTTTGGCGATTTCTGCTTTAAAGCGAGCAAGAATCGGTTTTTGATTGTCTCGCAAGGCAAAAGTGGGTGCCATGGCAACCTGTATCGGCGAACCCAGATGGCGACAATCCCGAAGATGGGTGGTTGCCTTGGCATAGGCATGCAGATAGAGCGGATAACCAAAATGGGTCTCCGTTGTCGCAAAGAGGGGAATTTTGAGCGCCTCGTCAAAACGCGATGTCACGGTGAGGAGTCGTTCCAGCTCGCTTTGCGGCGCCTTGAGTTCCTCTTTCGGGACAAAGGCATGAGTTGAAAGAATAATTTCGCTATACATTGCTTTCTCAAATATTGTTGTAATATATATTCAGCATTATAGTTGGTATTTTTTTCTTAGTAAGGAATTATACGTGGTTCATAAAGATTTGTCAAATACGGTGTATATGTCGTGGCTCCGTTTTCTCGAACAAGCCGAGAGCTGGTCTGTCGAGGACATTAAACCACGGCTGACGCATTTAAAAAGATGAGTTTGGAATAGTTTTTGCATACGCCAGCTATTTTACTGTATAACGGTCGTTTCGTTTTACATGTTTTCGAGAATATAAAGACAGTACGCATGGCAGAACACAGGCTCCCATACGGTTTTAGACTTTTCCTGGAACTTCGTGTATTTCCGGGGCGAAACAGGAGAAATGAGCTATGCCTTCTTTGCAAAGCCTGGCTAAAGCCCTGAGGGC